>NZ_JBKJWH010000036.1:0-22694 GCF_046716805.1 Mycetocola sp. | reverse complement strand
GGCCCACACCTCGTTCTACGTCTGAAAGACCGAGTCTCCTCTCGCGAGGGAACTCTGGCGGAAATAAGAGGTGGTAGCAACACCGGCTTTGCGGGCTTACTGGTAGAAGATGTTGCTGAAACCTGCGACTCAACGCGATGGGACTGGACGACGCCCTGAGCCGTCATCAGCGCGCGACGACGTTGGTCCAGGTTTCCCCCCAGTCCTTGCTCACGCCGATCCCTGACTCATCGCTGATCAGCAGCCAGGTGTCGTCGCCGTTCTCGAAGGCACCGAACGCGTCGAACTGCCCGTTCACGGAGCCGCCTTTCGTCAGAGAATCTCCGACTTGGTGCCAGATCTTGCCGGCGGAATCTACGCCGACAAGCCCTGAGGCCAACGGTTCGATGAGGGCTAGCGTGGACTCTGGGTGGAACGGTGCGAAGGTCATTCCGGCGTCCACGCTTCGTTGAAGACCAGTCGGGGTTGTGGCGTACAGAACACCCGGTTCACCGACGGTGCTGGCGAGGTCGAACGCGTCCAGGTCGGCGCCCACCCGCCACGATTCACCCGTGTCGTCGCTGATTCGTAGCATGCCTGCCGTTGAGTCATAGCCGTAGATCCGGAATTTCGAATCGTCCAGCGCTACTGCTTCCAACGCGTGGAAGTCCGCTTCTTCTTGCAGGGAAATGTGGTCCCAGGTCTCTGCCCCATCGGTGCTTCGAATCAGACCGAGGTTCGGCGGGTTGAAATCAGGGTACTCGGCCGGGTCGGGATGGCCGGATGCGAACATGGCGCCGTCGGCCGTGATCGTGAAGCCCATCGTGTCCTGCGCGCGGTCCGCTACCTGGCGTGGCTCGACGGAGCCGTGCTGAGGGAATCCTCCGGCGGAGTCAGGAACAGCCACTTCCCAGACGCCGTGGTGCGATGCGACGTAAAGGACACCCGCTTGGACGTCCATTTCGATGGCATGGACATGCCCGAACGAGCCGAACGAGGCGGCCTGGCTCGTCCCGGCACACCCGGACAGCAGAGCGCTGGCAGCCATCGCTGTTGCGAGTGTTCCGTATACACGCGATCGCCTACGGGAATAGTGGTGAGGAGTCATGCTGATCCTTTGTGGTTCGAAGGGGGTCTTGCGGCATGGTGTTAGAGCGGGAGCAGGAACCCGTTGATAGTTGCTCCCAAGCGGGACATGATGATGCCCCATACGCCGCTGATCATGAGGATGCCGAGAAGAATGAGCATCACCCCTCCGGCAACGTTCACGCCGCGGATGTGACGTCGGAGAAGGGACACGGATCGCGTCGCCCAGCTGAATCCAAGAGCGAGGGCGAGAAATGGGATGCCCAAACCGAGGCAGTAAACAAGGCCGAGGAGCGCGCCGCGTCCTGAAGAGCCGGTTTGAAGGCTCAGAGCGCTGATTGCGATCAGGGTCGGGCCGAAGCATGGTGTCCAACCTATGGCGAAGATCATCCCCAGAATGGGCGCTCCGACGAGTCCGGTTCGAGGCTGAATCGGAATCTTCAACGTCCGCTGAAACCAGGAAACCTGTCCGACGAAGACCAATCCCATCACGAGGACGACGACCCCTGACAAACGTGTGAGCGGCTCCTGCCACTGAATGAGGGCCGCTCCGATCGTGCCCGCGAATGCAGAGATGAGGACGAAAACAACCGAGAACCCAAGGATGAAGAGCAGGGTGCCGACGACAGGCCGCAATCGGGTAAGCGAAACGGCGGAACCGCTAGTCCGCCCTCCAGATTCGCCCGATGTCCCGGTGACGTATCCCAGGTATCCGGGCACTAACGGGAGGATGCAGGGTGATGCGAACGATATGAGCCCGGCTAGGAGGGCGAGTGGGATAGCGAGAAGCAGTTGCCCGTCCATGATGATTGTTCCAGGATTCATATCAGTTCGTTTGCTCCTTGAGGGTTCGGCGGATAAGTGTTGAAAGACCGATTCGTCAGGAGGTCCTCGCAGTATCTCGCGCGGAGGACCTCAGCCATCGCCAAGGCACGATACGGCAGCGATGGAGCGGTCACATTGAAACGCCGCGGGCGCGGAGAAACGGTGTCGGGTTGGTGAACGACCCGTCGATGCGGATCTTCAAGTCCAAATGGCAGCCAGAGACAACTCCAGTGGCGCCGACTGCGGCCACCGTTGTCCCGCCGTCGACCAGGTCGCCCGCGGACACGCGGAAGGATCCGGATTGAAGGTGCCCGTAGATGGATTCAACCCCGCCGCCATGGTCTACGATCACTCGCTGCCCGTAGGCACCGGCGCTCCCGACGAACGTGACGCGTCCGGCTGAAACGGCGCGGACAGGAGTGCCGCACGGTTCGCTAAAGTCGACGCCGTCGTGGAACCCGTTGGAACACCCTCCTCCACTGCAGATGATTCGTCGCGGACCATACGGCGACGAGATCGGTCCGGAAACCGGTCGCTGCCACCCCCCTGGGGCCCCTGTGAAAACCTCGGACGAATCGTCGTCGCGAGAGCCGAGTCCAGACCCACTGGCTTTCGCTTGATCGGCGGCCTTTGCTGATGCCGCCTGAGCCGCCGCGGCAGCCTCGGCAGCTGCCGCTGCTGCTGCTGCGAGCTCCTCAGCGGTGGTGGCCGAGTACCCGTCCCGAATGACGTCGTTCTTGAGAACAGCGGAGCTAACGGTGAAGCTCTGGACATCTCCGCTAAGCATGGCGTTGACCCGGGTCGGCGCTTCCTCTCCGGGGACAGCAAATGCCGGAAGGGCTAACGTGCCAAAGATGCCGGGGACTATCAGACCCATCGTCAAGGCCACCCGAAGACCGCGGTATCGCTGAGCTCGTGTTGGCGGTCCGGCTGGGCGGAGTACTCGCTTGGGAGTCTGGCGCGGCACTGACCGTATCGTTTGAGAAGCGGGCGGTCGCCGTGCGGCCTCAACTCGCAGGCTACGTCGGGTGGGGAAACTGCGTGCTACTGGTTCGGGAGAGTGAATCTCGTTGTTCATTATGTCCCTAAGGATCATCGCCATTTGGCGGAAATAAGAGGGGTGGGGTCGCAGGGGCACACGACCCCACCCAGTGGGGAGCCACAGCCAAAGCCGGCTCCCGATTGGACGCGCGATCGCGCGCCCAAGCCACCCAGGTTAGAGGGAACCGAGGAGGTTGTGCATGACGTTGATCTCTTCCGACTGCGTCGAGACGATCGTCTCAGCCATCTCGATTGCGTCAGGGTTCACGCCGTCGTTGATTTCCGTCTCAGCCATTTCGACTGCGCCTTCGTGGTGCACAACCATCTGTTCGAGGAACAGTTTGCTGGCGTCGTCACCTGACGCGTCTTCGAGGGTCTTCATGTCATCCTCGGACATCATGCCGTCCATGCCATGATCCATGCCGCCCATGCTGTCGTCGGCGCCCCAGGCATCCAGCCACTCATTGAGCTGGTCGATCTCCGGCTGTTGAGCGTCCTTGATCTGGGTCGCCAGGCTGCGGACCTGCTCGGCGATACCGTCCTTGGCCAGGAGCATGTCACTCATCTCAACGGCCTGCTCGTGGTGAGGAATCATCATCTGGGCGAATATGACGTCGGCGTCGTTGAACGTCGCTTCAGCACTGGCGCTCGAGGCCGGGGCTGGTGTGTCGCTGCTTCCACCGGTGGAGCAAGCGCTGAGCGTGATCGCTGCGGCGAATGCGGCGGCGGCCATGACAAATTTGCGGGGGTTCATCATTGTTACATTCCATTCAAAGTCGAGAACACTGTGTGCCACGGCGCCGAAGAGCAGCAGTAGCAGGGAGAACAGGGTTCGGCTTAGGTGCGACTGATGGATAGAACGGTCAATGACGGAAGGTATGTGTGTTGCCTGGCGGCAGCGACGGCGCCGATGGGTCGCGTCGATGTTCCGATCAGACGGCGGCGAAGGTCGGGATGGTTGGCCAGGAGTTTGAGGGCAGTGAGGACGAGTAGTAGGACGCACATCATGGCCATCAAGGCGCAGTCAGAAGCGCACTCCTGGTCACCCGTTGGATCCTGCGTGATTGCACCGGATTGGAAGCTGGTCACTGCTCCTCCGGCTGTTGCCGCTGCCTGATGGGCGGTCTCATCGTCCGCGTGAGATTGAGTCGTCGACGATGAGAGAGCTTCGATCCCGTGTGCACCGCTGACGGAGTGCAGGGCAAGAAGCCCGATGAGCACTGCGCCAAGAAGGAGAGCGACTACTAAAATTCGGTTGAAAGGCGACAAACGGTCAAGCGGAAGAGGGCTCATCGCAGATTTCCGCACCTCGCTCTCGCTTCCTCGTGATTGTGGATCGGCCTATCGGTTACCCCGCTAGGGTACCCGGTTCGTGGCGATAGCGCCTGTAAGGTTCATGAGCTTGCATCCGTCCCGGGTCCATGGCTCAACGATGGTGGGCTAAATCACGTGCGCGCCCGTTCACCGAGTCTTCGCGGCGGGTGACGAGCCGGGACGCTTTGAACGATCGCAGCCGCAGACTATTCGAAACCACGAAGACGGATGACAACGCCATAGCCGCGCCCGCCAGGAGCGGATTCAGCAAGCCGAACATCGCAATCGGGATAGCGGCAACGTTGTAAGCGAAGGCCCAGAACAGGTTGCCTTTGATGATTCCGAGTGTTCGCCGGGAGAGGCGGATAGCGTCGCCCACAGCAGTAAGGTCCCCGCTCATGACGGTGATGTCCGCAGCGGCGATGGCTGCGTCGGTCCCGGCGCCCATGGCGATGCCCAGGTCTGCAGCGGCAAGCGCAGCGGCATCATTGACGCCGTCTCCGACCATCGCGACAACGTGTCCATCGGCTTGCAATTGGCGAATTACCGCCAGCTTGCCCTGCGGCGTGATGCCGGAACGCACGTCGGCCACGCCGACCTGCGCGGCGACCGCGCGCGCCGCTCCGTCGTTGTCGCCGGTGAGGAGCACGGGGGTCAGATTGAGCCGTCTGAGAAGTTCCACCGCTTCTCGGCTGGTGGGCTTCACCGTGTCGCCGACGGAGAGAACTCCTTGAGCCTCACCGTCCCAGGCCACAACGACCGCCGTCTTGCCGTGATTTTCGCTCTCTGTAATCGCTTCTGCGAGAGGGTGAGGGATCTTGATTCCCCACTCGGTCTGTAGCCAGGGGCCACGGCCGGCGAGAACGAGATGGTTGCCGACCATCGCTTGCACACCGTGTCCGGCGTAGGAGAGGAAGGACCCGGGTGCATCGACGTCGACCCCACGGGTGTGTGCGTCATCGATGATCGCGCGAGCGATGGGGTGCTCCGAGCCTGACTCCGCGGATGCGGCGAGGCGAAGTAGCTCGCTCTCTTCCTGACCGTCGGCCAACACCATTGACAGGAGCGCCATACGACCCGTTGTGACGGTTCCGGTCTTGTCCAGGACTACTGTGTCGATTCGGCGTGTCTGTTCGAGCACTTGCGGCCCGCGTATAAGGATTCCGAGCTGCGAGCCTCGACCTGTTCCGACGAGAAGGGCGGTCGGGGTCGCCAGCCCGAGGGCACATGGGCAGGCGATGATCAACGTGGCCACGGCGGCTGTGAACGCGAACTCCAGAGACCCGCCGACAACGAGCCAGGTGACGAAGGTCAGTATCGAGAGCCCGATGACGATGGGAACGAAGATGCCTGAGACCCGGTCAGCCAGCCGCTGAACCTCGGCTTTGCCGGTTTGTGCTTCTTCGACCAGGCGTCCCAGGCGCGCGAGTTCCGTGTCCGCGCCGACCTTCGTGACCTCGACCGTGAGGCGACCGCCGACGTTGACGGTCGCTCCAACGACCCGGTCGTCGATCCCTACTTCGACGGGCATGGATTCTCCCGTGAGCATGCTCATATCCACAGCGGATGAACCGTCGACAACGAGCCCGTCGGTTGCGATCTTCTCGCCGGGGCGAACGACGAACCGGTCGCCGACCGTGAGGGAGCTCACTGGAATGAGGGTTTCTTGCCCACCGCGGAGAAGTACTGCTTCCTTCGCGCCGAGTTCGAGGAGGGCACGAAGCGCTGCGCCGGATTCCCGTTTCGCGCGTGCTTCGAAGTAACGACCAGCGAGAATGAAGACGGTGAGGGCGGCGGCGACTTCGAGATAGATTTCGTGTTGACCCGTGCCGGGGGAAGCGAAGAGCGTGAAGCTCATCGTCATTCCCGGCATCCCAGCCATTCCGAAGAACAGGGCATACAGCGACCAGCCGTATGCGGCGATCACTCCGACGCTGATGAGTGTGTCCATCGTGGCTGCACTGTGTCGGGCGTTGATCCACGCGGCACGATGGAACGGCCATGCACCCCAGACCGCAACCGGTGAGGCGAGCGTCAGTGCCAGCCACTGCCAGTTCGTGAATTGCAACGCTGGAACCATCGAGAGGACGGCGACGGGTAATGCAAGGGCCCCGGAGATCAGCAGACGTCGGAAGAGGCTGGAGGCTTCCGTCGCAGCGGGTTCGACGTTCGCCGGGGTGCCCATTTGAGGAGGTGCGGGAACCGATGCCGTGTAACCGGTGGCTTCGACGACCGCAATCAGCCTCGCCGCGTCGATCTCCGCATTCACGCGGATGCGCGCTTTCTCTGTCGCATAGTTGACGGACGCCTCGACTCCGGGAACGCGGTTAAGCTTTCGTTCGATGCGGTTAGCACAAGATGCGCAAGTCATCCCACCGATGTCAAGTTCAACATCCGTCGTACTCACTTTGCTTCGCCAGCCAGTTCGTAGCCAGCCTCGTCCACTGCAGCGCGGACGACATCGACGTCGAGCGCAGTGCGACTTTCCACCATCACCTGAGAGGTGCCGCCTGCGTTAAGCCGTACCTTGACCGATTCGACCCCGGGCAGTGCGGAGAGTTCTTCGGTCACGCTGGTAACGCAGTGCGAGCACGTCATTCCGTTGACGAAGTAGTGCTCACGGTGGGCGGCCGTCGAGTGCGCTGCTGAGTGTTCGTGAGTGCTGTCACTGTGCGTTGCGCCCGTGCAACCGCTGTTCAGGTCCGTCAGGCCGAGGTCGTTCGTCGTGTTTGTTGTGCCCATGGTCAGTACTCCTCAGTGATGATGTCCTGGTTTTTCCCTGGAGAGGCGTTGCGCCGCCCTGATCGCTTGCCTGTGCAACGCAATGCGCAAGCTGGTCGTAAAGCGTCTCATTTCCTTCCGAACGCCGGTACCCCCACGGGGTATGACGATACCCTGTGGGGGTATACATGCACAACCCTCGTGCAGGACCAGGAGCAACCTTGGCGCGAGGCGGAGGACGCAGCCAGCGCGTGCGCCGGGGCTGGTATCACCGCGTGACTCTCGCCAACCGGGGAATATCGACTGGTGGCGTTCCAAGGGAAGCTGCTGGCTGACGCGCCTCGATGACGCCCATTATGCCGTTGTCTTCGTGGTTGAGAATGTGACAGTGGTAGAGGGTGCGTCCTCGGAACTTCAAGGCCGGGAGGGGTCAGGGGCCTGCTCACCTTGAGTCCGACGTTTCGCGAATACCGTACTGCCGATGGCGGCAGACGCGGCGGCCGCGATGCAGAGGAGCGCGCCGAGCACAAGGGTCGCGGCCCATCCGCCAGAGGCGTAGGCGATGCCACCGATCCACCCGAACAGACTCGTTCCTCCGAGCCAGGCAATTTGGTAGAGGGCGGTGCTCTGCGCCCGGCCGACGCGGGCCGACCGGCCGCTGAGTCCGCTGGCAAGGGGGTGAGCGGTGAAGCAGCCGACGGTGAACAGCACCAGTCCTGCCACCATGACCGGGATAAGGTTCGACGCCATGACCGGAAGTGACACGAGCATCGCGACGCTTCCTGCGACCAGCGCTCGCGTGGTGCCGATTCGAGCGGCGAGGGCACCGGAGCGTTGAGAGGCGAGGGTGCCGGCGAGGTAGACGATGAACAGCGCGCTGGTTGTCGAGGCGGGAAGGGCGAACGGTTCCGCTTGGAGGTAGTATCCGAAAAAATTGTAGATGACTCCGAATGCACCCATGAGCAGGAATCCCTGCAGGTAGACCGCCAGCATGTACGGGTCACGCAGGTTTGCTGCCATCCCCACCGCAGTCGGGGCCGAGCGAGCCGCCCGCTGATTCCGCAGCCGCCTGGAGACGATAAGGAAGGCGGCGATCACCAGGGCAGAAATGATGGTTGTCGTCGCGAACGCGAGACGCCAACCGCCCAGGTCTGCCGCGAACCCTGACACGAGTCGACCGACGATCCCGCCGATGGCGTTCCCGGCGACGAAAGTTCCCGCGACGTACGCGGCCGAGCGTGCGTGAACTCTTTCGGCGATGTAGGCCATGCCGACGGCGGGCGCGGCGCCCAGGACGAGACCTTCCGCGAACCGGACCGCGAGCACGGCTTCCAGGTTCGGCAGGAACGGGATGGGTATCGCGAACAGGAGGGCCAGGGCGAGGGACAGTTGCATGGCGCGCACTCGGCCGATGCGGTCCGAGATGCTCGCCCATCCCAGAACACCGGCGGCAACCCCGAGCGCGGTCGCTGACACCGTAGCCGCCGCGATATCCGCAGTCACGCGCAGGTCGGCGGACAGCACGGGAAGAAATGCCTGGGGCGCGAACACGAGATTGAATGTCGCGAACCCGGCCAGGAAGAGCGCCCATACGAAACGCCGCCATCCCGGCATCCCCGGCGCGAGCTTTTCCGCCTCGATGACCGTTTCGCGCTCCTGCTGCCCCGGGGAAAGGTCGGCCGGGGACGAGAGGCGTCCCAGATCAGACAAGGGCGTGGGTGGCGGCGCGCACAGCGGGGAGAATCTCCGTCGCGAGGAGTTCGATGGAGGCGAGCGTGTCTCGTTGCGAGAGGCCGCCTAGACCCACCTGCGCAAGGAACCTCGTGTGGCCAAGGATTTCGTGTTCCCACAGAATCTTATCGATGATCTCGGCCGGACTGCCAGCGAACAGGGCCCCGCGAGGGCCCGCCCAAGCCTCGAGGGCTTGGCGATCGAGGCGGCCCGGGCGGGGCATGTTCTGGCCGATGTACGAGGAATAGTGCGGGAAGAACGTGTTACGGGCACCCTGCGACGTCGGTTCGGTGTAAAAGTGCGAGGTCACCCCGATTCGCTGCGGTTCCCTCCCCATCTCCTCAGCCGTGTGTCGATAAAGATCTGCGAGGGGAGCGAACCGCTCCGGTTCGCCGAGGATCGCCAGATAGAGCGGAAGACCTTTGGTGGCGGCGCGGACGACCGAGCCGGGCGTCCCGCCGACGGCTATCCAGATTGGGAGATCGTCCTGGATCGGGCGCGGCCAGATCCCTGCTTCGTGCAACGGAGCCCTGGTCGTTCCGGCCCAGGTGACCGGGTTCTGCTCCCGGATCTGCAGGAGCAGGTTCAGGCGGTCGTCAAAGTATTCGTCGTACCGGTCAAGCGGCTGCCCGAACAGGGGAAACGATTCGACGTAAGCGCCACGACCGGCAGTTATTTCCGCGCGTCCCTGGCTCAGGAGGTCGAGAGTGGCGAAGTCCTCGAAGACCCGCACCGGGTCAGCGCTGGAGAGCACAGTGACGGTGCTCGTCAAGCGGATCCGGTTGGTCTGAGCGGCGACAGCCGACAGGACCATCTGAGGCGACGTGATGGCGAAGTCGTCCCGGTGGTGCTCACCGACGCCGAAAACGTCGAGGCCGGCCTGATCGGCCATGCGAGCCCACTCGAGTACATCGCTCAGGCGCTGGGCCGCGGAGATCGGTCTACCGTCGGCATCCTTGGTGAGTTCGCCGAAGGTGAAGATCCCGATCTCGAACGGGGTGGCCGTGCTCATCGACGGGCCACGGGTTCGTTCACCGCGTCGGAGCCGACGTGGATGACGAGGAAGTTGCGGACGTCATCGAGTTCGGCGGTGCTGATACCGTGAGCGAGGCCCGGGTAGACCCGCTCGAGGAGAGAGCTGTGCCCCAGCAGGAACTCGGCCGTACGGTCGATGGCGGGGACGGTGATTACGCGGTCTTCGGCACCGCGGCCCCAGAACACTGCGGGACGATTGCCGGTGAGCTGGTCATCCCCAGGCTGCGGAGCACCCAGGACGAACCCGCCGAGGATGACGGGCGCGACGACCCGCTCCGGGCGGGTGCGGAGCAGTTGGCTGGCCATGAGGCCGCCCTGGGAGAACCCGATCGGAACGACCTTCGTGTCCGGGTGGACGTGAGAGTCGATCCACGTCCAGATCGCGTCGGTGGCTTCGACGACCGGCTCGGCGTCGGGGTCGCCGGGAGTCGTGATGGTGAACCACGCCGCTCCCCCATGTCCGAGAGCGATTGGTGCCCGAAGCGACACCCACGGCAGCGCAAGTCGCAAGGCGGGGGCAAGGCCGGCGAGGTCGCGCTCATTGGAGCCGTAGCCGTGAAGCAGGACGGCGACCGCGGGACCGGAGGCGATGCCTGACGCCCAGTCGGGGCTGAACTCAGCGTGCAGAGAAGTCATAGTCATCGAGCCAGCAGCTCCTCGGTCGTGAGATCGGACAGGGCAACGGTGACCCGCGTGCCCCAAGGGTCAGTGACGGTGACGGATCGTCCGTCGGAACCGAATGGGATCGACCGATTCTTCAACCGGCCCTGCAACGCCTCCAGATCGTCGGCACTCGACGCAGTGATGGCGACGTCGCCGAGGCCGAGACTGGCTGCGCGAGGGCCGGCACCCTGGCTGTTCCAGATGTTCATGGCGATGTGGTGGTGGTAGCCGCCGGCCGATGCGAAAAGGGCTCCGGGGTATCCGGTCTGGGTCGTCTCGAAGCCGAGGGCGTCGACATAGAACGCTTTCGCCGTGTCCACGTCGCCGACCTGGAGGTGTATGTGTCCGACTTTTCCGGCAAGCGTCGGGCCGGCATCGAGGGCGCTCTGTGTGAGGTTCTTCTGCAGGTACGTGTTCGGGTCGAGGAAGCTGGTCGTCATCCGGATCTCTGAGCCGTCATGAATCCACAGCGACCGGTCGCGGTCCGTGTACAGTTCGACACCATTCCCTTCGGGGTCGGTGAAGTAGAACGCTTCACTGACGAGGTGATCGCTCGAACCGACGAAACTGCCGGATGGCTCCTGCGCGGACCGATAGACCGTCGCAGCGAGACTCTCCGGGCTCTCGAAGAGGAACGCCGTGTGGAACAGGCCAGCCTGGCGCCGATCCACGCCGGGTAGATTCGGAGTGTGAACCAGCTTCACCAGTGGCGTTTGTCCGCGACCGAGGACCCGGTGGACCTCTTTGCCGCGGCTGACCTCCTCGAGCGGTTCCATGGAGAAGGCACGTGAGTAGTAGGCGGCCATCTTCTCCAGGTCACCTACCCGGAGCGTTACGGCGCCCATCGAGGTGTCGGCGGCGAGAATTTGTTTGTCTGTCGACGTAGTCATGATGCTGCCCTTTCTGCTCAGTTGATGACGCCGAAGCCGCCGGTCCAGCGGATCTTCTCGCCGGCAGCGAGGGTGAGCTGAAGGAACCCAATCGCTTCCAGTTCGTGGGCACGCTGGAGCGATCCGGCGTCGATGGCGTTAACGCCGCCTGCAGAGACGAGGCCCGCGAGGGTGCTCTTGGCATCAGCGTCGTCCCCAGCGATCAGAACGGTCGTGTCGACCATGCCGAGCTTCTTCGAAGCCAGGGTCGCGGCGAGATTGGTGTTGAAGGCTTTGAGAACCTTCGAGGCCGGAAGCGCTTCGGCAAGTTCGGCGGCCGCGGAGCCTCCTGCCGGGACGACGAGTGAATCGAAGGTCTGGAAGTCAACGGGGTTGGTGATGTCGACGACGATCTTGCCGTCGAGTTGGCTGGCGTACTTCGCGGCGATCGGGACGAGTGCCGAGTAGGGCACGGCGAGAACGACGACGTCGCCCATGATGGTGGCATCGTCAGCGGATGCGATGTGCTGGACGGATGCGCCGCCGGCGGCAACGACGCCTGCGATAGCGGTTCCCATGTTGCCGGATCCGAATATGGTGACAGTTGTCAAGTGATCTCTCCTTCTCAATAGAACCGCAATCGATTGTCGCTACAACTAATATACCTCCTTTTGATTGCAGGTACAACCTTTTGCGACAAACCGGCTCAGCGAAGGTTTGCAGGGGCCATGGTGCGTACTACTGCATAGCCCATGGATCGATTCGTTCACCACTGGCACCCCATCGGATTGGGAGCACCCCGTCGCCCCCGCCAACGGGAGATATCGATCGGATCGGTGGTTTAGTGGGGGCGCAAGCAGCTAACGTGCCTCGATCACGCCCATCATGCCGTTGTCTTCGTGGTCGAGGATGTGGCAGTGGTAGACGGAGCGTCCCTTGAAGTCGTCGAAGGCAATCCGAACCCGGACCTGGTCGCGCGCGGGCACGTTCACGACGTCTCGCCAGATCGCTGGGTCCGACCCGCCAACATCAGCTCCCACGACCTGCATCGGCCATACATGCAGGTGCAGCGGGTGATCCATGGAACTCGTGTTCGTCAGGGTCCATTCCTCGACGCTGCCCGCTTCAACCATGATGTCGACTCGCTCTCCGTCGAATTCTTGGCCATTGATGGTGAAGCTCATCAAGCCGCCCGACCCCATTCCCCCCATGCCCATAGCCAAGGTGAGTTCTCGCCGGGCTGTGACGGCCGAGCCGCGAAGGTCTCGAGGCGTCGGCTGAACCGGGACCTCAGGTACTGCCGCCACCGACTCGCCCGTTACGGTCAAGGTCGCCAACCGGGCTCGGCCGGCGGCCGTGCCTGAACGTGGCTGTTCGTTTCCACCCATGATCGCCCCGGCACTGCCCCTGTTGTAGGGCTGCGTCTCGAGCACCGCCGTGCCGTCGACCATTGTGACCAAAAGGTCCGCCCGGTTACCGGGTGTGAGCACGATGTCCTCCACGGTTCTGGGAGTAGCGAACCGGCCCGAGTCGATACCAAGGAGCTGCATCCGCTGACCGTCGAGCTGAAGTCGCAGGTACCGGGAGACGCAAGCGTTGACAATTCGCCACCGTTCGCGCTCGCTGGGTCGAGCGCTCAGCCGGGGGTTCACTTGGCCGTTGACAAGTACGAGTTCACCCTCCCTGCCCATCATTTGCTCCATCGGAGAGACGGACGGGATGTGTCCCTGCCCGTCTACGGTGATGTCGGAGATTACGAGCACCCGTTCCCTCACTGCCTCGATGGTCTCGGGATCCTCGACGATAATCGCCCCATAGAGACCGCCGAAAATTTGATCGGCGGCAAAGCCATGGTGGTGTGGGTGATACCAGAACACCCCCGGCGGATGATCCGCAGGCAGTTGATACTCGTAGTCGAAGGTCTCACCCGGCTCCACCATCACGAAAGGATTGTCGCCGTTGCCCTCAGGCGACACATGCAGGCCGTGCACATGCAGGTTTGTTGGCTTGTCAAGACCGTTGTGCAGGGTCAGACCAAGCCAGTCCCCCGCCTTCAGCCGGAGGGTTGGTCCTGGTATACCCCTGTTAAAGCTCCAGGCGGTGGCGCTGCGCCCGCCGATCTCGACCGTGCCTTGGGCTGCGTCCAGGCGGAGCTGCAGCCGACCGTTCGCGCTGCGCAGTTCTGGCGGTTCTCGGAGTTTTTCTCCGGCGAGAGGCTGTGCGGTTCTTGCTGACGACGAACTCCACAGCAAGCCGACGCCACCAACCGCGATGCCGACCAGACCCAACCCGCCCAGCGTCAGCGCGCCGCGGCGACTGATCGGTTCCACTACGGGTTCTCGCTGAGTGCATGAATCTGTTCCCGATATTGCTCGGTCGTCATCTCGCCTCTGACGTATCGTTCGTCGAGGATCTGGCGAGCGCGACTTGGTTCGGATGCCGGCCCAGTTGCGCCAGGACCCCCACTACGACTGCTCTCTCCCCCGAACACGCGCACGGCAAGCACAACTAGCAGCACAATTCCGGCCAGCAGCAGCAGCCCGAACAGCCACGACCAGCCCATATCCCAACCCATTCCCCACATCATGGTGGGCTCCTCATTTCGCAGGCGCGCTGGCCTTTGATGCGAATGGTAACTCCTGGAAGTATCGACGTACAGGGATACGATGGCCCGGATCGGGCCTGACCGATTCGTTTGCGACAGGGATCCGCATGGATATTCGACTCTTGTCTCAGCTATTGTTTCTCCGCGAACGCTGGAAGGGCAGGGATCCGAGTTCCATCGACAGCACCACGCCGGGTTGTTCGACGCGCCCTGTCGTAACCTTCCAGCGACGAAGGCAGTCCTGATGAGGCACTTCGACCAGGCCGTGACCACACCTGGGCTGCGGTTAGCGGACGTGGAAGAGATAGTTGGGCCGCGGGCCGTCATCGCGTGTGGCCCTCCATTGCTCCATAAGTTCCCTGATGCCGACGATTTGCTCCGTCCTGAGCGCGGACTCCATCTTTGTTGAGGTCGGAAGGCGTCGCACGTCGCGCCCCGGGTTCCGGTCCAGCGCTCGTCCCGCACGGCATACCCGCAGACGAGACTCAACACGGCGCGTGCGCCCCGTGCCCTAGAGATCGTCAATCGAGCACGGCCTCGAATCGATGAACGAGTACACACGCCCGCCCTAGACTGAAGACATGGCGATGCCAGTCCTGGCTACGAAAGTCTTCGTACCTCCGCCGCGCCCCCAAGCTGTCCGCCGTCCCCGCCTCATCGATCAGCTGGACGAGGGAATTCGCGCGGGTCGGAAACTCACCCTCATCTCCGCTCCAGCCGGATTCGGCAAAACCACCCTCTTCAGCGAATGGGTCGCCCAGACGCGCCAACGGGATCCTCAGGTGAGAGTGGCCTGGTTGTCGCTCGATGAAAGCGACAACGACCCAGTCCGGTTCCTCACCTACCTCACCGCCTCCCTTCACCAGGCCGATCCGGATGTCGGTTCAGACGACAGCAACACCCAGCTGTCCGTCGAGGCGACCCTGACGGCGTTGATCAACGACATCATCCGCAGCTCGAACGACGTCATCCTGGTTCTGGACGATTTCCAGCTCATCGAAGAAGCGACGGTCCGCGACGCGGTCACCTTCCTGCTGGATCATCTGCCATCCACATTGCACGTCGCAATCTCGAGCCGCTCTGATCCGCTTCTTCCGGTGGCCCGACTGCGCGCCCGGGGCGAACTGACGGAGTTGCGAGCGGTCGACCTGCGTTTCACACCCGACGAGGCAGCAGCATTTCTCAACGAAGTGATGGGGTTGTCGCTTTCGCACGAGGACGTCGCTGCGCTGGAAACGCGCACGGAGGGCTGGGTCGCCGGTCTTCAGCTCGCCGCTCTGTCCATGCGAGAGCATTCCGACGTCGCCGGTTTCATCGCAGCCTTCACCGGCAGCAACCGCTTCATCATCGACTACCTCATCGAAGAGGTTCTGCAACGGGCGCCACAATCTGTCCGTGAGTTCCTCGGCCAGACCGCCGTTCTCGAGCGACTCAGCGGCCCATTGTGTGACGCGGTCACCGGGCATAGCGGAGGTAGCGAAATGCTCGAGTACCTCGAACGGGCCAACCTCTTCGTCGTTCCACTGGATGACCGACGTGAGTGGTATCGGTATCACCACCTCTTCGCCGATGTACTCCGTTCACGGCTACTCGCGCAGGGCCCGGAGCACGTTTCAGCTCTCCATAGCCGCGCCAGCGGGTGGTTCGAGATCAACCGGTTGCCCGAGGAAGCAGTACGCCATGCATTCGCTGCCTCGGACTTCCAGCGAGCAGCTCGGCTGATCGAGGCAACTATCCCGAGCATCCGAAAGAGCAGGCACGACGTTACGCTCCTCAGGTGGCTCACCATGTTGCCCAAGGACAGCATCGCGCGAAGGCCTGTGCTCGGTGTCTTCGCCGCGTGGTCTTCACTTGTTGCGGGCGATGTGGACGCCGTCGAACCTCAGCTGACGGACGCAGAACGGGTGCTGTCCGCCATCAGCGACGAGGGGAAGCCTGCGCATGATTCAGAGTCCAGCGAGGAACTGCATAACCTCCCCGTGACCATAGCCCTCTACCGCGCCGCCGTAGCTCTGGCCAAGGGAGATCTGAGTGGGACGAACGAACAGGCTCAGAAAGCAATGGATCTTTCGAGGCCCGACGATGACCTTGGGCACGGTGCCGCGGCCGGCCTGCTGGGAATTGCGTCCTGGGCACGTGGAGACCTCGAGGCCGGCCTGAGGGCATTCGAGGAAAGCAGCTCGAGCTTGCGCCGGGCTGGAAACCTGACGGACGCACTCAGCACGACGATGGTGATCGCGGATATGCTGGCGCCGCTGGGGCGCCTCCGGGAAACCCAACGAGCATATGAGGAAGCGCTGCGTGAGGCGATCGAGCTCGGTAATGGTGGGGAACCGACCGCGGACCTCAACGCTGGAATCAGTGATGTGTTCCGGGAGCGCGACCAACTCTCCGTTGCAAAAGAACACCTGGCCGCCAGCGAGGCGCTGGGGGAAGGCGCGTTCTCTCACGAGCACCGTTACCGATGGTTTATCGCGATGGCGAAAGTTCGGGTGGCGGAAGGCCAGTTCGACGCCGCCTTCGACCTGCTCACGGAGGCGGAGCACCACTACCGGCGTGGCTTCTTCCCGGAGGTGAGCCCCATCGGAGCCATGAAGGCGCGCGTGCGGATTGCACAAGGACGTTTGTCCGATGCACTGACCTGGGTGGAAGAACAAGGCCTATCCAGCACAGACGAGCTGAGCTACCTCAACGAATTCGGGCACATCACCCTGGCAAGAGTGCTGATCACGCAACACCGAGCCGACCATGCATCTGGCGCGATGCAGGAGGCGACCGCACTGCTGGGTCGACTCCTCGTCGCCGCGGAGACTGGTGGGCGAACCGGTGCCGTCAACGAGATCCTTGTCCTTCAATCGCTCGCACTGGAAGCGCAAGGCCAAACCGCGCTGGCGATCGGACCGCTGGAACGTGCTCTCGTTCAGGCAGAGCCCGAAGGCTATGTCCGGCTCTTCATCGACGAGGGCCCACCGATGCTGCGGCTGCTCCGTGCGGCCGCAGGAGGAAGCATCCGCCCTGACTACGTTCGCCGGCTCAGCCAGGCACTCCGTCAAACCGAAGGGACAGATCAGATAGAGCGACCCATAGCGGACGCCCTGAGCGAGCGCGAGCTCCACGTGCTGAGACTCCTCGCAACCGAGATGACGGGCCCGGAAATCGCCCGCGAACTCTACGTGTCTCTGAACACCATGCGCACCCACACGAAACACATTTTCTCCAAGCTCGATGTGACGAGCCGCCCCGGGGCCGTGCGGCGCGCTGAAATGCTGGGACTGATCTGAACAGGCTCCCACATAATCACCACACCATGACCCGGTGTGGTGATGCCGCGTCACCATGTGTCGTCGTAGATTCGGTTCGTCCTCAGGCGATCGCCCGGGGCAACTCAGAACATCGGAGCCATCATGAGCATCACCAGTTCCACCCTCACCCGAGCGGCCGCCGTTGCCGCCGCCCTCTCAGGACTGATCTACATCGTCATCCAATTCATCCACCCACCCGACGTGGTTGCGTCGCTGTCCACCCAAACCTGGGTGACCGTCCACATCCTCAGCTTCGGCATGGCCGTCCTCGGGATCATCGGCCTCTCCGGCATCTACCTTCGACAGGTTCGGCAGGTCGGAGTGCTCGGACTGATCGGCTCCCTGATGTTCGGGTTCTTCTTCATCCTGCAGGCGGCCTTCAACTTCGCCGAAGCTTTCATCGCACCTCTGCTCGTTGCCGACGCTCCACAGCTCGCCGTGGACTTCGTCGGTCTGTTCGGCCGATACCCGGCCGAGACGGACCTGGGCCTTCTCGCCGCACTCCCCCTTGTCGGGGCCGTGCTCTACGTCGGTGGCGCCCTGCTGCTCGGTATTGCCATCATCCGCGCGCGGGTACTCTCACGCGGAGGCGGCATCCTGCTGATCGCCGCCGCCGCCATCACTCCAGTGGCCGGCGCGCTGCTTCCCCACGCCCTCGAACGAATCGCCGCCATTCCCATGGGACTCGCTTTGATCTGGCTGGGCTACTCGCTCTGGACGAACCACAAGAAGACCGCCGCCGCGCCCATCCTCACCAAGAACCAATCCAACCTCGACCCAACTGCCGCCGTCTGAACCCTGGAGCGGATTCCAAGGACGGCGGACCAGCATATGAACGCACAACAAATGACCCGGGCCGCCGACCCTGGCCGATATGAGATTCGTCTCGTGGGGCAGCTTGACCAGAGATGGAGCGACTGGTTCGAAGGTTTTACCCTGACCAACGAAACCGATGGGACAACAACCCTCACCGGCCCGGTACTCGATCAAGCTGCCCTTCACGGGTTACTGAGGAGAGTATGCGATCTGGGTGTCACCTTGATCTCGGTCAACGTTCTCGACAGCAACCCTCCTCCCCAACGCCTCTTCCCGTCCGATTAGCGAGGAGCAACGGCTTCATACACGGCTCGATCGGCGACGTGGTGCGGCCGGCGGGCCTATCCATGATCACCAAACCAGAGCGCGTCGAAGTGATCGTTAGGTGGATCTACCGCTCATCTGCAATCATGTGTCCATCATCGGTTCGCGCCCCGAGCACGAACCTTCTGCATCGTCGTCTGGAGCCGCCACGTGATCAACCAGTCAGCCCCCGCCCCCGCTGCGCACATGGCGCAGGAGCTCGCCTCCCAGCCTGAAACCTGGGCACGAGCGGCCACGCTCACGAGTGAGCAGGCGCTGCTGCCGAGCCGTGGCGCCCGCATCGCTGTCGTCGGCTGTGGCACGTCCTGGTTCATGGCACAGTCCTATGCGTGGCTGCGCGAGACGGGCGGGCACGGTGAGACTGACGCGTTCACGGCATCCGAAGCATTCATCGATCGCGGATATGACGCCGTCGTTGCCCTGACTCGATCCGGCACAACAACCGAGGTCCTCGAGCTCGTCGAACGGCTTCGCGGACGGGTGCGCACGATCGGTGTCATCGGGGACGCGTCATCGCCGCTCGTTGATCTCGTCGATGAGGCGGTGACTCTCCCGTTCGCCGACGAGCAGTCGGTCGTGCAGACTCGATTCGCGACGACCGCCCTTGCACTGTTCCGTGCTTCACTGGGCGAAGAGCTCGACGGAGCGATCGCGGATGCCGAGCGGGCTCTCGCTGAAGAGCTCGACCCTGAAATCGTCGACGCCGAACAGTACACCTTCCTCGGCCGTGGTTGGTCGGTTGGCCTGGCCCACGAAGCCGCCCTGAAGATGCGCGAGGCTTCGCAATCGTGGACGGAGTCGTATCCGGCCATGGAGTACCGGCACGGACCGATCTCGATCGCCGCGCCCAATCGTGTGACCTGGCACTTCGGAGAGGCGCCGTCAGGGCTCGCCGAAGACATTGCCGTCACCGGTGCACGATTCGAAGCCGGCCGCCTCGACGCGATGGCCGAGCTCGTGCGGGCACAGCGAGTGGCACTCGCCCGGGCCGTGGCTAAGGGACTCAACCCCGACGCGCCGCGGAACCTCACCCGATCGGTTGTGCTCGACGCCTGATGGATGTCACGAATCTGGGGCCAGGCGAGGCGGTGCTCGCCTTCGACGTCGGCGGCACCGACACCAAGTCGGCACTCATCGACCGCCACGGCCGTGTGATCGGGCTCCGGCGCACCCCGACGCCGCACGGCGGATCGGATCCGGCAGGATCGATAGTGGCCTCGCTCGCCGCTCTCGGACGCGCGCACCTCGATGAGGTGCCGGACGTGCATCCCATCGCAGCGGGGGTCAGTGTTCCTGGGCTCGTCGAGCGATCGCCCGGCGGTACTCGGCGGCATGGGCATCATCGTTCCCGGCGCGCGTGAAGTGCTCGCGGCGGCGGAATCCGGCGACGCCCTCGCTCGCCAGGTCTGGGACGATGCCGTCCGCTCCCTCGCCGAGCAGCTCGCGCTCGCCGGCGACCTCTCCGACCAAACCGCCGCCCTGGCTGATGAGATGCTCGTCACCACAATGAAGGATCTGCCATGACACTCGTTTTTACCCGATCGATCCTCGACGCGGCGCGACGCGCAGGCCGCGGCGTTGGCGCGTTCAACGTGCTCCACCTCGAAACGGCGGAGGCGCTAGCCGCGGCGGCCGAGGAGGCCGGGCTGCCCGTGATCCTGCAACTGTCCGAGAACGCCATCCACTACCACGGCACTTTCGAGCCGATCGCCGCCGCAACCCTCGCTATCGCCGAGGCGTCGACCGCCGATATCGCGGTGCACCTTGACCACGCCGAAGACCCGGAGCTTGCCTTCCGGGCGATCGACAGGGGTTTCGGCTCCGTGATGTATGACGGGGCGAAGCTCGACTTCGCCGAGAACGTCGCGACCACGCGGCGGGTCGTCGCCTATGCCGAAACGGCGGGCGTGCTCGTGGAGGCGGAGCTCGGCGAGATCGGCGGCAAGGACGGCGCCCACGCGCCAGGCGTGCGCACGGATCCGGACGAGGCAGCCCGCTTCGTCGACGAAACCGGGGTGGGCGCTCTCGCCGTCGCGGTCGGATCCTCCCATGCCATGACCGAGCGCACCGCGTCAATCGATCTCGAACTCGTCTCCCGGCTTGCGGGTGTTGTGCCGGTGCCGCTCGTGTTGCATGGGTCGTCGGGCGTTTCCGACGAGACGATCGTGCGTGGCATCCGGGCGGGGCTGACAAAGGTCAATGTCTCGACCCACCTGAACGCGCAATTCACCCGTGCGATCCGCACCTACCTCACCGCCAACCCGGATGTCGTGGACTCCCGGAAATACATCGCCATCGGCCGCACCGCCGTGCGCGACGAGGCCGCACGCCTGCTCGTGCTCTTCGCCCAAACGGCCGACACCGACTCGACGAATCATCCGACCAGTCACATCGGGCAGGCGAATGAATAGGGAAGATCGCCTCAGTGTCGTCCTCGACCTGCTCGCGGAGAGCGGACAGATCGAGGTGGACACCATCGTCGACCGCCTCGGAATCTCACCCGCGACTGCGCGCCGCGATCTCGACGCGCTCGCGCATCAGCAGCTGCTCACCCGCACCCGCGGTGGTGCGTCCGCCCATTCGGTCGCCTACGACCTCCCGATCAGATACAAGAACCAGCAGAACGCGCTGGCCAAGACTGCAATCGCTCGAGCCGCAAGTGAGCTCGTCCCGCGCGGGGCCGTCATCGGTCTCTGCGGCGGCACGACGGCCACCGCTATTGCTGAGGCGCTCATGGCGCGGGCGGACATCATGGCACCCTCGCCCGATCCCGGCCTCACCGTGGTCACGAACGCCCTCAACATCGCCATGCAGCTCGCGATGCGGCCCCAGATCAAGACGGTGGTGACAGGCGGGGTCGTGCACGCGCGCTCCTTCGAGCTGGTGGGCGCCTACACCGACACGGTGCTGAGCAGCATCACCCTCGATCTCGCGTTTATCGGCGTGAACGGCGTCGACGCTTTGGTGGGCCCCACGTCGCACGACGAACGCGAGGCAGCGGTGAACGCGCTGATGGCATCCCGGGCGACACATCCGGTGATCGTTGCGGACGCATCGAAGATCGGCCAGCGAGCATTCGCGGCGATTGGCCAGCGTGGCGCTTTTTCAACCGTAATCACGGATTCCGCCGCCACCACAGAACAGCGCCGAAGCCTCACCGAAGCGGGATACGACGTCATCGTGGCGGAATAGGCCGAGTCCGCATCACAGAGACGGCCGCACGTCCGCGGGCGCAAGCCGAACAGGCCGACACAGACGTGTGCCGAGCAGGTCTGGGTTTCGGGTCTTACACCAGCACCAGGTAGAAGATCACCCAGTTCATCGCGAGGTTGAAACCCGCGTGGGCGACGATCGCACCCACCAACGAGCCGGTCAACTTACGGAAACCGTAAAACGTCAGGGACGCCAGGAACATTGCGGCGAACCAGAACACAGCGGGAAGCGGCAGGAACGCCCAGGCTCCAGCGACGAAGACGAGACCGAAATGCGCGAGGTGAGTGACCGCGAACGCGCCAGCGTCGATGAGCGCCGCTCCTCGGTTGCCCCAACGGTTGGCTAGCGCCTCGTGCGCGAGGCCGCGATACAGGATCTCTTCGCCGACCGGGCTGAACAGCATCCCAATGATGGCGAAGATGATGAAGAACACCAGTCGGTCGCCGTCCTCCAGCACCGCCGGGACATTCGCGTATGACAGGGAGATGTAGACGAAAGGACTTGAGATCGTTGAACCCCACAGCATCGCGGCGATGAGGTGGACCAAAACGGCCGAGGCGGCCCCCGCAGCAGCCGCCGGAATCACCCAGCGCCAGCGCGACGGACGCACCAACCCGATGTCCCGTCGCCCCTCGCGAGTCAGCAGCACCCACGGGAGGGCAATCATTGCCAGAAATACGATACTCACGGCCTGATAGCTTCCGGTCATGTTGGCCTGCAACACGAGGGCGATTCTCACGACACCGAAGACGAGCAATAGCAGGACACCTGTGCGCGCGTTCAGGGCAATGACGCGGCGCAAAGGCGGGCGGACTAGGGTGGGCACGCCCTGAGCCTAGGGGAGAATCGACCGCGGATGAGGCACGGGGCGTGCCGCGACGGGTCGGCGTCCGCGGCTGTTGGCAGGACAGCTCCGTGCATCCCATCTGTCGGGACCGTTCGGTGGCCGGCGCCGGTTTCGTCCTGTGTGTACCCGCAGGAGACTGGCGGTCCCGTAGCGGCATGGACACAAACGGCGGCCCGGCACCACGGCGTCACCCGAAGGTATCCAAGGTCGATGACATGACGCGGTCGGCCTGCGGACGTGACGATCGATTAATTGAACTGCTCTTAGAGAAACGTTCAGCGATCATCAGTCGTCTCGTTGTTCGCGATGGCCTCTACCCAATC
>NZ_JBKJWH010000035.1:0-24341 GCF_046716805.1 Mycetocola sp. | reverse complement strand
ATGGACGGCACGGCCGTTGCATCCGATCGTCGCGTGCACCTCGTCGGTTACGGCC
This sequence comes from Mycetocola sp., assembly GCF_046716805.1. Taxonomy (GTDB): domain Bacteria; phylum Actinomycetota; class Actinomycetes; order Actinomycetales; family Microbacteriaceae; genus Mycetocola_A. The sequence continues at coordinate 24,286 of NZ_JBKJWH010000035.1, read as the reverse complement.
CGTCGTCCTCGACGATCGGTGCGAACCGGGCAGGCCGGGCAGCGGTCGCCGGCATCGTGAAGAGGCTCGACGCGGTCATCCCCGGCGAGGCGCTGGCTGGCGCAGGTGTTTCAGCCACGGGCGGGTGAAGGAACTCCCGCGCAAGAGGCGGGCGCACCCGCGCGAACGGCCGCCGGCCGCGCGGCCGACGGCCGAGAGGCGTGAGGCGCTGATCAGCTGACTCACGCCGTGGCTAGGGGCAGCCCTCCATCAGCTGGATGCCGTGCTCAGTCTGCCTGTTGACCAGTACGGAACCGTTGGAGTCGCAGATGGCATTCACCAGCAGCGCGTAGCCCTTGCCGTTCTGGTAGTTGCCGTTTTCGCCGGGCGCACCGACTCCCTGCACTGTTCCCGGGGGGATCATTACCCAGGCCTCAGGGGCTCCGGGGAAGACGCTGGGCAGCCAGGCCCAGTTGCCTTTGATGACGGGGCCGTCGGTGCACACCGAGCCGCACGCGGCCGGCGGCCGGGAAACGTTCGTACAGTCCAGGGCTGAGGCAGCCGTGGGGATGAGCACGAAGCTGGCGGCAAGTCCGACCGCCATGAGGGATTTTTTGAACACATTTTCTCCTTTGAAAGGTATCGAAAGCGCTGGCCGAGGCGGCAGCGCGGGTCCCCTCATGTTCCGGGACACGATACCCATACGCGGCGATCCGGTCAATGAAACGTTCGACCGCCTGCGCGGGTCATTGCGCCGCGCGCCGAAACACCCGCGCGAGTCCCGACCGGGCGCCCGACGCAACGCCCGACCGCCCCGCACGCGTGCGCGCGGAAACGACGAAACGCCCGCCCGGGCGCACGGATGCGATGGGCGGGCGTTCGAAGAAAAGCGTCTAGCCGTTCGCCTGGGCGATTTTGCCGAGCAGACCGTTCACGAATCCGGCGGAGTCGTCTGTGGAGAGCGTCTTGGCGGATTCGACCGCTTCGTCGATCGCGACAGCCGCGGGGATCTCGTCGTTGAAGAGAACCTCCCACACGCCGATGCGGAGGATGGCGCGGTCGACGGCGGGCATCCGGGCGAGCGTCCAACCCTGGGCGTACGTCTCGATCTGTTCGTCGATCTCTTCGGCGTTGTCGATGATGCCGTCGACGATGTCGCGGGCGTAGAGCCAGGATGCTTCACGCTGCGGTTCGCTCGCTGCGCGCTGCGCCTCGACCGTCAGGGCGTCGCGCAACGGCAAGTCACGAAGATCGGCACCGTAGAGGATGTCGAGGGCCCGCTTGCGGGCTTTGCTACGGGTACTCACTAGTCGTTGACGCGGCCCATGTAGTCGCCGGTGCGCGTGTCGACCTTGACCTTGGTGCCCTGCTCGAGGAACAGGGGAACCTGGATCTCGTAGCCGGTCTCAACCGTCGCGGGCTTGGTTCCCCCGGTCGAGCGGTCGCCCTGCAGGCCAGGCTCCGTGTAGGTGATCTCGAGCGTGACGGATGCCGGCAGCTCGACGTACAGCGGGTTGCCGTTGTTGAGGGCGATGGTGACAGCCTGGTTCTCGAGCATGAAGTTCGCGGCGTCGCCGACGATCGTGCCAGGAACGGTGAGCTGGTCGTAGTCGGCGACGTCCATGAAGACGAAGGAGTCACCATCCTGGTAGAGGTAGGTGAAGTCGCGACGGTCGACGTTCTCGATGTCGATCTTCGTGCCGGCGTTGTAGGTGCGGTCGACGGTTTTACCCGAGACGACGTTCTTCAGCTTGGTGCGGACGAAGGCGCCGCCCTTGCCCGGCTTGACGTGCTGGAATTCGATGACGTTCCAGAGCTGGCCGTCGATGTTAAGGACGATTCCGTTTCGGATGTCGGCGGTTGATGCCATGAAGAGGGGGTTCCATTTCAGTGGGAAGAGGTCCGGCCCGACGGGGCCGTCTCGGAAAGTTTACCTGCCGCGCGACGCCTCACCAAAGACACCGCACACTGGGAAGCCCAGCGACCTCAGCCAGCGCGGGTGACGGCCGTCAGGGCGAGCCGGTAGGAGTCGAATCCGAAGCCGGCGATGACACCGGTCGCAACACCGGAGATGACGCTCGTGTGTCGGAACGTTTCGCGGGCGTGTGGGTTGGTGATGTGGACCTCGACCAGCGGCAGGCCGGCCTTCGAAACGAGCGCAGCGGCATCCCGGAGCGCGTAACTGTAGTGGGTGAACGCCGCCGGGTTGAGGATCACCGGGCAACCGGAGTCGACGGCCTCGTAGAGCCAGCTGATGAGTTCTGCTTCATCGTTGGTCTGCCGCAAATCGACGGTGACGCCGTCGGCGGCGTCGCCCTCGAGGAGCACGCGGAGGTCCTTGAGGTTGCCGCTGCCGTAGACGTCGGGCTCTCGCGAGCCGAGCCGTCCGAGGTTGGGGCCGTTGAGAACGAGGACTGTGGTCATGGCTATGAACCGATCTCCTGGTAGGCCGCGAAGAGCAATGCAGTTTCGGGGCCGGCGAGCACCGTCGGCTTGGCGAGGTCGTCGAGCACGATGAAGCGAAGCATACCGGCGCGGGCCTTCTTGTCGCGCTGCATGGTGGCGAGGAGGGTGTTCCAGCGTCCGACGGGGTATTCCGTTGGCAGGTTGAGCGAATCGAGGATGCTCCGGTGCCGGTCCGCGACCGCGTCCGGCAGGCGCCCGGCGAGACGGGACAGCTCGGCCGCGAACATCATGCCGACCGCAACGGCCGCTCCGTGACGCCACTGGTACCGTTCGGCGTGTTCGATGGCGTGGCCGAGGGTGTGGCCGTAGTTGAGGATCTCGCGGACCCCGCCCTCCTTGAAGTCCTCGCTGACCACGCGTGCCTTGAGTGCGATGGACAGTTCGACGACGCGGCGGAACGCCTCGCTGTTCGGGTCGGTGACGACGTCGACGTCGGCCTCGATGAGGTCGAGGATCTCCGGTTCGGCGATGAACCCGCACTTTGCGATCTCGGCGAAACCGGCGAGGATTTCATTGCGAGGCAGGGTGTCGAGCAGGTCGAGGTCGACGATCACTCCGGCGGGGGCGTAGAACGAGCCGACGAGGTTTTTGCCCTCGTTGGTGTTGATGCCGGTCTTGCCGCCGATGGCTGCATCGACCATTCCCGCCACCGAGGTCGGCACCTGCACGAGACGGACACCGCGCAACCACGTGGCTGCGACGAAACCCGCGACGTCGGTTGTGGCTCCCCCGCCGAAGCCGATGACCGCGTCGGTGCGGGTGAAGTCGGCCTGCCCCATGATCTGCCAGCAGAATGCGGCGACCTCGACCCGTTTGCCGGTTTCGGCATCCGGGATTTCGGCGAGCAGCACCTGGTACCGGTCGGCGAGGCTCTCACGGAGCTGTTCTGCTTTCGCGCCGAGGGTCGGCGGGTGAACGAGGAGGATCTTCGCGACGCCGTCGCCCAGCATCCCGGGGAGCCGATCGAGAATGCCGCGGCCCACCTCGATGCTGTACGCGTCGGTTCCGGTGACCTCGATCGTGGTGATCTCACTCATGCTTGTCCTCTCGCCCAGTCGGCAATTTTGTCGGCGATGCGCTCGATCGGCTCGCTCGAGGTGTCGAAACTGATGGTCGCCAATTGTTCGTAGATCGGGCGGCGTTCGTCGTAGATGCGTTGCCAGTCGGCGGCGCCGTTCTTCAGCAGCGGACGCTTGCCGGTTTTGATGCGAGCGGCGACGGCCTCGCCGCTGACGGTGAGCAGGACGACGGTGCGGTCGGCCAGGTCACGCTGGGTCTCCGCGTGGAGCACCGCTCCTCCCCCGAGCGAGACCACGGCAGGTTCGGCCAGTGCGGCGGCGACCGCGTCGCGTTCCAGTTCGCGGAACACCGGCTCGCCGTGGTTGGCGAAAATCTCGTTGATCGGGCCGTGATCGGCGACGATGCGCTTGTCGGTGTCGATGAACGGCACGGCGAGCGCACGCGCCACCCGCCGGCCGATCTTCGTCTTTCCAGCCCCCATCGGTCCGATCAGGATGAGGGGCAGCGGGAGCGCTGGCGTGCTCACAGGAGTTCTGGCGTCGATTCCGTCGCCGTCTTCAGCCCAGCCGGGATGGCCGCGAGGTACGACTTGAGGTTGCGTTTGGTCTCTTCGACGGCGTCTCCCCCGAATTTCTCCAGGACGCTGTTGGCGAGGACGAGGGCGACCATGGCCTCAGCCACGACACCCGCTGCCGGTACGGCGCAGACGTCTGAACGCTGATGGTGGGCGCCTGCCGCTTCGCCGGTTGCGACGTCGACGGTACGCAAGGAGTGCGGGATGGTCGCGATGGGTTTCATGCCCGCCCGGACCCGCAGGACGGTTCCGGTGCTCATTCCGCCTTCGGTCCCCCCGGCTTTGTCGCTGGAGCGGACGATCTCGTCGTCGATCGAGAACAGTTCGTCGTGCGCGTCGGAACCGCGGCGGGTCGTCGTGAGGAATCCGTCTCCCACCTCGACGCCCTTGATGGCCTGGATTCCCATGAGCGCCTGTGCGAGCTGGCCGTCGAGACGGCGGTCCCAGTGCACGTGGGATCCGAGTCCAGGCGGCAGTCCGTAGGCGAGAACCTCGACCACACCGCCGAGCGTGTCGCCGTCCTTCTTCGCGGCATCCACCTCGGCGACCATGAGCTCGGAGGTAGCCGGGTCGAAGCAGCGCAGCGGATCAGCGTCGAGCCGGTCGACGTCGGCGGGCGACGGGAGTGCGCTGTTCTCGGGTACCCGCACAGGGCCGATGGACAGCGTGTGGCTCACAAGCGTGATGCCGAGTTCTGCGAGGAAGCCGCGGGCGACGGCGCCCAGTGCAACGCGCGCCGCGGTCTCCCGCGCGCTGGCGCGTTCGAGGATGGGGCGCGCTTCATCGAAGTTGTACTTCTGCATGCCGACGAGGTCGGCGTGCCCCGGCCGCGGACGGGTCAGCGGTGCGCTGCGGCCGCGGGACTTCTCGGTCTCCTCGACCGGTTCCGGGTTCATCACCTCGACCCATTTGGGCCACTCGGTGTTTCCGATGCGCACGGCGACCGGGCTGCCCAGGCTGAAGCCGTGACGGACACCGCCCGAAATGTTCAGCTCGTCCTGCTCGAACTTCATCCGCGATCCGCGCCCGTAGCCGAGCTTTCGGCGGGCGAGGTCGGCGCGAATGGCGTCGAGGGAGACGGGGACGCCGGCGGGAAGACCCTCGACGATTGCAATGAGTTCCGGGCCGTGAGACTCTCCGGCAGTGAGCCAACGAAGCATAGCTCTATCCTTCCACAGCGCCCGGCCCCCCTCGGACGGCCCCGGCAGGAGGGGTCAGGCGATGGGAAGTCCCCGAGCGTCCAGACCGACGGATGCCAACATGGCGGCGAGCACGTCCTCCTCGCCTTCCAGTGGCTGGAAAGGGTCGTTGAAGGCGAAGATGCGGACCTGCACAAGGGCCTGCTGCACCAGCATCGACAGTCCGTTTGCGACCGGGCCGCCGGCATCCGCCCACCGCGTCGCGAGTTCGCTCGGCCAGGGGTCGTAGGCGACGTCGAGAAGAGCAGCGCCGGAGCGCACGGACGCCGGATAGTTCACCGCCGGCAGGGATCCGCCGGGCAGGGTGCTGAGAACGAGCTGCGGCTCGAGGAGGCCTGCGGCGTCCTCGAAGCGGGCCAGGTCGACGGCGAGGCCGGCTCGTCGACCGAGGGCCACGAGCGATTCGGACTTGCCTGGCGAGCGGGCGAGGATCGACACGGAGAGCGCGCCGAGCTCAGCCGCGGCGACCACGGCGCTTGCCGCGGTCGCTCCCCCGCCGAGGATGTGGACGTGAGGAGCTTCGGTGACGCCGATCGCGGCCAGCGCCCGTGTGATGCCGGCCACGTCGGTGTTGTAACCGAACAGGGCCCGATCACTGCCAGATCCGACGAATCGGAGGGTGTTGACGGCGCCGGTGAGCTCTGCCATGGCGTCATGTGTGCTGGCGAGTTCGAACGCAGCCTGCTTCAGCGGCATGGTCAGCGAGAGTCCGCGCCAGCCGTCGTCGAGACCGTTCACGATGCCGGGCAGGTCTGCAGCGACCACGTCGCGGGAGTCGTACTCCCACTCCAGGCCGAGCAGCCGATACGCCGTGCGGTGCAGGACCGGCGACATCGAGTGTGCGATCGGAGAGCCGAAGACGGCAAGGCGGTCGGCCATCAGCAGCCCTTGTCAGGGTTGGCCTTGCACCAGTCCCTCAACTGTTTGACAGCCGCGTCATGTTCGGCGACCGTGTTGGTGAACACCGTCTCACCGGTGTCGAGGTTCACGGTGACGAAGAACAGCCAGCTGCCCTCGGCCGGCGCCATCGCGGCCGCGATGGCGGTGTCCCCGGGGCTGGCGATCGGGCCGATGGGCAGCCCGGTGCGGGTGTAGGTGTTCCACGGGTTGTCGGACTCCAGTGCCTCTTTCGTCGACCAGACGGTTCCGGGTTCCGCGTTGTCCCCGTATTGGGCCGTGGAATCCATCTCGAGCTTCATGTCTACCGCGAGGCGGTTGTGGATCACGCGGCTGACCTTGTAGAAGTCCTCGTCCTTACGTGCTTCACGCTGGATGATCGAGGCGATGGTGAGGATACGTTCCCGGTCCTCGACCGGGACGCCGGCCTTGTCAAGCGAGGTGACCGTGCGGTCGACGAGCACTTTGATCACATCCTGGGCGCTCAGGTCGGGGTCAAACGTGTACAGAGCGGGGAACAGCCAGCCTTCGATGGACGGCGCCGTGGCGGGGATTCCGTAGATGGTCGGGTCGGCGACGGCAGCCTGCAGCTCCTCGAGGGGGATCTCGGTTCCGGCCGAAAGCTCGGCGAGGATCTCCGCTCCGGTGATGCCCTCACGCAGGAGAACGGTGCGCTCGACCTTGTTCGCCGGGTCGAGCAGGGCGTCGAGTGCTGCCTGCGCGCTCATCTTCTTCGCGAGTTTGTACACGCCGGGGTGGAAAACCGGCTCAGAACTGCGCGACAGGAGCAGCTCGTAGAAAGCGTCGGAGGTTTTGGTGACGCCCCGGTTCTTCAGCGTGCGGGCGATGTCGATTCCGGTGTCGCCGGCCGAAATGAAGACCGTCGCTTCGCCGCTGCCTGAACCTTCGTAGTCGATCGGTTCCTGCCAGTTCATCACGGTGCGGATTTGAGGCTCGAAGGTATTCCAGACATAGAGCCCGCCGCCGCCGATGCCGCCGACCAGGACGAGTACGACGAGAGCCGCGATCCAGCCCCTCTTCTTGTGTTTCTCCCGGGGCGGGTAGTCGGATCCGGATGCGGCAACCGCGCGCCGGGCGGACCGGTTTCGCGCTGGCGTTCCAGCTGGCTCTTCCGCGGTGCTCCGCTCAGGCTCGGCGCTCGGCTCGGGCGCTGCCTCGGCACGAGCGCGCTCAGCCTGTTCACGGGCTTCACGCCGGGACGTCGGCCCAGCGGGAGGGGCAGCTGCAGGGGCAGGCTCTCGCCCGGCAGGGGCGCTCGTTTGCTTACCGTCTGATCCGAAAATGGCGTCGAACGCATCGTCGCGCGGCGTCTGTTCAGTCACGTACTAGGGTCCTTCGTTCGTGCCGACAACCGAGCCGGGGGGCACAGCGCTGCCCCGCTCAGTGTCCAGGGCATGTTGCAAGATTATGACGGCGGCCACCTGGTCGACAATGCCGCGGGACCCTTTTTGCCGTTTGCCGGAGGTTCGCAGCGCCGAGTGGGCGGAGACCGTTGACAGTCGTTCGTCGACGAGACGGACCGGAATCCCGGATGCCGTCGCCAGCGCCGTCGCGAACGTGACGGCGTCGTCGGTGGAGGCCGTGTGTCCGCCGGATAGAGCCAGTGGCAGGCCGACCACGATCTCGATCGGGTCCAACTCGTCGGTGATCTGCAGGATGCGACGGATGTCAGAGTCGCCGGTGACCGCCCGAGGAACCGTTTCGATCGGGGTCGCCAGCATGGCATGGGCGTCGGATCTGGCGACACCGATGCGCGCCTTGCCGACATCGATGCCGACCCGGACGCCGCTGCGCATGCCCGTCACGATCTAGCGGGCGACCGCGTCGACGATGGCTGTCAGCGCTGCCGGGATCGCAGCAGCATCCGACCCTCCACCCTGGGCGAGGTCATCCTTGCCACCGCCACCGCCGCCGAGGATACCGGCGGCGGTACGGGCCAGCTGGCCTGCTTTCGCACCGAGCCGGCGGGCGGCATCGTTGGTCGCAACGATGACGATCGGACGGGCGTTGACGGTGGCGGCCAGCGCGACGACCGAGGCGTCGGAGCCGAGCCGTTCACGGACACCGGTCACCAGCGCGCGCAGGTCGTCCTGGGACGCCAGCGCGCCGAGCGTTTCGGCGACGATGCGGTAGTCGCCGCCGTCGCGCGCGGACGAGACGAGCGCCGGGATCCGTTCCGAAAGCGCTCGGGCCTCGTACGACTGGATCTTCTTCTCAGCCTGCTTGAGGCTTGCGACGAGCTCGGCGATCCGGTCCGGGAGCTGTTCCCGCGGAGTCTTCAGCGACGAGGTGAGCTGCGACACGATGGCCCGCTCGGCGGCGAGGTCACGGAATGCCTCGAGCCCGACGAGCGATTCGACGCGCCGGTTGGTGGAGCCGACGCTCGATTCGCTGACGAGGTTGATCATGCCGATCTCAGCACTCGCCGTGACGTGAGTTCCCGCGCAGAGTTCGCGCGACCACGGCCCGCCGATGTCGACGACGCGGACGACGTCGCCGTATTTCTCGCCGAACAGCGCCATCGCGCCGAGGGACTTCGCCTCGTCGAGGGGAAGCTCCCGGGTGACGACTTCGAGGTTGTCGCGGATGGCGTTGTTGGAGACCTCTTCGATCTCCGAACGGGTTTCGGGCGACAGCCCGGAATTCCAGGTGAAGTCGAGGCGCAGGTAGCCGGCCTTGTTGTACGAGCCGGACTGGTGCGCGTTCGGGCCGAGGATCTGGCGCAGAGCGGCGTGGATGATGTGGGTGCCGGAATGGGCTTGCTTCGCACCGCGGCGGTAGTCCGCGTCGACGACGCTGCGGGCAAGACTGCCGACTCCGACCTCTCCGCGTGCGACCTGGACCTTGTGGCTGATCAGTCCCTTGACCGGCTTCTGGACGTCGAGGACCTCCAGCTCGAAACCGGGGCCGACGATGAGCCCCTGGTCCGCTTCCTGTCCGCCGGACTCCGCGTACAGCGACGTCTCGGCGAGGATCACTTCGGCGATGTCGCCGGCGGCCGCCGTCGTCACCGAATGCCCGTCGACGATGAGGCCGAGAATGCGCGACTCCGTCTCGAGTTCGGTGTAGCCGGTGAACACCGTCTCACCGTGTGCCCGGAACGCGCTGTAGACGGACATGTCGGCGAGAGCCGTCTTCTTGGCTTTCGCGTCGGCCTTCGCCATCGAACGCTGCTTGGCCATGAGAGCGTCGAATGCCGTGCGGTCGACGGACAGCCCCGCTTCTTCGGCGATCTCAAGGGTCAGGTCGATCGGGAAGCCGTAGGTGTCGTGCAGCAGGAAGGCTGTGTCGCCCGGCAGCTTGGCGCTTCCGGTGTCCTTGGTCTTCGCGACGGCGAGATCGAGAATGGTGGTCCCACCCGCGAGCGTGCGGAGGAAGGTTTCCTCTTCGCCGAACGCGGCCTGGGAGATGCGCGAGTAATCGTGTTCAACTTCGGGGTACGAGGCCTTCATCGCGTCGCGTGAGGCTGCGAAGAGTTCGGGGAAGGATGCTCCGTCGACCCCGAGGAGGCGCATGGCGCGCACGGTTCTGCGCATCAGGCGGCGCAGGATGTAACCGCGGCCCTCATTTGACGGGGAGATGCCGTCACTCATCAACATCAGCGAGCTGCGCACGTGGTCGGCGATGACGCGCATCCGCACATCGTCGGTGTGGTCGGCGCCGTAGCGGCGGCCGGAGAGCTCGGAGGCCCGATCGAGGACCGGACGGATCTGGTCGATCTCGTACATGTTCTCGACGCCCTGCTTGAGGAACGCGACTCGTTCGAGTCCCATGCCGGTGTCGATGTTCTTGCGGGGAAGCTCGCTGACGATCCGGAAGTCGGTCTTCGAACGTACGTCGCCGATCAGGTACTGCATGAAGACGAGGTTCCAGATTTCGACGTAGCGGTCGTCATCCGTCGCCGGTCCCCCGTCGATCCCGTAGGCGGGGCCCCGGTCAAAGAAGATCTCGGAGCACGGTCCAGCCGGTCCCGGCTGGCCGGTGTGCCAGTAGTTCGTGTTCTTGTCCAGGCGCTGGATGCGCCCGTCGGGCAGGCCGGCGATCTTCTTCCACAGCGCGATCGCTTCGTCGTCGTCCTTGTAGACGGTGACCCACAGGTCCTTCTCCTCGAACCCGTAACCTCCGGCGCTCTCCGGGGTGGTGAGCAACTCCCACGCGTGGCTGATCGCCCCCTCCTTGAAGTAGTCGCCGAACGAGAAGTTTCCGTTCATCTGGAAGAAGGTGCCGTGGCGCGGTGTCCTGCCGACTTCTTCGATGTCATTGGTGCGGATGCACTTCTGCACGCTCGTCGCCCGCGGATATGGCGCAGGCACGAGGCCGGTGAGGTACGGAACGAACGGGACCATGCCGGCGACGGTGAACAGCAGCGACGGGTCGTCTGAGACCAGTGAGGCTGAGGGGACGACGGTGTGGCCGCGCTCGGCAAAGAAATCAAGCCAGCGCTGGCGAATATCAGCGGTCTTCATGGGTCCGTTCGACAGAGTTCAGGGATGCGCGGAAGCGCGTGGTTCAGTTCTTGTTGAGGTCGCCGAGCGCGTCTTCTGCGTTGCGAGCCAGGTCGTCGATCTTGTCGCGAAGCTCGGCTTCGCGCTCCTTGTACGCGTCAGCGACCGTCTCGCTGAATTCACGAAGCTTGATGTCGAGGTCGGCGAAGAATTCCTTGCCGCGTTGTGTCTTGTTGATTTCGTGGGCGACAACGAAACCGGCGCCGATGCCTGCGATCAACCAGAGCAGGTTCTTCATAGGGGCTCCTTGTACTAACTGTGGGGCGGATGCTTCCAAGCTATTCATCCTATCGGGCAAGTTGCAGGCCAAGCCGAATGCCGACCGGGACGCAAAAACGGGGCCGCGGCTAAGCCGCGACCCCGTTCACTGGCAAGCAAATGCTTAGCGAGCTGCGTAGTACTCCACGACGAACTGGACTTCACAGGTCACGGGAACCTCGGCACGCTTCGGGGCGCGCACGAGACGCGCCTGCAGCTTGTCGAGTTCGACCTCGAGGTACGGCGGAAGCTTCGGAAGAACGTCGACGTGTCCGCCGGCCGCTGCGACCTGGAACGGCTCGGTGCCCTCGCTCCGCGCCTTGACGTGGATGAGCTGGCCCGGCTTCACACGGAAGGACGGACGGTCGACGAGCTGGCCGTCGACGAGGATGTGGCGGTGCACAACCATCTGACGTGCCTGCGCGGTGGTGCGGGCGATGGCTGAACGCACGAGGAGGGCGTCGAGACGGGTCTCGAGGATCTCGACGAGGTTTTCACCGGTCAGTCCCTTGACGCGACGAGCCTCTTCGAACGCGATCTTCAGCTGCTTCTCGCGGATGCCGTACTGGGCGCGCAGGCGCTGCTTCTCGCGAAGACGCACAGCGTAGTCGGAGTCGGTCTTGCGCTTGGTGCGGCCATGCTCGCCCGGAGCGTATGGGCGCTTCTCGAGGTACTTGGCTGCCTTCGGGGTGAGGGCGATGCCCAGTGCCCGGGACAGGCGGGTCTTGCTGCGTGTACGTGACTTGGTAGACACGGTTTCCTTTCGATGGAATCTCTGACGATGTGGTGCCGGCGCGCAGAAGCGCGACCGGAAAGTAAGAGGGGTGAGCCGGAACAGTTCGGCTAAAGAACATGTCCGTCAACCCGATTCAGTGCAGCCATACATTCAAACCGGGCCTAGGCCAGCAGCAATCCTAACACGCGTGCGCCCGACCCGGGAGCGTCAGCCGCGCCCGCCGCGTACGATCCTCAGCAGCTTCGCCAGCCGGGACGAAACATCCCGTTCATTGCCGTGCTGGGTGGGCTGGTAATAGCGCACGCCGCGAAGCTCGTCCGGGAGGTATTGCTGCTCCACGACGCCGACATCGGCGTCGTGCGGGTACTTGTAACCCTTGCCGTGGCCGAGCCGTTTCGCCCCCGCGTAATGGGCGTCGCGCATCGGCTTCGGCACCCGGCCGAAGTTGCCGGCGCGCACGTCGGCGATCGCGCGGTCGATGGCGACGTATGAGGCGTTCGACTTCGCGGCCGTCGCAAGGTAGACCACCGCTTCGGCGAGCGGGATCCGCCCTTCGGGCATGCCGATGAACTGCACCGAGTCCGCCGCGGCGACAGCGATCACGAGCGCATTCGGGTCGGCCATCCCGATGTCCTCGGCGGCGGACACGATGATCCGTCGTGAAATGAAGCGGGGATCCTCCCCCGCCTCGATCATCCGCGCCAGGTAATGCAGAGCAGCGTCGACGTCGGAGCCGCGGATGGATTTGATGAAGGCGCTGATGACGTCGTAGTGCTCGTCGCCGTTCCGGTCGTACCGGAGCAGGGCGCGATCCACCGCCGAGGACACCACTTCTGCGGTGATCACCGGGCGATGGCTGGACGGTGCCGCCTGCTCTACTTCAGCCGAGTCGTCGTCCTCGTCGTCCTCATCATCGGCTTGCGTCTTCGCCGCATCCTCCGGCGCGTTCGCCAGGGAGTCCGCGCTGACGGATGCCGCCTCGAGGGCGGTGAGCGCACGGCGTGCGTCGCCGGAGGCAAGGCGGATGATCGTGTCGCGGGCGTCGTCGGTGACCTGGAACCGGCCGCCGAGGCCGCGTGGGTCGTCGATCGCCCGGTCGAGGACCACCCGCAGGTCGTCGTCGCTGAGCTGCTCGAGCGTCAGCAGAAGGGAACGCGAGAGCAGGGGCGAGATCACCGAGAACGACGGGTTCTCGGTCGTCGCGGCCACCAGGATGACCCACCCGTTCTCGACACCGGGCAGGAGGGCATCCTGCTGCGCCTTCGTGAACCGGTGGATCTCGTCGAGGAAGAGCACGGTGGAGAGGCCGTAGAGGTCGCGGCTGGTCATCGCTTCGTCCATGACCTGCCGGACATCGCGCACCCCCGCCGACACGGCAGACAGCTCGACGAAACGGCGACCCGAGCTGTGGGCGATGGACTGCGCGATGGTGGTCTTGCCGGTGCCGGGCGGGCCCCAGAGGATTACAGACACCGAGCCTTTGTCACCCGATTTGCTCGTAGCGAGGCTGACGAGAGGCGACCCCGGCTTCAGCAGGTGCTTCTGGCCGGCGACCTCGTCGAGGCTTGTGGGGCGCATCCGAACGGCGAGCGGGACACTGCCCGACTGCAGCGCCGCTGAGGTGTTTGCCATGATGCAAGGCTAGCCGCACCCGCCGACAGTTCGTGTCGGCGGGTGCGGCGCACGTGTTCGCTACTTGGAGGGTGCCGCCGCCTCGGCGAGGATCGCGACGTACTCTTCGATTCCCCAGGGAAGCGAGAGAGCGCTCGGCGGGGAGACCGCCGCGACGAGCTCGACACCGACGACGGATGCGACGGCGCCGGTGGCGACGGCGGGGATGGCCTTCGCGTAGCTCGAGTTCAGGAATGTGTCGGCGGCTTCCTGTGTGTCCGAATAGCTCACGAGAATGTCGCTGTCGAGCTTGTCGAGCTCTTCATAGCTGAGTTCGTAGTAGAAGCTCGAGTCGCCGTTGGCGAGTTCCTCGACGGCGGGTGCGTCGACGAGGCCGAGGTCGAAGAGGAAGTCGACGCGCGAGTCGGCGGCCTTGTAGACGTAGAACTTTCCGCCCGAGTCGGCGACGGCGGCTACCGTTTTGCCCTTCAGCTCGGGGTGCGCGTCGGCCTGCTCTGCGGTGACCTTTTCAATCTCCTCCAGCACGGACGCGGCCTCAGCGCTCTTGCCGAGTGCCTCGCCGACAGTCGTAACGACTTCGGTCCACGGCGTTGCCCAGGGGGCGTCAGGGTAGGCGACAGTCGGGGCGATCGCGCTGAGGAGGTCGTACTGCTCCTCGGTGATGCCCGAGTACACGGCAAGGATGAGGTCGGGTGCCTGCTCCGCGATCTCCTCGTACGCCGGTTCCTCCACCGTGGACGGGATGATCGCGGGTGTTCCGGCATCGAGGTCGGCGAGCGCTTCTTCGACCCACGGGAGCACGCCTTCGGCGTTACCGCCGTAGCTCTGTGCTTCGATGCCGACCGGCACGACGCCGACCGCGATGGCGGCATCCGTCGAACCCCAGCCCAGGGTGACGACGCGTTCGGGCGCCTCAGGGATCTCTGTCGCGCCGAAGGCATGGTCGATCGAGATCGGGAACGCGCCGGCGTCGGCGGGGTCGGCTGAGCCTGCGGTCTCGTCGGCGGCCGGGGCGCAGCCGCTGAGGGCTAGCGCGGTAGCGGCGATCGCCGCGAGAAGGGCGAGTCGGGGTCTGTTGGACACAGAGGGCTCCAGGTCTGTCGAGTTGATTGTTTAGGTAAGGCTAGCCTAATCGGAAGGCAGGGTGGGGCGGTGGAACCGGCCGATCGGGATCACCATCGGCGAACCACAGACCGGGTCGGGAATGATCCGGGACTCCAGTCCGAAGGCTCGCCGGACGAGGTCGGCCGTGAGAATGTCCTCCGGCGTGCCGTTCGCGACCACCTCGCCCGCGGACATCACGACAAGATGATCGGCGTAGCGTGCGGCGAGGTTGAGGTCATGGAGCACCATGACGATGGTTGACCGTCTGCTGCGGTTGAGTTCGGTGAGCAGGTCGAGAAGTTCGATCTGGTGGGTGACGTCGAGGAACGTCGTCGGTTCGTCGAGGAGCAGGATGTCCGGGTCCTGGGCGAGGGCCATGGCGATCCAAACCCGTTGTCGCTGCCCGCCGGAGAGATCTTCGACCCGTCGACCGGCCAGATCGGAGGTCGACGTCGCCTGCATGGCTTCAGCGACGGCCGAGTCGTCGGCGCTCGACCACTGGCGGAACAATCCCTGGTGCGGGTAACGACCGCGGCCAACCAGGTCGGCGACGGTGATGCCCTCGGGGGCGATCGGCGATTGGGGCAGGATGCCGATGATGCGGGCGAACTCCTTCGCCGGGTATGACGACGTCTCCTTCCCGTCCAGGGTGATGATGCCCGCTGACGGGCGCAGGAGACGGGCCACGCCGCGGAGGAGGGTCGACTTTCCGCAGGCGTTGGCGCCGACGATGACCGTGACCTCGCCGTCGGGGACCGTGAGGTCGAGGTCGGCGATGACGGCACGGCCGTCGTACGACAGGCTCAAGCCCTGCGCGGCCAGGTCATGGCCGGACTGCAGGTCGGTCGGTGGCAGTTCCGGGGTCATGCGCCGCGGCCTCCTCGATCGGCTGTGGCCAGGAGCCACAACAGGTAGGGGGCACCGATGATGCCCGTGATGATGCCTGCTGGCACCTGCAGTTCTCCTGGCAGCGCATGCTGGGCGACGAAGTCGGCGCCGAGAACGAGCACGATTCCGACGAGGGCGCTGGGGAGAAGCGCGAGTGATCCCGTCCCGACGATACGTCGGGCGATCGGCGCCGAGACGAAGGCGACGAACGCGATAGGACCGACGAACGCCGTCGCGACAGCGCACATCGCCACGGCGACGACAAGCAAGAACATCCGAGTGAGCTCCACCGGCACTCCGAGTCCGCCGGCCGCGTCGTCACCGAGTTGGAGCATGCGGAGTCGCGAGGCCAGGACGGCGACGGTCGGCAGCAGCACGGCGAGGCTGGAAGCGACGACGACGATCTCGGACCACTCGGCCCCTCCGACCCCGCCGACCATCCAGACCAGGGCCTGCGACACTTCCCGCACGTCGCCGCGAGTCAGCAGGTAGCCGAGCACGGACTGGAGAAGGAATGCGGCACCGACGCCGATGAGAACGAACCGGTAGCCGCTGACCCCGTTGCGCCAGGACAACAGGTAGATGGCCGCGGCGACTCCGAGGGCGCCACCGAATGCGCTGAGCGACACCACAGCTCCGCCGGCGCCGAAGATCAGGATCGCGGTCGCCGCGGAGACGCTCGCGCCCTGTGAGATTCCGATGATGTCGGGGCTCGCCAGGGGGTTCCGGAGCAGCGTCTGGAACAGCGCGCCGGCGACGGCGAAGGCCACGCCGACGAGAATTCCGAGGGCCACCCGCGGCAACCGCAGGCGGAAAACGATGACGTTGTCGGCCCTCGTGCCCTGGCCGAGCAGCGTCGCCACGAGATCCGGAACCGACAGGGTGTACGCCCCGACGGCGACGGCGAAGCCGGCGACGACAATGACGAGACCCGAAAGGATGCCGATGACCCAGCGTTCCCGCGGGGGCAACCGGCGGGATGCCGCTCTCGTCGACCGGCCGACGGTATCCGCTCGCGGAATCGACGCCATCTCAGATTCCCGCGAGGTTCGATCGGCGCACGATGACGATGAGCGCGGGGGCGCCGATCAGGGCCACGATGATGCCCGCTTCGATCTCGCCCGGGTAGCTGATCAGCCGTCCGACGATGTCGGCGGCGAGGAGGAGCACAGGGCCGAGGACCGCTGAGTACGCGAGGATCCAGCGGTAGTCCGGCCCGGTCACCGGGCGGACGAGGTGAGGGATCACCAGGCCGACGAAGACGATCGGTCCGGCCAGTGCCGTGGCGGCTCCGCACAGGAGCACGATGGCGGTTGCCGCGGTCGCCCGGGACACGCCGATGCGCTGGCCGAGGCCGCGAGCGAGGTCGTCGCCGAGCGAGAGCACGTTGAGGGTCGGGCCGACCGTCAGGGCAAGCGCGGTGCCGAGTGCGAGGAACGGAAGAAGCACCGCCACCGTTTCGAGGTCCCGGTTCACGAGGGAACCGACCGACCAGAAGCGGTAGCTGCTCAACGTTTCGATGTCGGTGATCAACAGCAGGGTGATGATCGAGGTGATGCCGGCGGTCAGGGCGGTTCCGGCGAGGGCGAGTTTCACGGGTGTGGCGCCTCCCCCGCCAATGGCTCCGATCGCGTAGACGGCCCCGGCGGCCGCGGCCGCTCCACCGAACGCGAACCAGATGTATCCGCCGGGTTCGGTGATGCCGAGCACCGAGATGGCGAGGACCACGAACAGGGATGCTCCGGCGTTGACACCGAGCAGGCCCGGGTCGGCGAGCGGGTTGCGTGTGATCCCCTGCATGAGCGTGCCGGCGAGAGCGAGCGCCGACCCGACGACCAGTCCGATGACCGTGCGCGGCACCCGGAGTTCCCGGATGACGAGATGGTCGTTGTTGTCGGCCTGCGGGTCGAACAGTGCACCGAGAACACTGTCGAGTGACGTCGTCCGCGTGCCGAGGCTCAGGCTCGCGGCAACGAGAACCCCGAGGACCAGCAGGGCGACGAGGAGCCCGATTCTTCGGCGGAAGGGGACAACACCCTTGACCGGGGAGGCTGCCACGAGGGCTGTGGCCATTACTGTGCTTCGGCTTTCCCTGTCCGCCAATAGCCCATGAAGGCGATCCGCTTCCGATCAATCCCGGTTTCGCTGACGAGGAACCGGCGCAGCGTCTTGATCACGCCCGCCTCTCCTGCCAGCCAGGCGTAGAAATCGCCGGTGTCCTGCGCCGCGGGCGAGTCCCAGAGCAGGTCGCGATCGATGTCGACGTCGTCGACCTGCTGGGCTGCGTCGGCCAGGGCGGCGCGGTAGACCGGCCGGTTACGGGCGACCCACGTGCGCACGGCCGGGTCGAGCACGGCGCCGTTCGGAGCGCCATTCCGCGGAAGCCAGGTGAGTTGTGAACCGGGGGGAACATCCACCGCGAGGATGTCGGCGTCGTCGGGAACCTCGATGAACGCCTGTGCGGTGCGGCCGGAAGGCAGGGATTCCAGGACGCTGCAGATGGCCGGGGCTGCCGTCTCATCACCGACGAGCAGCACGCAGCGAGCGTCGCCGGGGCGCCAGTCGATACCCACGGTGGAGTCGATGCTGTGGGCGTCCGGTCCGATGATCACGACTTCCTGGCCGGGCTGCGCGGTCGTCAGCCAGCGTGAGGCCGGCCCCCCGTCGCCGTGCGCGACCATATCGACGTCGACCTCGCGCTGCTGCGGTCGCACGGCACGGACCGTGTACGTGCGGAACGGGTTGCGTGCGGCATCCGGGAGCGAGCGCCACCGCGCGTACCAGCTGCCGTCGGCGATGGTCTCCTGATCTCCGGCGCCGAAGTCGCTCATCCCCGTCTCCCCGGGGAAGACGATTTTCAACCGCTGGTCCAGCCGGTCGACACCGAACACGTCGAGGTCGTCTCCGGTGAACGTGACCCGAATGAAGTGCGGTGTCAGCGGTTGCACCCGGGCGACAGTCACCTGGAAGGGGCGATACGACGGGCGCGAGTCCTTGACCGGCACGGGGCTCAGGGTAAGCATGGCCTAAGTATGGCATGCCTAACCTAAGCCCGGCATCAGCTCCCACCATTTGGTCGGGACCATCGGGTGACCGTAAAGTTTCACTGGGCGGGGAGGCCTTCAGCGTCTCCCCCGCGCAACTGCGCACCGGCACCCATGGAGGATCCACGTGGCACCCAACAAGATCGACGACCGTTCGGCTCGTGAGAACCGGGAACGTCTGAAGGGGTACAAAGCCCGCCAGGCGATGCACCGGTTCCGCGTCCGCCGCCGCGTGCGCGACAACTGGATCGCCGGCATCGCCATCGTCGCCGTCGCGGCCGGCGCCACGTTCGCGCAGATCGCCTACTTCTCCACCGGGCCAGGCAAGCCGGTCGCCACTGCCGAGCCGGAACCCACCGAATCGACGCCACCGACCGGTGAGAACGTCGGCGATGTTCCTGACCAGGCGCTGGCCGAGGGCCGCACCTGGACGGGCACACTCACGATCAACGACGTGCCGCTCGGTATCGAACTCGACGGCGCGGCCGCGCCGCAGGGTGTCGCCTCGTTCATCTCCCTCACCGAGAGCGATTTTTACACCGGTGTCCCGTGCCACCGCCTCACCAACGGCGGTTTCTTCGTCCTTCAATGCGGCGACCCTGACGGCGACGGCAGCGGCGGGCCCGGCTACAGCTATGGGCCGGTCGAGAATGCGCCCGCGGACGACGTCTACCCCGCCGGTACTCTCGCGATGGCCAGGCAGAGCGGCAACGCCTACAGCAACGGCAGCCAGTTCTTCATCGTCTACGAAGAGACGACCATTCCCTCGGATGCCGCCGGCGGATACACCGTGCTCGGCACGGTCACCAGTGGACTCGACGAGCTGAAGGCGACAGTGACCGACCAGGGCATCGAAGGCGGCGTCACAGACGGCCCGCCAGCGATCCCCGTCGCGATCACCGGAGTCAGCGTCGAATAGCTATCCCGGGCGCAAGCGCCGACGTAATAGGCTTGAGCAGAGTTTCCGGTCGCACGCGAGTGCGACACCCACAGCAAGGTGAGGCACGTGTCCAATTCAGAGCAGCAACCATGGGGTCGCGTCGACGAGTCCGGCGCCGTCTTCGTCCGCGAGGGTGACGACTGGCGCGAAGTCGGCCAGTACCCGGATGGCACCGCCGAAGAGGCCCTGGCCTACTTCGAGCGTAAGTTCGTCGACCTTGCAGGGCAGGTGACGCTCCTCGAGCAGCGCGTGAAGCGGGGAGCACCTGCTGCGGACGTGGCAACGGCGGTCGCCCGCCTTGCGAAGAACCTCGACGGCGCGAACGCCGTTGGCGACCTCGAGAGCCTCAAGGCCCGTGTCGCCGCGCTCGACAGCACGGTGGGTGAGCTGACCGAGCAGCAGGGCGAGGAGGCGAAGGCCGCCGTCGCCGAAGCGCTGGCCGCTCGTACCGCAATCGTCCAGGAAGCGGAGAAGCTGGCCGCGCAGGACCCGGCGAAAGCCCAGTGGAAGAACACCACCGAGCAGATCAACGCCTTGTTCGCACAGTGGCAGACGCACCAGCAGGAAGGTCCGAAGCTCCCCAAGGGCGAAGCAAACGACCTGTGGAAGCGATTCCGTGCCGCCAAGTCGACGATCGAGCAGAACCGACGTGCGTTCTTCGCCGAACTCGACACCGTGCACCGGGACGCGAAGTCCCGCAAGCAGGCGCTCATCGAGAAAGCCGAAGCGCTGATCGAAAAGGGCGTCGAGGGCATCCCCGGTTACCGGGCGCTGCTGGACGAGTGGAAACAGTCCGGCCGCGCAGGCAAGCGTCACGACGACGCGCTCTGGGCACGGTTCAAGGCTGCGGGTGACGCCATCTATGCGGCGAAGTCTGAAGTTGACGCCCGCGACAGCGCTGAGTTCCAGGGCAACCTCGATCTGAAGCTGGCTCTCCTGGACGAGGCCGAACCGCTGCTCGCCGAGAAGGACCGCGACAAGGTGCGTTCGACGCTCGCCGACATCCAGCGCCGCTGGGACGACATCGGCAAGGTTCCCCGTGAGCAGGTCAAAACCGTCGAGGACCGCCTGCGTAAGGTCGAACAGCACCTCCGCACGCTCGATGACGATCACTGGAAGCGCAACAACCCCGAGACGAAAGCGCGGACCGAGGGTCTCGCCGGGCAGCTGAACGCGGCCATTGCGAAGCTTGAAAGCGAACTCGAAGAGGCGAAGGCCTCAGGTGACCAGGCGAAAATCACCGAGGCTACCGATGCTCTCGAGGCGCGCAAGCTCTGGCTCAACGCGTTGTCCTGATCATGTCAGCCACACAGGGATCGGGCCGCGCGCGACGCGCGGCTCCGCCTGTCGACGCTACCGACCGTTCGCTCCGGATGGCATTGATCACCGCGATCGCCGCCCTGGCCGCCTTCGGGGTCGTGTGTGTTCTCAGCTACGGCAAGGCGTACCTGGCCGAGCCGCTCGACCTGTGGTGGAACGACCTGATGCTCGAACAGCGGACAGACCTCGGTCTCGTCGTGGCATGGATCCCCGCGGTCGTCGGAGGACCGATCTGGATGCTCGCCATCGGGCTTGCCATCGTCGGCACCTTTCTTTACCTGCGCTGGAAACTCGCCGCGCTGATGGTGGCGGCCGCGATGGTGGCATCGGTGATCCTGGCCTCTCCTCTCGCCGCACTGGTCGCCAAAACACGGCCGGAGGGTTCCCTCGCAGAGTCCGTTCCCACCTCGTTCCCTTCGGGCCATACGGCAATGGCGGCAACGCTTGCCGTGATCTTCGGGCTCATGTTCCGGCACTGGAGCGCCTGGGTGCTCGGTGTGTTCTGGGTGGTCCTCATGGCGTGGGGACGCACCTACCTTCAGGCGCACTGGCTGACGGATGTGGTCGCGGGCGCCCTCCTCGGCGTCATCGCCGGGACGCTCGTCTGGTATTCGATCCAGACGATCCGGCGACGCCGGGCGAGGATCGCCGCTGACGATACGGTGCCGGAGGGTCTACCCTCCTGAGGCAGCGGGCTTCTCCACACCCTGGGCACGCCGTCCCGCTCTGCACAGCACAGCCGGACGACGTGTTTCCGCACCGAACTCAGGCATGCTGTCCGGCATGGACCGCATACCGCCCGTCCTCACCCCCGGAACCCTGCCCGGCGCGGAACTCGCAGCGGCGAAACTCGACGGTGAACTCTTCGCGGTCGATGAGGGCTGGATCTGTGCCGACGAGCCCGAGCGGATCGAACTGCGGGCAACGGCGGTGGCCTCGTTGCTGCCAGCGTCGGTCGGCACCGGCCGCCTCATCATGATGGGGATGACGGCGGCCTGGCTCCACGGAGGAACGGACGCCCCGCCCTGCAACCACGAGGTCTGCGCGCGCTTCGAGAACCGGGCGACCCTCCGGCTGCCCCGGCGTTTCCAGCTCCGGGAACTGGTGCTGAGCGACGCGGATGAATGCCTGGTGGGTTCCCTGCGAGTGACGACCCCGGCTCGGACGGTGTTCGATCTGGCACGACGGGCGTCGGCGGGCACCGCCGAACGGTCCGCCATGGCCGCCCTGGTGCGGGCGTACGCGATCCGTCCGGACGACGTGGCCGACGGCATCCGCCTGCCGGGCGGACGGCTGGCCGCGGAGCGGATCGCGGCGGTCCGGGCTCAGCAGGGTCGGTGAGGCCGCGCGGCTGCCTCGTGGCTCTGCTGGTGCTCGCCGTTTGCGGTCCGTTCGATCTGCGCAAATGGTTCCGAGGGCCCGTGCACCGGTGCTCTTGCGCGTAGTGAACGCACGGGGGCGGCGGGGTGGTCAGCCGCCGTTGACCCGGTAGACGTCGTAGACCGCGTCGATCCTGCGGACCGCATTGAGCACACGGTCGAGGTGCGTGGTGTCGCCCATCTCGAAGACGAAGCGGCTGATCGCCAGCCGGTTCGTGCCGGTCGAGACCGTCGCCGAGAGGATGTTGACGTGGTGCTCGCTGAGCACGCGGGTGACGTCGCTGAGCAGTCCGGCACGGTCGAGCGCCTCGACCTGGATGTTGACGAGGAACACGCTCTTGGACGTCGGTGCCCACTCCACGTCGATCATCCGCTCCGGTTCCTTGAGCAGTTCCTGCACATTGTGGCAGTCGCTGCGGTGGACGGAGACGCCTGACCCGCGGGTGACGAACCCGACGATGTCGTCCCCCGGAACCGGGGTGCAGCACTTCGACATCTTGACGAGGATGTCTGGAGCACCGCGCACGAGAACACCGGAGTCGCTGTGCGGCAGTCGGCGGGTGCGTCCGCGGACCGGGAAGTCGAGGGCCTCCGCCTCGGCTTCGCTGTCGCCCTGCAGGAGCGCGGCGACCTTCTCGAGCACCGATTGCGTCGAGACATGGCCTTCACCGACAGCTGCGTACAGCGCCGAGACGTCCTCGTACTTCATCTGCGCCGCGACCTCAGCGAACGAGTCCTGGCTCATCAATTTCTGCAGCGGGAGGTTCTGCTTGCGCATCGCGCGTGCGATGGCATCCTTGCCCTGCTCGATCGCTTCGTCGCGGCGTTCCTTGGTGAACCACTGCCGGATCTTGTTGCGGGCTCGAGTGCTCTTGACGAAGGTCAACCAGTCCTGGCTGGGGCCGGAGTCGGGGTTCTTCGAGGTGAACACCTCGACGACGTCCCCGCTGTTGAGCTCGGTCTCCAGCGGAACGAGCCGCCCGTTGACCTTGGCGCCCATGGTGCGGTGTCCCACTTCGGTGTGCACGCCATAGGCGAAGTCGACGGGTGTCGCACCGGCTGGGAGGCCGATGACCCGGCCCTTCGGGGTGAAGACGTAGACCTCCTTCGCCCCGATTTCGAAACGGAGCGAGTCGAGGAACTCCCCCGGGTCTGCCGTTTCCGCCTGCCAGTCGGAAATATGGGCGAGCCACACCATGTCGTTCTCGTTGGCTTTCGCCCCGGCGCTCGACTTGCCGTTGACGTTCTCCTTGTACTTCCAGTGCGCAGCGACACCGTACTCCGCGTGCTGGTGCATCTCGTGGGTGCGGATCTGAATTTCGACGCTCTTGCCGCCTGGGCCGATGACCGTGGTGTGCAGCGACTGGTAGAGGTTGAACTTCGGCGTCGCGATGTAGTCCTTGATCCGGCCAGGAATCGGCGTCCACCGTGCGTGGATGGCGCCGAGCACGGCGTAACAGTCGCGAAGCGAGGTGACGAGCACCCGGATGCCGACCAGGTCGTAGATCTCGTCGAACTCGCGACCGCGCACGATCATCTTCTGGTAGATCGAGTAGTACTGCTTCGGTCGCCCGACGACGCTGCCCTTGATCTTCGACGCCTTGAGGTCGTCGTTGACCGCGTCGATGACCTGCTGAACGAACTCCTCGCGCTGAGGTGTGCGCTGGCGAACAAGGCTCTCGATCTCGACGTAGAGCTTGGGGTAGAGCACCGAGAACGAGAGGTCTTCGAGCTCCCACTTCATGGTCTGAATACCGAGGCGATGCGCGAGCGGAGCGTAGATCTCGAGCGTCTCCTGCGCCTTGCGTGTGGCCGACTCGGCCGGAACGAAGCCCCAGGTGCGCGCGTTGTGCAGGCGGTCGGCCAGCTTGATCACGAGAACCCGGATGTCTTTCGACATCGCGACGACCATCTTGCGCACGGTCTCGGCCTGGGCGCTGTCGCCGTACTTAAGCTTGTCGAGCTTGGTGACACCGTCGACGAGCATGGCGACCTCGTCGCCGAAGTCCTTGCGCACCATGTCGAGGGTGTACTCGGTGTCTTCGACCGTGTCATGCAGCAGCGCGGCGGCAAGCGTCTTCGGGCCAATACCGAGGTCGGCGAGAATCTGAGCGACCGCGACCGGATGGGTGATGTACGGCTCGCCGCTCTTGCGCTTCTGCCCGGAGTGCGCCTTCTCAGCCGCCGTGTAGGCACGCTCGATGATCGAGACATCGGCCTTCGGATGGTGCACCCGCACGGTCTTGATCAGACGGTCAACGGCGCCAGCCGGCTGGGCTCGCGAGAAGATGCGCGGCAGCAATGTGCGGAGGGAGGCGTTGCTC
>NZ_JBKJWH010000034.1:0-6484 GCF_046716805.1 Mycetocola sp. | reverse complement strand
CCCCCCGCCACCGGGGGGGGGGGCCCCGCCCCCCCGGGCCCCACCACCCGGGCCCCGCCCCCTGCGCGAATCGCCATCAAAGAATTGTGAGCATCATGACTAAAACCCTGGAAGAACGGCCGGCGACGAAACCGTCGTTGCTCGCCGAGGCCCGCCAGATCAGCTTCTGGGCTGAGAACGCTGCACCGATCGGGCTCGTCGCCCTGGTGATCGTGTTCTCGATCCTGAGCCCGAGCTTCCTCACCCTGGGCAACATCCGGGCGATGCTTGTCGCCGCCGCGATCCTCGTCGTGCTGGCGATCGCCCAGGCGTTCGTCATCACGACCGGCGGCATCGACCTCTCCATCTCCGCGACCATGACGGTCGGTGCGATCGGCTTCGGCATGGCCTGGCAGGCCGGGTTCGGCTTTCTCCTCTCGGCGATCATCACCATCCTCGCCGCGAGCCTGATCGGCCTGGTCAACGGTCTCCTCATCGCCAAGGGCAAGGTCACCGACTTCATCGCCACGCTGGGTACCTTGTCGGTCGCCACCGGTCTCGCCCTGATCGTGTCGAACGGAAAGCCCATCGCGGTCAGCTCGCCCGAGCTGCTCGTGCTCACCTCCGGCTCGCTCGGCATCTTCGGCTACCCGATCATCCTCGCCGCGATCATCGGCGTCGCCGCCTGGTTCGTCATGTTCCGCACCCGCTTCGGCCTGCACGTGCAGGCGGTCGGCGGCAATGAGGAAAGCGCCATCGCCAACGGCATCAGCGCCAGCCGGGTGCGGATCGCCGTCTACCTGATCGCCGCCGGCCTCGCCGGTGTCGCCGCGCTCCTCCTCGTCGCCCGCGTCGGTGCAGCCGAGCCGGCCATCAACACCCAGTTCCTCCTGAACTCCATCGCTGCCGTCGTTCTCGGTGGCGTGAGCCTCACCGGCGGAAAGGCGAAGATCGTCGGTCCGATCATCGGTGCGCTGCTGCTCACCGCTCTCACCAACGGACTCACCCTCCTCGGTGTGTCCCAGTTCTACCAGCCGCTCGCCGTCGGACTCGTTGTCGTCCTGGCCGCCCTACTGACGAGGTACCAGAAGAAATGACCACTCCAGATTTCGTTCTCACCGCCGAGAACATCACCAAATCGTTCGGCGGAGTCCATGCCCTCAAAGGCGCATCGATCGGGATGCGACGCGGCGAGATCACCGCGCTGATCGGCGATAACGGTGCAGGCAAGTCGACGCTCGTCCGCTGCCTGTCCGGCATCCACCGCCCCGACACCGGCACCATCACCCTGGATGGTGAGGATGTCACCTTCGAGACCCCAAACCTGGCCCGCGAGCACGGCATCGAGACGGTGCACCAGAACCTGGCCCTCGTTGAGGAGCTCGCCGTGTGGCAGAACTTCTTCCTCGGCCGGGAACTCACCAAGGGCGCCGGGCCGTTCAAGACGCTCGACCGCAAGCAGATGAAGTCGACGGCACACGATCTGCTCAACAACCTGTCGGTCAACGCGCCGGCGGTCACCAGCAAGGTGCGCCGGTTGTCTGGCGGGCAACGCCAGGCCGTCGCCATCGCGCGGGCCGCCGGGTGGGGCAGCAAGATCGTGATCATGGACGAGCCGACCGCGGCACTCGGCGTGCAGGAGACCGCGCGCGTCGAGAAAGTGATCAACACCCTGCGGGACTCGGGTGTCGCGGTGCTGCTGATCAGCCACAACTTCGATCAGGTCATGCGGCTCTCCGACCACATCTGGGTGATGCGGGCCGGCCTCGCCGTCGCCGAACGCCGTTCGGACGAGACAGACGGTGACGAACTGGTCGCGCTCATCACCGGCGCCAAGGCCGCGTGAGTGTCGTGAGCCACCCCGACGCGCAGTCCTCCGGTGCGCCCACCAACCCGATCGGCATCCACGCCGGCGTCTGGGTCGGCGACTGGACTCCGGCCTCGGCCGAATACGCCATCCGCGAGAGCGCACGGGCCGGCTTCGACCTGATCGAGATCCCCGTGCGCGACCCCCGCACGACCGACCTGGCGCTCACCCGGCACCTGCTCGCCGACCACGGCATCGACGCGGTCGTGTCGCTGGCGCTCGGTGCGCACCTCGACATCAACACAGAGGATGCCGCCAGCTCCGATCGCGGTGAACGGATGCTCGACGACGCGATCACGTTCGCCCGCGGCGTCGGCGCCAGCTACATCGGCGGCGTGCTGTATTCGAAGATGGCCAAGTACACGCACGCGGCGACTCCGGCGAGCCGGAACAACTCCCTCGCGGTGCTGCGCCGGGTGGCAGCGAAAGCCGAGGATGCCGGCATCCGTCTCGGGATGGAGTACGTGAACCGATACGAAAGCAACCTGCTGAACACCGCACGGCAGACCGTCGACTTCATCGCTGAGCTCGGGGCCGACAACGTGCTGCTGCACATCGACACGTTCCACGCCAACCTGGAGGAGACCGACCAAGCGACCGCCGTCCGCGATGCGGGCGACCTGCTCGGTTACATCCACGCGGCTGAGAACCACCGCGGCTATCTGGGTTCGGGCAGCATCGACTGGCCCGGACTGTTCCGTCAGCTCGTGCTCAGCGGGTTCACCGGTCCGATCACGTTCGAATCCTTCTCCAGCGACATCGTCAGCCAGGAGACGTCGGACGACATCGGGCTGTGGCGGAATCTCTGGGACGACCCCGCGGATCTCGCCCGCAGCGCCAACGACTTCCTTCGCACCGGCCTCGCGGCGGCTCACCGGGCCCACGCCCAACTCTCTCCTCGACCGCTCGTCTCTACCCACTAAGGAATCCCATGACTGTCAACAAACTCGGCGTGCACGCTCTCGTCTTCTCCGGTGGAACCACGCCAGACGAGGTGGAGTACACCGTCGGCGAAGCGAAGAAGGCGGGATACGACATCCTTGAACTGTCGCTGCACGACGCCGTCAATCTCGATGTCGCCGCCGCGAAATCGGCGCTCGATGCCGCCGGCATGGACATCGTCTGCTCCCGCGGGCTCGCTTTCGACGCGGATGTCTCGAGCAGCGACCCGGGGACCGTTGCCAAGGGCGCCAAGCTGCTCCAGGATTCGCTGCAGATCACCGCGGACCTCGGCGGAACCCACTTCACCGGCGCGCTCTACAGTGCGCTCGGCAAGTACGGCCAGCCGTTGAGCACCGCCGGCCGGGCCAACGTCGTCGCCGTGCTGCAGGACCTGGCCAAGGAGGCGCAGTCGAAGGGCATGACGCTCGGTCTCGAGGTCTGCAACCGGTACGAGACCAACGTCATCAACACAGCAAGCCAGGCGCTGACGCTCGCCGATGACATCGGTGAGGACAACGTGCTGATCCACCTCGACAGCTACCACATGAACATCGAAGAGGACGACTTCGTGCGGCCCATCCTGCTCGCCGGTGACCGCCTCGGCTACATCCACGTCGGTGAGAACCACCGCGGCTACCTCGGCAGCGGACACCTCGACTTCACGTCGTTTTTCCACGCCCTCGCCCAGGTCGAGTACGCCGGCGCCATCACCTTCGAGTCGTTCTCCTCGGCCGTCGTGTCACCGACCCTGTCGAACGACCTGGCCATCTGGCGCAATCTGTGGAACGACGGCCCGGCCCTCGCCAAGCACGCCCACACCTACCTGAGCACCATGCTCGCGGCGAACCGTGGCGACTTCTAGGCCGGAGTCGAGCGCGGGGAACTGGGATGCCCTCGCCCGCCGCGCGCTCGACCTGGTTGGGACGGAACGCCGGGTTCTGCTCGGTATCACCGGGAGTCCAGGGGCCGGTAAGACGACGCTGGCCCGCGAATTGGTTGACCGGGTCAATGAGCTGACGGGGGCGGATGCCGCGGCTCCCGTCGCCGTGTACCTCCCGATGGATGGGTACCACCTCGCCAACGCCACGCTGGATCGCCTTGGCATCCACGACCGCAAGGGAGCGATCGACACCTTCGACGGCTGGGGGTTCGTTTCCCTGCTCCGCCGGGTGCTCGTCGAGACCGACCACGAGGTGTACGCCCCGAGCTTTGATCGCCGGGTCGACGAGGGGATCGCGGCGGAGATCGCCGTGCCGGCATCCGCTCGTCTTGTCGTGGTGGAGGGCAACTACCTGCTCATCGATCAGGAGCCGTGGTCGCAGATCGCACCGTTGTTGGCCGAGTCGTGGTTCTGCGAGACCTCGGAGGCGGAGCGTCTGCGGCGGCTCGTCGACCGGCACGAGCGGCACGGCCGGTCCGCCGAGGCCGCCGAGGCGTGGGCCCGCACCGTTGACGGAACCAATGCGGCGATGATCGAACCGTCGAGGGAGCGGGCGACGCTGACGATCTCCGGGGTGGACACCACCATCGTCTCGGTCTGACGCATCCGGCGGCGACCATGGGGACGGGCACGGCAGAGGTTGTGCCGTCCCGGTCTTATCTGACGCACATGCCGGTTTGTCAGACGAGGAACCGGCATCTGCGCCACACGAAGCGGTGTTCCGGAGCCAGCGCAGGTTCATCTGTCGCAGGGGCCGATTTTCGGATCCAGAAACCGGCATCCGCGCCACACGAACCGGCATCCGAAGGCGCCAGCTATGGCCCCGGCAACCTTTTCCGAGTATTTTTCGGAGCGATGTCGATCCGGCCCGCTCCCGTTCGACGCATAAACAGAGGGACGCATGGGCGGCCCCCGCCACGAAGGAGAACACCATGAAGTACATGCTGATCATGCGCTCAACGGACGCCGCGAAGAAGGAATACGAGAAGGCCGACTTCGAGAAGATCATCAACGCGATGGGCGCATACAACGAGTCGTTGATCAAGGCCGGCGTGCTGCTCGCTGGCGAAGGGCTCGCCGACGATCTCAGCGACGCG
Organism: Mycetocola sp.; assembly: GCF_046716805.1. Classification (GTDB taxonomy): domain Bacteria; phylum Actinomycetota; class Actinomycetes; order Actinomycetales; family Microbacteriaceae; genus Mycetocola_A. The sequence continues at coordinate 1,659 of NZ_JBKJWH010000034.1, read as the reverse complement.
TTCGTCGTCGACTTCAACGCTGACACCCCGATCGTCACCGACGGCCCCTACGGTGAAACCCACGAGCTGTTCAGCGGCTTCTGGATCCTCGAGGTCGGCAGCAAAGAGGAGGCCGTCGAGTGGGCGAGCCGTTGCCCGCTCGGACCGGGCAGCAAGCTCGAAGTGCGCCGCGTCACCGACATGAGTGACTTCGCGGACTTCGCCGACAACGAGTACATCAAGAAGGAAGAAGGCTGGCGGCAGGAACTCGGCACGGTCTGAACCGCGAGCTGTCCCGTGAGCGCGACTCCTGACATCCGTCGCACAATCGACGCCGTCTGGCGCATCGAGGGCGCGCGTATCGTCGCGACGCTCGCTAAGATGACCGGGGATGTCGGCCTGGCCGAAGACCTCGCGCAGGAAGCCGTCGTCGACGCGCTGAAGCAATGGCCGGAGTTCGGCGTTCCGCAGAACGCGGGCGCCTGGCTCACCGCGGTGGCGAAGCGCAAAGCGATCGACGGCTGGCGGCGCCGGGAGCGGCTCGACGAGCGGTACCGTGCGATCGCCCACGACCTCGAGCAGGCGGGCGACGACGAATGGCAGCCGATCGACGACGACGTGCTGAGGCTCGTGTTCACCGCCTGCCACCCGGTTCTGTCCCGGGAGGCGCAGGTCGCGCTCACCCTGCGGGTGGTCGCCGGTCTCACTACTGACGAGATCGCGCGGCTGCTGCTCGTGCCGGTGGGGACGGTGCAGCAGCGGATCGTCCGTGCGAAGAAAACCCTCTCAGCCGCAAAAGTACCGTTCGAAGCACCTGATCCGGCCGAATGGCCGACCCGGCTCAGTGCGGTGCTCGGCGTGGTTTATCTGCTTTTCACCGAGGGGTATGCCGCGACGAGCGGCGACCGGTGGATCCGCACCGAACTCGCGCACGAAGCGCTGCGGCTGGGCCGGGTGCTCGCCGGCCTGCTTCCCCGTGAGCCCGAGGTGCACGGCCTCGTTGCGCTGATGGAGTTCCAGGCGTCGAGATTCTCCGCACGCACCGCCCGCGACGGCAGCCCGATCCTGCTCGCCGACCAGGACCGGTCGCGCTGGGACCGTGCGCAGATCGGGCGTGGTCAGGCGGCGTTGCAACGAGCGGATGCTCTGGGTCGCGGGCGGGCAAGCTACAGCCTGCAGGCGGCGATCGCCGAGTGCCATGCCACCGCGGCGAGCGTCGACGACACCGACTGGGAGCGGATCGTGCTGCTCTACGAGGCGCTCGGCCGGATCGCGCCGAGCCCGGTCATCGACCTCAACCGGGCGGTCGCGGTCTCGATGTCGACCGGTCCGGCGAATGCGCTGCGCATCGTCGACCGGCTGGTCGCCGATGGCGCTTTCCGCGGCTCGCACCTGCTGCCGAGCGTGCGCGGGGAGTTACTGGCCCGGCTCGGCCGCACCGAGGAGGCGCGTGCGGAACTCCTCGCTGCCGCCGGCCTCGCCGCCAACGAGCGGGAAAGCGCGGTGCTGCGAGCGAAGGCGGCCGCCCTGTGAACGCAGCGCTGCGCGGGTGTTTTCACCACGCGCGGCTGTTGTTCGCTGCTTGCCAGGATGGTCGTGAGACATCTGGTGAGGGTGTGGGGAAAGCGAAGTAGAACATGAGCGAATTGATGATTGTCGGCCGGACCGCGAGTGGGAGCC
>NZ_JBKJWH010000033.1:0-15798 GCF_046716805.1 Mycetocola sp. | reverse complement strand
TATAGCCTTGCGCGCTGCCGCGTCAGCGCTCACGGGACCGCCCACAGAGGGCGTATTGGCGGCCGCGACAGAAGTCGCGGCCGCCATTTTCTCTGTTGCTGCAATCAACCCGAGCAGTAGGTCAGTTCGATCATGGAGCGCTGCGGAACGTCGCCTGGCGCCAGTGACTGCGCGGTTACCGGGTTACCGGGTAAGGCCGGGCACGTCGGGTCAGGGACAGGCAAAACGGTGAGCCCGACTGTCGGATCCTGCATCAGATCGGTGGCGACGTCGATACTTTGGGCGCGTACGTCCTTGATGGTGACCAGGCCACTCGAGACCAGGAGATTCACCGTTGAGCCTTCCGCCACCTCCGTTTCAGCGGCCGGGTCGGTGCTGATCACGGAGCCTGCGGCGCGATCAGGAGAGTTCTCCTTGGAGATCGACCCGGATGCCAGTCCAGCGGCTTCAAGATCGGCTTGCGCCTGTTCGGTTGTCTTATTGGTGACGTCGGGGACAGTGACCCTGGCAGCGCCCAACGAGACGTAGAGCCGGACGACGTCCTTCGGGCGTACCTTGCTGTCCCGGTTGGGGTCGGTTCGAATGACCAGGCCCTCGTCGACGATGGCGCTCTCCTCGGTCACGACGCTGGGCACGAGGTCGAGGTCGTTCAAGGTGTTGACCGCGCTCTCTTCGCTCACGCCGACGAGGTCGGGTATCCGCCGGGACTCGGTCTGAAGAACGGGCGCCTGGCTCAGTGACATCACCCAGATCATGACGGCGACCAGCACGACCGCGATCGAGGTGATGCCTGCCCAGACCCACACGACCGGTGGCCGACGTTGGGTCCTGGTCACCGAGTCGTCACTGGTCAGCTGGCGAAGCGCCTGTTCCGTGCTGGACGATGCCCGAGGGGACGGGCCGAACAGCGCTGCGCTGGCGTCATCGGTGAGGTGAACCGGAATCTTGCCAGCCGCGGCGATCTCGAGGTCGTCGCGGAAGTCGGCGGCTGACTGGTAGCGCTCGAACCGGTCTTTGGCGAGCCCGCGCAGCACAACATGATCGAGAGCCGGGGTCACTTTGCGGTTGACCGAAGACGGCCGCACGGCGGTCTCGCTGACGTGCTGGTAGGCAACCGCCACAGCGGTGTCTCCGCGGAACGGCGCCCGGCCGGTGAGCATCTCGAACAGAACAACGGCGGTCGAATAGAGGTCGGTTCGAGCATCGACGACTTCACCCTTCGCCTGCTCGGGCGAGAAGTACGAGGCGGTGCCGAGGATGGCAGTGGTCTGGGCGACCGTCGCCGAGGAGTCTGAAACTGCCCTGGCGATGCCGAAGTCCATCACTTTGACGTGCTCGTCGGGCGTGATCATGACGTTGCCGGGCTTGATGTCGCGGTGCACGACGCCGGCTCTGTGTGAGTATTCGAGGGCGGTGAGGATGCCTTCAGCGATCGCGACCGCGCGCGCCGACTCCATCGGGCCCTCCGCGATGACAGCTTTCAGGGTGCGGCCGTGGACGTACTCCATGATGATGAAGGGTTCACGTGAAACACGATCGTCGTGCTTCACCGTCTCTTCGCCGGCGTCGAAGACGCGCACGATCGTGGGGTGCGCCATCCGTGATGCCGCCTGTGCTTCCTGACGGAAGCGTGTCCGGAATGCGGGATCGTTCGCCAGGTCGGGTTTAAGGATCTTGATGGCGACGGTGCGCCCGAGTTTCGTATCCGTGCCGCGGAAGACGTTGGCCATGCCACCGCGACCGATCAGGTCTCCGACGAGATAGCGCCCTGCGAGCAGGCGTTGTTCGTCAGCCACTCATGAACTCCTTAGCTCCGACCACGGACGGGTCAGAGATATCTTAGTCGCTGACAAATTCTCATTCTTCGACGGTACGGATCTGCGCCGTGGCCGCCGGCGACGGGTCCGACTCCGAGGAACCGCAGAAGGCGCTGTAGCTGACGCTCAGTGTTCCGGCAGTATCTCCGACGACGACCTCCCCGCGGTTAGAGCTGACGGCGCCGCCGTCGGTGGTCGGCGTGCCGCCGGTCGCTGTGATCCGGTAGCCGAGCATCTGCGTGCCGGCCGGGCACTGAGTGAAGGCCGGCCAGTTGACGATGACCGTTGAGCCGGCGGCGACGTTGACGCACTGGCCCGCCGCGTCACATCCGTCTCCCGACAGGGTCGGAGGGGTGGTGGGCGTCGGGATCTCCGCCATCGGCCCGTACACGGTGACGGTGACGATCTGACCCCTTTGCAGGTTGCCCTCCGGGTCGATCGCGTACACGATGCCGACCTGGTCCTCGGAGGTGGCGGCGTTGCCAGCGGAACGTTCGGAGGCGAGCCCGAGCGCTTTGAGTTTCGCTGCCGCTTCGTCATAGGTGTCGCCGAGGAAGTCGGAGGCACTCACCGCGATGAGGGTGTTCGTCGGAGTCGGCGTCGGAGTCGGCGTCGGTGAGGGCGACGGGACCTCGCTGGGTGTGGACGCGACCGGCGTCGGCGTTGCCGACGTTACCGGGGGGCGTCCTTCTTCCCCCTGGCTGACCAGGGCGATGACCGTGCCGGCGAGGACGATGGCGAGGATGGCGATGAGGGCGATCAGCGGCCAGGTCCACGCGCTGCGCTTCTTCTTTTTGTCACCGTCGGTGACCGGCACTTCAGCGGTCGTCGTGGCGACGTGCGTGGCCCCGAGAAGCTGCGTCGTGGCGTCCGCTCCGGTACCCATCACGGTTGTGGCTCCCGTGAGGGCGCTGCCGTCGGCGATCGCGGGCACAGCGGCGGCCGCGGCGGCGGTGTCTCCTCGGCGGAGAGCCTGCGCTGCGCGGCTGACGTGGGCAGCCGACGCCGGGCGGTCGGCCGGGTTCTTGGCGATCATCGAAAGAACGAGGTTGCGCACCGGTTCGGAGACCGTCACCGGCAGTGCCGGCGGCGCCTCGTTGATCTGCGCCATGGCGATCGCCACCTGGGACTCGCCAGTGAAGGGGCGCTTGCCCGCGAGGCATTCGTAGGCGACGATGCCCAGGGAGTAAATGTCGGTGGTCGGCGACGCGGCGTGGCCGGATGCCTGCTCCGGTGAGAGGTACTGGACGGTGCCCATGACCTGGCCGGTCGCGGTGAGCGGAACCTGGTCGGCGATGCGCGCGATGCCGAAGTCGGTGATCTTGACCCGGCCATCCGGTGTGATCAACAGGTTGCCCGGCTTGATGTCTCGGTGCACCAGCCCGGCGGCGTGCGCAGCCTGAAGCGCCAGCGCGGTCTGGGCGGTGATGTCGAGCACTGTGTCGGTGGACAGCACGTGCTCGCGTTCGAGCATGGTGGAGAGGGCTTCGCCCGGGACGAGTTCCATCACGAGGAAGGCGCTTCCGTCCTCCTCGCCGTAGTCGAAGACGTTGGCGATGCCCTCGTGGTTCACGAGAGCGGCATGCCGGGCCTCGGAGCGGAATCGTTCGAGGAAGTTGGGGTCGCCGAGGTACTCGTCCTTCAGGATCTTGATGGCAACCGTTCGACCGATGACCAGGTCGGTGGCGTTCCACACCTCACCCATTCCGCCGATGGCGATCCGCGACTCCAGTTCGTAGCGTCCCCCGAAGGTGACCCCTGCTGTGGGTCTCATTTATTCAGCACCGCCTCTAGAACTTTCTTCGCAATGGGCGCGGCAACGATATTCCCTGAGCTGTGTCGACCGAGATTTCCGTCGTTCTCGACGACAACCGCGACCGCGACCTCGGGATTGCTTGCTGGGGCGAACCCGGTGAACCACAGTGAATATGGTTCGTCTTCACCGTTCTGCGCTGTGCCAGTCTTCCCCGCCACGTCGACCCCCTCTATTCTTGCACCGTTCGATTGACCGCTTGCGACACTGTTGAGCATCATGTCGGTGACGGACGCGGCGCTTTCGCTGCTCACGGCGTCGTTCATCACCTTCGGTTCGAAGCTCTTGAGAACCTCGAGGTTTCTGCCGGTCACGCGGTCGACGAGTGTCGGTTCCATGACCGTGCCGCCATTGCCGATTCCGGCAGAGACAAGTGCCATCTGGAGCGGCGTAGCTCGCACTTCGTACTGGCCGAACGCGGTCAGCGCGGTCTGTGCGTCATCGAGGTTTTTGGGGTAGACACTGACGCCTGCGGGTGTGGGCAGCGTCATCTTCGAGTTGAAGCCGAACTTCTCGGCGGTCTCGCGGATGGCATCGTCTCCCAGTTCCATGCCGAGTTGGGCCAGCGGAACGTTACAGCTCTGCCGGATGGCTTCCGCCAGGGTGACCGTCTCGCCCGGGCCGCAGGCGAGGCGGTTCCAGTTGTACACGGTGGCGCTGCTGCCGGGGAGTTGGAGGCTGACCGGGTTTGGAAAGGTCGACTCGGCGGTGTATTTTCCGCTTTCGACGGCGGCCGCTGCCACGACCACCTTGAACGAGGATCCCGGCGGGTTCATGTTTCCGCTGGACGCGCGGTTGCTGAGTGGATCGAGTGGGTCGTCCTCGAGCGCAGCGAAAGCGGAGATGACACTCTGCGAATCGTGAGAGGCGAGAACGTTCGGGTCGTAGGTCGGTGTCGACACCATGGCGAGGATCCGGCCGGTGGACGGTTCGATCGCAACTACGGCACCCTGCCGGTCGCCGAGCGCGTCGAATGCTGCCTGCTGCACCGCGGGATCGATGGTCACCTCGACAGCGGCGCCCTTCGGCGCCTGGCCGGCGACGATCCGGTTGATGGTGTCGAGGAATTGCGAGTTCGAGGTGCCCGAGAGGAAGTCGTTCATGTACTGCTCGATGCCCGCGGAACCCTGGGTGGGGCTGAAGTATCCGGTCACAGGGGCGTACAGCTCACCCTGCGGGTATTGGCGCTGGAACACGTACTGGTCACCGGTCGGCACCGACTGGGCGATGACGGTGCTTCCGGCGAGGATCGGCCCGCGTTCGGTGTCGTAGCTGTCGTAGAGGGCGCGTGTGTTCCTGGGGTCGAGGCGCAAGGCATCCGCCTGTACCGCCTGGATAACAGTGGTCGACCCGAACAGGGCAAAGAACATGACGAGGACGAGCACGCTGACGCGCTTCAGTTCGCGATTCATGAGGAGACCTCCTGTATCGGTCCGTTGCGGATGCTGTCGCTCACGCGCAGGAGGAGGGCGACGATGATCCAGTTGGCGACGAGTGATGATCCACCGGCCGCGAGGAAGGGTGTGGTCAGTCCGGTGAGCGGGATGACCCGGGTGACGCCGCCGACCATGATGAACACCTGCAGTGCGATGGTGAATGCGAGGCCGACGGCGAGGAGTTTGCCGAAGTCGTCCTGGCCGCGGAACCCGATGCGGAGTCCGCGTGACACGAACAGCAGGTAGAGGCCGAGGATGGCGAACAGGCCGGCCAAACCGAGCTCCTCACCGAGGCTCGCCATGATGTAGTCGCTCTGCGACAGAGGGGTCAGGTGTGGGCGGCCCTGGCCGAGTCCGGTGCCGATGAGCCCGCCGTGGGCGAGCCCGAAGATGCCCTGGACCAGCTGATAGCTGCCGCCCTGTGCGTCGTAGACCTGTGTGCTGAAGGCGTCGAGCCAGTTCTGGAACCGGCCTTGCACATAGGTGAGGGTCTGGGCTGCGAAGAACGCGCCGACGGCGAACATGCCGACACCGATGACGATCCAGCTGAGCCGGCCGGTCGAGACGTAGAGCACGACGGTGAACAGGCCGAAGAAGAGAAGTGCGGTTCCCATGTCGTGCTGGAACACGATGATGGCCATCGAGAGGGCCCAGACGACGATGATCGGGCCGAGGTCGCGAAGGCGGGGAAACTGCATCCAGAGGAACTTCTTGCCGACCATCGACAGGCTGTCACGGGTGCGCACCAGGTAGCCGGCGAAGAAGATGGCCAGCGCGATCTTCGCGATTTCGCCGGGCTGGAAGCTGACGAGGTCGCCGATGCCGACCCACACCCGCGCGCCGCTCACCTCGCGGCCGATGCCTGGCACGAGCGGCAGCAGCAGCAGCACGAAGGCGAAGGCGCCGAACAGGTAGGTGTAGCGGAACAACACACGGTGGTTCTTGATCAGGATGATGATCGCGATGGCCGCGATGATGGCGATCGCGCTCCACGTGATCTGCCGCGTGGATGCCGCGGACCACCCGCCAGCACCGGTCGCCAGGTCGATGCGGTAGATCATGGCAACGCCGAGGCCATTGAGCACTGTGGCGATCGGCAGCAGCAGCGGATCCGCCTGAGGGGCGATGTACCGCAGGCAGACATGCAGCCCGAGGACGAGTGCGGAGAGGCCGGCGCCCAGGTAGATCAGGTCGAGGTCGATCGTGCCGAGGGCGCCGAGCTGAACGAGCAGGATCGCGACCGAGTTGATGACGCAGGCGAACAGAAGGAGCGCCAGTTCACGGTTCCGCAGTTTAAGCGGCAGCCGCAATTTGCGCATGGTGCGGATCACCGCGGTGTCGGCTCTGAAGTCTTCCTCAGCGGCGGGCACTTCGACGATCCGACCGCCGACGGCGGCGGTTGCGCGGGTTCTCGAGTTGTCTGTCATCATCCATCGTCCTTCGACGTGGTCGTGCGGAGTCGGGAGACGATTTCCCGAGCCTCCTCCAGAGAGGAAGCGCTGATGGTCCGCTCCACTTGTTGGCGATCGTAAGTGGAAAGCATGGAGATCGGAATGCCGGTGTCGTTGTGCTCGGTGGACAGGCTGAACGGACCGATGTCCTGCTGGATTCCCTGGTAGATCACGACGGTGTTGGCGTCGGCACCGACGAAGTACCGGGACTGCGTCCACGCATAGCCCAGCAGGAGAGCGAGGGCGATGGCAAGGGCGAGAACGATCGAACCGACCAGCCAGGTGAGCCGCCGGCGTCTCGCGCGACGGGCATCCTCTTCGATGAGTTCATCGAGGTAGTCGTCCGAGGCGGGTTCGAAATGGCTGGGACCGGACGGTGTGCTGCGGCCGGAGTGCAGCCGGAGCGACGGCAGCAGCCCAGTACGCCGGGGTAGGTCGTTCTGGAACGCGAGCGGGCGTGAGGCAGACCCCACGATGACAGGGGTCTGGGCGCTGGCCGAACGCTCGGCACCGACGTCGAAGATGACGACTGTGACGTTGTCTGGTGCGCCGCCGTCGAGTGCTTTGCGGATGAGCTGCTCGCCGACCTGTCGAGCCGGGAGGTCCTGGGCGAGGGCGACCTGGATCGCGTCTTTGTCGACGACGCCGGAGAGGCCGTCGGAGCAGAGCAGCCAGCGGTCACCCGGGTGCGTGCGCATGACCATCGTGTCGATCTCGGGATTCGAGTCGACGTCGCCGAGCACGCGCATGAGCACGGAGCGACGTGGATGGACCATCGCTTCTTCCTCGGTGATCCGCCCGGAATCGACGAGGCGCTGCACGAAGGTGTGGTCGGTGGTGATCTGGCTCAGTTCGCCGTCACGAAGCAGATAGATCCGGGAGTCGCCGATGTGCGCGATGGCGACTTCGTCTCCGACCGCGACGATGGCATCCACCGTCGTGCCCATGCCGCCGAGTTCCGGGTGTTCGAAGACCGCTTCGGCGAGTTCGGCGTTGGCGGAGCTGATCGCTGTCTGCAAGGCCGCTTCGGCGTCCTGCGCACTGGTGAAATCGGCATCCGCCTGCATGATGCGTTTGAGGGCGATGGCGCTGGCGACGTCACCTCCGGCGTGGCCGCCCATGCCGTCGGCGACGACGAACAGGTGGGTTCCGGCATACCCGGAGTCCTGGTTGTTCGAACGGATCTTCCCCACATGGGAGATGGCCGCAGAGTCGCCTGCTTTGGTCACCGTCTACCGCCGCAGTTCAAAACTGGTCGCGCCGACCTTGATCGGGGTACCGAGAGTGATCTGCGTCGGTGAACTGATGCGTTTGCCTCCGAGGAAGGTGCCGTTGGTGGAGTCGAGGTCCTGGACCATCCAGTCCTCATTCCACAGCAGCAGCTTGGCATGGTGGGTGGAGGTGTAGTCGTCACGGATGACGAGTCCTGAGTCCGGCGCCCGCCCGATCGTCAGTGGGTCGCGACCGAGCGACACCTCGAGTCCCTCTTTCGGACCTGCCGTTATGACGAGCCGGCTGACGTTGTGGATGGTCGCCTTGTCGTTCTTGCGGTTGCTGGGCGGAACCACGGGCGGCGTGGGGTTGTTCGGGAGCACCGGAGGAGCAGCCGGCGGGCGCGGTGCCTGTTGCGGTGCCTGTCCGGCCTGGGCTGCCTGGGGCTTGCGGGAGCCCGGACCGAAGATGTCCGAGCGGAGCGCATAGACGATGGCGAAGACAAAAAGCCACAGAAGAAGAAGGAATCCGATGCGGAGCACCAGAAGGGTGAGTTCACTCACGACGCGGGCCCCCAGAATCCTCCCTCCGCGCCGTAAGCGCGGGTGGAGTCGTCGACGGTGTCGGGTGAACTCGGGGTGGAAGATTGTGCCAGCACTCGGAACACAATACGGGTTCTCCCGATTTGCACGACCGAGTCGGGGGTCAGGGCGACCTGGGTGAACGGCACGCCGTCGAGAGTCGAGCCGTTCGTGGAGCCGAGGTCGCGCGCCTGCGCGCGTTCGCCGTCCCACAGAATTTCCACGTGTTTGCGGCTCGTCCCGGAGTCGTCGATGGTGATGTCCGCGTCGCTCCCGCGACCGATGACCGTGCGCCCCTTGGTGATCGGGTAACGCTTGCCGCCGACATCGAGGACCGGGGTCCACGACACCTGACCCTTCACGTTGACCGAGTCGATTTGCAGCATCCCGTCGGACAGGCTGCCGTCGGACTTCAAACGGATGCTGAGGCCGCCGGCGAACGAGTAGCCCTGGTGGGTCGCGTGCTTCTGAACGAGGCTTGTGAGCTCGTCGATGAGGGCGGGACCGATTCCGGTCATACGCTCGTGATCGTGGGGGGACATGCGCACGACGAACTGGTTGGGAGCGAGGATGCGCTCGCGACTCATCACGGCCGCTTTGGTGTCGATTTCCCGCTTGAGCGCCGAGGTGATTTCGACCGGTTGCAGCCCCGAACGGAAGGTCTTGGCGAACGCGCCGTTCACGGCACGTTCGAGACCTTTCTCGAAGTTGTCCAGAATGCCCACAGGTCTCCCGATCGTGTCAAATGGCTAAGCACATGCTAGTAGGCGGGGCTGAGAGTGCGGTTCGACCGAGGCCTCGGTGGTGAATCGAGCTGGGCGTCCAGCGCCCCGTCGAATGGCGATTCACCCGCCACCATGCTAATCTCGCTGAGTTGACACGCACGTGTCGCAACACTGCGCGAGTGGCGGAATTGGCAGACGCGCTGGCTTCAGGTGCCAGTGCTCGAAAGGGCGTGGGGGTTCAAGTCCCCCCTCGCGCACAGTGAGTAGGTCAGCTTCTCAGGCTGAATCTCTTGTGAAACTCAGAAACAGTAAAGGCCACCGGGTTCCGGTGGCCTTTTTTCTTCTGCGGTGTACGTCCGCCCTGGGGGCAGCCGCACGTTCAACAGGGCATCGCGTCCTGGAACGATGCGTTGAACCTGCTGAACGTGCGTCCGGTCAATTCCGTCCTATCGGCGCGCGTGGAAGCAGGGTCGAATCGCGGCGATACCCGGTTGTGCGAGCTGGTGAATGCCGGGAGTCTTGAAGATTCAAGGACGATGACGACCACGAACAGGAGCAACCGCAATGACAAAGCAGTCGAGGAAGAAGCAGTCAAAGAAGAAGAAGCTGACGTGGAATGAGATGAGTACGGGTCAGAAAGTGGGCGTAATCGCGACGGGCTTGGTGCAAATGGGCCTGGCCACTACAGCGTGGAGGGATCTCGCCAAGCGCTCCGCCCAGCAGGTCAACGGCCCGAAGGGCTTGTGGGCGGCGATCATCGCGGTGAACTGGGTCGGCCCGATCGCTTACTTCATCACGGGTCGCCGGGCGAGCGCCTGAACGGTCTCACGGCATCCCGCCCGAGCCATCGTGACTGTCACGAGAACTCGGCGGGCTCGCTGAAGCGTCACGGGCGGTGTGGTGTCTCCAGTGTTGCGAGGACAGCCTCCGCCATGGTGCCCAGGCGGTCGAGTTGCTCAGCTGATAGAGCGGTTCCCAAATGCCTGGCTATGACGGTCGCTTCCACTTCCCTGCCCCGCGCAGCGGCCTCGCGGCCGACGTCGGTGAGAGCCACGGTCGAGCTCCGGTTGTCTTCGAAGCATGCACCGCGGGCCACCAGACCGCGCGCCTCCATGCGCCGGAGCTGGTGTGAAAGCCGGCTCTTCTCCCACTCCAGTCCGCATCTCAGAGAGATGTCCCGCACGCTGTCATCCGGATTCTCGGAGAGAACGGTGAGTACCTCGAGGTCGGCTTGGGAGAGGCCAGCCACTTCGGACAACTCGCGGTTGAGTCGCTCCGTCAGGCGCACCTGCATGCGTCGATAACTTGCCCACGCCGTCATTCCCGATGCGGGTATCGCCGTCTCCTGAGCAGTCATGTGCCCCATCTTAGTTGACGCATCCACCAAACGGTATAGAGTGGTTGATGAATCAACCAATGTGATTGAATAAAACCTGGAGGCAACATGGCGACGATCGCCGTCATAGGAGTGGGACGCGTGGGCTCTGCGGTCGCCCGCACGGCGCTCAAGGCCGGATACGACGTCCATGTCTCAGGATCCGGCACAGCCGACGACATCGCTCTCCTCGCAGAGATCATCATGCCTGGCGCACGCCCCATGGGAACAGCGGATGCCGTTCTCGACGCGGACATCGTGATCGTCGCGGTGCCCCTGAACAAGTACACGTCGGTCGACCCCAGTCTGCTGGAAGGCAAGGTGGTCATTGACGTCATGAACTACTGGGCGCCTATCGACGGGGAGATCAGCGAGTTCGAGCAGGATGCCGCCACCAGCAGCGAGGTCGTCAGCCGCCACTTCGCCGGTTCTCGCGTCGTCAAGACGCTGAACCACATCGGCTATCACGACCTGGAAGAGCATGCGATCGCGGCCGGCGCTCCCGGCCGACGCGCGTTGGCCGTCGCGAGCGACGACGAGCCTGCAGCGCGGCTGGTCATGGAGATGATCGACCGGTTCGGCTTCGACGCCGCTTATGCGGGGCCGCTGCGAACGGGGCGGGTATTGCAGCCGGGCACGGAGATCTTCAATGGCGCCTTCAGCAAGGCCGAACTCGAGCACGAGTTGACCCTTCAGCCGGCAAGCCAGGCGTAACAGCCACTTCGCCATCAACAACAAGAAACGAGACACACAGATGGAACTCGGCGCCTACAGCTTCGGCGACACCCAACTTGACGAGGACGGCTCGCTTCGCTCGACGTCGGAAGCGATCAAGAATCTCTTCGATGCAATCGTCACCTCCGATCAGGCGGGACTCGACTACTTCGCGGTCGGGGAGCACCACACCTTCGACATGCCGGCTTCCTCGCCGGGAGCTGTCATTGCCGCCGCTGCGGGCGCGACGAAACAGATCCGTCTCGGTTCGGGAGTCAGCGTCATCAGCACGGACGATCCGGTTCGAGTGTTCCAACAGTTCGCGACCGCAGATGCGATTTCCGGCGGTCGAGTCGAGATCACCGCTGGACGCGGATCGTCGGTGGAGTCCTACCCGCTGTTCGGCTACGAACTCCGCGACTACGACCGCCTTTACGAGGAGAAGCTCGATCTGCTCATTCAGGCCAATGAGAACGAGCGCGTGACGTGGAAGGGCTCCGTACGCCCGGCGATCGACGACCTGCCCGTTGTGCCCCGCCCGGTGAACGGCAGACTGCCTCTCTGGGTGGGAACCGGGGGTAGCGCTCCCTCGTCCGTACGCGCAGGCCGCCTGGGCTTGCCGGTGAGCTACGGCATCATCGGCGGGGCGCCGGAGAAGTTCGCGCCGCTCGCCGAGCTCTACCGAAAGACGGCCGAGAAGTCCGGTCACAGCGGCCCGGACATCAAAGTGTCCGTCGCCGCATTGGGTCTCGTTGCCTCGACGAAAGACGAGGCACTGGACCGGTTCTACCCGGGTTGGCGTAACCTCAACATCACCATGGGCAAGCTCCGCGGTTGGCCGGCGCCGGACCAGCGGGCGTATCTGGCGCAGGCTCACGCGCCGGGCGCCTACTACGTCGGCGACCCCGACGACGTGGCGGAGCGCATCGTCCACCTTCATGGTTTCATGGGCCACGTGCGCCACTTCCTGCAGATGGACATCGGGGGTCTGCCGCAGGATCATTTCCTCGAGTCGCTCACTCTCCTCGCCACCGAGGTCAAACCTCGCGTCGAGCGGCTCCTCGCCCGCAAGGCCTGATCCACACCCCCAGAGCCGCCGGAAGGTTTCACAGAGAAATTGGAAGCGAGCACGGTTCGGAGTGCGCCCGCCATTGCCGACAAGGGCGTCAGCTCACGGCCTTCTTCACCAGCGCGACAATCTTCTTCGCGTCGTCGTCGGTCAATTTCGTCAGAGCGAAGGAGGTCGCCCACATGCTGCCTGCGTCGAGCTTCGCCGGGTCGTTGAACCCGAAGGTCGAGTACCGTGACGTGAACTTGTCGGCGCTCTGGAAGAAGCAGACCACCTCGCCGTCTCGCGCGTATGCAGGCATCCCGTACCAGGTCTTCGGCATGAGTTCCGGGGCGTTCTCGGTGATCAGGGCATGCAGCCGCTCGGCGATGACGCGATCGGCGTCGGGCATCTCGGCGATCTTCTCGAGTACGTCGCGCTCGCCCTTCTCTCGGTTCTTGGCGTCGCGCGCATCACGGCTGGCTTCCGCCTTCAGCTCCTTGGCGCGCTCCTTCATGGCGGCTCGTTCCTCGTCCGTGAATCCGCCGGAGGTCTCCCCACGTGCGGTGGATTTCGTTGAGTCGTTCACTGCCGGTCCTTTCTCGCACGATCCGCAATCCGATGAGCATGACTCTAATCGCCGAGCAGGAATGCCACGCTGATGACCTGATGTTGTCGAGTCGCTGGGAGAGTGCCGCACTTTGCCACCAGTTGTCGCGGAGCTTGATCGACAAGCGGGGGCGGGACGCGCGCCAGCGCATCCGCTCGGCTTCGCGCCAATGGCGTTTTAGAGCTGTGTGCCGGTCATGTCGAGCGCGACGATCGTGAATCCAGCCGACTGCACGAGGTTCACCACTTCGCTGCGGAGCGGTTCCACGGCGATGACCGGGATATCGCTGGAATCCACAATCACTCGGGCGAGCTCGCCGAAGTGTTGCACGCGCGCGTTCGCGACGCCCAACCGGCGGAGCCCCGTCTGGGCCATTTCGACCTGGGAGTCCGCCAGGGTGCCGTGAGCGACTGACGAGTCGGCGTCGCGGAGAGGGGCGTCGCGACCCGAGGGGTCAACCGCATGGGAAACGGTCTCATCTGTCATTGTTGGCTATCCCCGGATCGAATTGCCGCAATATCCGCGGCTCATGCCTGTGGCAGCGCGAAGCTGCAAGAAGTTGCCACACTATACGACGTCAGCGTCTGCAATTCGGCTGCGCCACAATGACAACCGGTTGCCGTCGATCGACATAAGATCTGAGGGTGTCTGATTCTTCGGACGGCGTCGATGCCCGTCAGCCCCGCCCGACCATTTACGATGTCGCTGCGGCGTGTGGTGTCGCGGCTTCGACAGTTTCACGGACGTTCTCTCGACCCGGCCGCGTCAACGCGGAGACTGCTGAACGGATCCGCCGGGTTGCAGCCGAGATGGGATATCGGACAACCCCTGTCCCGCAGGCGCTTTCGCCGGCGCGGAGTTCACTGATCGCCCTCCTGGTATCGGATGTCACGAATCCGTTCTTCTTCGAAATCATCCGAGGGGCCGAGGAAACGGCATCGGCCGCCGGCTACACGCTACTCATCGCGGATGTCAACGAATCAGCGGATGCTGAGCGCAAAGCGCTCAACCGGACGCTGCCCCTGGTCGACGGGATCATCCTGGCCACATCGAGGATGTCCGACTCGTCGATTCGCGTGGCGGCCAAGCAGCGCCCAACGGTCGTCCTGAACCGGTCGACGAGTGACATCCCCAGCGTGGTCACCGACAACGCGCGAGGAATGAGACGCGCGGTCGAGCATCTCGCCGATCTGGGACACACCGCCATCACCTACGTCGCGGGTCCGAAGGATTCGTGGGCAGACGGCATCCGCTGGCAGGCCTTCCGTGAAGCAACGTATGAGCTCTCGCTGAAGGGCAGACGTGTGGGGCCGTTCGCTCCGACTCAGGCTGGTGGCCTGACAGCGGCGCACGAATTCACGAAGGGAACTGCATCAGCGCTTGTCGTGTACAACGACCTCATGGCCATCGGGCTCATGAGGGGTTTCGCCAGGCAGGGAATCTCAGTGCCTGACGATGTGTCGGTGGTCGGGTTCGACAACATCTTCGGCTCTGACTTCTGCAGCCCGCCGCTGACAACCGTGGCGGCGTCCTTGCACAGCCTCGGAGCGTTCGCTGTGCAAACCCTGCTCGTCGAGCTCCGAAAGCCAGCATCCACCGTCTTCGTTCCTCCGAAGCCGTTGAAAGTGGCGCTGCTTCCGTCGCAATTGCTGATCCGCGAGTCGACCGCGCCGCTGATCGCTCCTCTTCGCGGCGACACGGTCCCGGACGGGATCGTGGACTCTGCCGTCGCGGCCCCCAGGTGATCTGTCCGGCGACAAGTGATGGCAACTGGTTGCCACGATCGCGCCGACCTGAATAAATGAGAACCAACAGCGGCGGCCTTCGCCGCTGTTGCTCATGTCTACACACAGCACGGCAACGGCGCCCGCCCCACTGTCTCTGCAGCCGACTTCTCGGTTGCGGTCTCCGGGAGAAAGCGTCTGCCACATAGCCCACGCACCCAAGGAGACACCCATGCGAATCACATCGCGGTATTTCGTAGCCCCCACGGTCGGCTTGCTCGCCCTCGCGCTCGTCGCTTGCAGCAGCCCGGCACCAGCCGGCACCGAGAAGGAGGCACCCGTCGAGAAGACGACCCTGCGCCTGGCGCTCAACCAGACCGAAGAGCACCCGTCCTTCATCGCCCTCGACGCGTTCGGTGAGCGACTCCTCGAGGCCACCGACGGCCGTTGGGACATCGAGGTGTTCCCGAACGAGACCCTCGGCGCCCAGGCCGAGACCCTTCAGCTGGTCGGCGACGGGGTCGTCGACATGGCGATCGTCTCCGGCGCACAGCTCGAGAACCTCTCCAAGGACTTCATCGCCTTCAACCTCCCCACCGTCTTCGACTCGGTCGAGCACCAGATCTCCGTCGTCAACAACCCGGAGGTCACCGCTGACCTGTACTCCTCGCTCGCGGACGGCAACAACATCTCAGTAGTCGGCGGTTTCACCCAGGGTGCCCGCAGTATCTACACGAAGAATGCGCCGGCCGAGAGCCCGGCCGACCTCGCCGGACAGAAAATTCGCGTCCAGGAGAGCGAACTCTTCCTCTCGCTTGTCAAGTCACTCGGAGCATCCCCGACTCCGATGGCCTTCGGTGAGGTCTACACCGCACTCCAGTCCGGCGTCATCGACGGTGCCGAGAACAACGAAGTGTCGTACTTCACGCAGAAGCACCACGAAGTGGCACCGTACTTCTCGTACACGAAGCACCTCATCGGACTCGACTACCTCATCATCAACAGCGGGAAGCTGGACGGCCTGACCGAGGAAGATCGTGCAGCGTTCGACGAGGCGTGGACCGCCACGTACGAGCAGCACACGGAACTGTGGACCGAGGCCACCGAGAAGGCGATCTCTGACGCCGAAGCGGCTGGGGCCACCTTCACCGAGGTTGACTCCGACGCGTTCGCCGATGCACTCGAGCCGCTGGTCGACCAGTTCCTGACCGAGCCCAGCCAGAAGAAGCTGTACGACGCAGCACGGGACGCAAGCAAGAAGTAATCCGCCTACGCCCGCGTGGTCGGGAGGG
>NZ_JBKJWH010000032.1:0-28339 GCF_046716805.1 Mycetocola sp. | reverse complement strand
CGCCTTGGGGGCCGGCGCGAGCGGCGGCGCGGCGCGCCGCCCCGTTCCGTTCGCTCACGGGCGGTGATCCGCAGTCCGCTGCGAATCAGTCGCCGGACGAGTTCGTGCCCGTCGACAGGCACGGCCCCCGCCTCGACAAGACCCTGGTACTTCGAAGCCGGCACGTCGTAGTGATCGAGGTCGAAACCGCGCCGCGGAATGTCATTCGCCCCGGCAAAGGCGTGCAACTCATCGAGGGACAGGTCACTGATCAGGTGGCTCCACAGCGTGTCGTGCGCAGGCCAGCGTGGGGGATCGATGAGGATGGCCATGGGAGAATTCTAGGAAGACGCGACACGGCATCCGTTGCATTTGTGGGATTGGGTGCGATGAAGTAAAGTTTCCTGTTGGCGCACGTTGGCTTATCACCCGTTTGCCCATGGTTTTCTGTCAGCTTGACCTCCCTTCCCGCTGGGGTCTACCGCACAGTGAATTTTCCTTTGACAGATTGAGCTCGCAAGCGTGCAGCTCCCCAGAGAAGTAGGTACGAGAAGTGGTTTACGCAGTAGTGCGCGCCGGTGGCAGGCAGGAAAAGGTAGAGGTCGGAACCATCGTGACGATGGACCGGGTCAAGAACATCAAGGACGGCAAAGTCGAACTGGCTGCCGTTCTGCTGGTCGACGGTGAGAACATCACCACCGACGCTGAGAAGCTTGCGAAGGTCAAGGTCACCGCTGAGTTCCTCGAGAACCTCCGCGGCCCCAAGATCCACATCCAGAAGTTCAAGAACAAGACCGGTTACAAGAAGCGTCAGGGGCACCGCCAGGAGCTCACCCGCGTCAAGATCACCGGCATCAAGTAGAGCCTGAGGGAGAACAGACATGGCACACAAAAAGGGCGCGAGTTCCACTCGCAACGGTCGCGACTCGAACGCACAGCGCCTCGGCGTGAAGCGCTTCGGTGGTCAGGTCGTCTCTGCCGGCGAGATCATCGTTCGCCAGCGCGGCACCCACTTCCACCCCGGCGTCAACGTCGGACGTGGCGGCGACGACACCCTGTTCGCTCTCTCAGCCGGTTCGGTTGAGTTCGGCGCCAAGGGCGGCCGCAAGGTCATCAACATCGTGACGGCGGCTGCCGAGTAGGTAACCGTTTGTTTTTCTCAGGGGCGAGCTTCGGCTCGCCCCTGAGTTATTTATGAATCATTAAGTTTTTGGAGGGCTCTCGTGGCCACATTCGTCGATCAGGTGACATTGCACCTGCGTGCTGGAAACGGCGGTAACGGATGCGTGTCTGTTCGTCGGGAGAAGTTCAAGCCACTGGCCGGTCCTGACGGCGGAAACGGCGGGAACGGCGGCGACATCGTGCTCGTCTCCGACCCCCAGGTCACCACCCTCCTCAACTACCACCGCTCACCGCACCGCCGGTCGGAGAACGGTGGCCCCGGCATGGGAGACCACCGCAGCGGGACGATGGGCGAAGAGCTCGAGCTTCCTGTTCCCGTTGGAACCGTCGTCAAGGATGCCGACGGCAACGAGCTCATCGACTTCGACGAGCCCGGGATGCGTTACGTCGTGGCACAAGCCGGACAGGGTGGCCTCGGTAACGCGGCACTGTCGACCACGAAACGTAAAGCCCCCGGCTTCGCACTGCTCGGAACGCTTGGCTGGGAAGGCGACGTCACCCTTGAACTCAAGGTGGTCGCCGATGTCGCTCTCGTCGGTTACCCCTCCGCCGGTAAATCGAGCCTGATCGCCGCCATGTCGGCCGCGAAACCGAAGATCGCCGACTACCCCTTCACGACGCTGCACCCCAACCTCGGCGTGGTCCAGGCCGGCGACAACCGGTACACCGTCGCCGACGTCCCCGGGCTGATCGAAGGCGCCAGCGAGGGCAAGGGGCTCGGCCTCGAATTCCTGCGGCACGTCGAACGCTGCTCGGCGCTCGTCCACGTGCTTGACTGCGCGACTCTTGAGCCCGGCCGCGACCCGATCAGCGACCTCGACATCATCCTCGGCGAGCTCGGCGCGTACCCGGTCCCCGAAGGGCAGCTGCCGCTGCTCGAGCGCCCCCAGTTCATCGCGTTGAACAAGATCGACGTCCCTGAGGGACGCGACCTCGCCGACCTGGTCAAGCCGGACCTCGAGGCTCGCGGCTACCGCGTGTTCGAGATCTCCACGGTCAGCCACGAGGGGCTCCGCCAGCTCTCCTACGCCCTTGGCGACCTCGTCGCCACCGAGCGTGAAGCGCGCCGGGCGGAAGCTGCCGAGAAACCGCGCATCGTCATCCGCCCGAAAGCGGTCGACGAGTCGAAGTTCTCCGTCGTCGTCGAAGGCGGCAGCTACGGCGACATCTATCGTGTGCTCGGTGCGAAGCCCGAACGCTGGGTGCAGCAGACCGACTTCACCAACGACGAAGCGGTGGGCTTCCTCGCCGACCGGCTCGCGAAACTCGGCGTCGAAGACGGTCTGTTCAAGGCGGGCGCCGTCGGCGGCTCGACCGTCATCATCGGCAAGGGCGACGGCGTCATTTTCGACTGGGAGCCCACCCTGACCTCATCCGCCGAGATGATCACCACGCCCCGCGGGCTCGACGCCCGACTCGACGCGAACAACCGGCCGACCCGCAACCAGCGCCGTGAAGAGTACTTCGAGCGGATGGACGCGAAGAGCGCAGCCCGCGCCGAACTCCTCCGTGAGAAGGAATCAGGCATGTGGACCGAGCAGTACGAGGCCGACGAGCAGGCAGCAGCGGCCGCTGCAGCCGCAGAGCGGGCGACAGCCGCATCCGGCGCTGACGAGGACAAGTAGGACATGGCGTTAACCGGCCGCGACGGCATCCGTTCAGCACGCCGTGTCGTCGTCAAGGTGGGTTCGTCGTCGATCAGCGGGAACAACGCCGGTCAGATCGCCCACCTCGTCGACGCACTCGCCGAGGCCCACGGCCGCGGAACCGAGATCATTCTCGTGTCCTCGGGCGCGATCGCGATCGGGATGCCGTTCCTCCAGCTGACCGCCCGGCCAACCGACCTGGCCACTCAGCAGGCGGCGGCCGCTGTCGGCCAGAACGTGCTCATCTACCGCTATCAGGACAGCCTCGACCGCTACGACATCGTCGCCGGGCAGGTACTCCTCACCGCGGGCGACCTGGAGATCGCCGCACACCGGAGTAACGCCCAACGCGCGATGGAACGACTGCTCGCCCTGCGCATCCTGCCGATCGTCAACGAGAACGACACCGTCGCAACCCACGAGATCCGGTTCGGCGACAATGACCGATTGGCCGCCCTCGTCTCGATCCTCGTCGAGGCTGACGCGCTCGTGCTCCTCAGCGACGTCGACGCGTTGTACACCAGGCCGCCGTCCGAGCCGGGTGCCGAACCCATCGCCACCGTCCGCGCGGGCGACGGGCTCAGCGATGTCACATTCGGCGACATCGGTGCCGCCGGCGTCGGCACCGGGGGAGCGTCGACCAAGGTTTCAGCCGCTCGACTCGCGGCGGAGGCGGGCGCCGGTGTGCTGATCACGTCCACCGCCCAGGTCGCCCGGGCACTCAACGGGGACGACATCGGAACCTGGTTCGAACCCACCCCTCGCCGCTGAGGTCCGCCCGCGTGCGCCGAACTGGCTAAAATCAGACCATGACCACAACGACTGAATCCGCTTCGGTACAGGCCGGGACGGCGAATCCGGCAGACGGCGTGCACGACCGGTTGAAGCGAGCCCGGGTCGCCTCCCGCGCCCTCGCGACAGCGCACGGCGATGTCAAGAACCGCGCGCTCGAAGCTCTCGCCGTTGGCGTCGTCGACGCGACCGCGCGCATCCTCTCCGCCAACGCTGCCGACCTTGCCAACGGGGAACGCTCGGGCCTCGCCGCCGGGCTGATCGACCGCCTGCGCCTCGACGAGAGCCGGGTCGCAGCCCTCGCATCCGCCGTGCGGCAGATCGCCGCCCTCGCCGACCCGGTCGGCCAGACCCTTCGCGGTTCCCGCCTGCCCAACGGGGTGAAGATCGACCAGGTGCGGGTACCGTTCGGTGTCGTCGGTGCGATTTACGAAGCCCGACCCAACGTCACGATCGACATCGCCGCCCTGGCTGTGAAAAGCGGCAACGCCGTCGTTCTCCGCGGCGGTTCAGCCGCCGAGAACACAAACCGGGAACTGGTCTCCGTGATCCAGGATGCCCTCACCTCGGCTGGACTGCCTGCGGATGCCGTACAGACGGTCGACGACTTCGGTCGCGACGGTGCAACGCAGCTGATGCAGGCCCGCGGCCTCGTCGACGTACTCGTGCCGCGGGGGAGCGCCTCCCTCATCCAGGCCGTCGTCACCGAATCCCGGGTACCGGTGATCGAGACCGGTGCCGGCGTCGTGCACATCTACCTCGACGAGTCCGCCCGGCTCGACTGGGCCACCGAAATCGTCCACAACGCGAAAGTTCAGCGGCCCAGTGTGTGCAACGCGGTCGAAACCGTGCTTGTGCACCGGGCTGCGGCCGAACGGCTGCTGCCGTCCGTGCTTTCCCGGCTGACGGCATCCGGAGTCACCATCCACGCCGACGACGCCGTCGCGACACTGTTCCCCGACGCCGTGCCCGCCACCGACGAGGACTGGGCGACCGAGCACATGAGTCTGGACATCTCGGTACGGGTCGTCGACGACCTCGATGAGGCGCTCGAGCACATCCGCCGGTACTCGACCGGTCACACCGAATCCATCCTGACCGAGGACGTTGCGGCAGCGGAGCGATTCCTCGCGGAGGTCGACTCGGCCGTCGTCATGGTCAACGCGTCGACCCGGTTCACCGATGGCGGCGAGTTCGGATTCGGCGCCGAGGTCGGAATCTCCACCCAGAAGCTCCATGCGAGAGGCCCGATGGGTGTCACCGAGCTGACCAGTACAAAGTGGACGGTCCGGGGTACCGGCCAGGTGCGTGGATAGTCGGTAGACTGGACTTCGCGCCGACGAGCGCAGAGACCCGAATGGAGTACACATGTCGTTTGCGACAATCCTGATCGCTGAGGCAGCACAGCACGCGGAACTACCGATGCCGGCCATCATGTACGGCGTCATCGCGCTCATCGTCTTCCTCTTTCTGGGCGTTGCAACCTTCAGCTACCGGGATGTCGCGAACCGCCACGGCGGACGTGTCGCGGCTCGGGAACGCACCGGGTCGAGCCAGGGAACCGGCCACTAGCCGGTAATGGCAGACCTGCCACGCCCACCTCGGGTCGGGGTGATGGGCGGCACCTTCGACCCCATCCACAACGGCCACCTTGTGGCAGCCAGTGAAGTGGCACAGTCGTTCGATCTCGACGAGGTCATCTTCGTGCCGACCGGCCGGCCGTGGCACAAGAACGTGGTCACTCCGGCTGAGCACCGCTACCTCATGACCGTGGTTGCGACGGCATCCAACCCCCGCTTCACCGTGAGCCGGGTCGACGTCGACCGCGAGGGCACGACCTACACGATCGACACGTTGCGCGATCTGCACGCGGCCCGCCCCGAAGCCGAGCTCTTCTTCATCTCGGGAGCCGACGCCATCCAGCAGATCCTCAGCTGGAAAGACGCCGACGAACTCTGGTCGCTGGCCCACTTTGTGGCTGTGAGTCGCCCGGGACACGCCCTCAATATTTCAGGATTGCCGCAGCAGGACGTAAGCTTGTTGGAAGTTCCGGCTCTGGCGATATCATCCACTGACTGTCGGAGCCGGGTGAGCCGGGGATTCCCGGTCTGGTATTTGGTTCCCGACGGTGTCGTTCAGTACATCACCAAACACCACCTATATCGGAGTAATGCATGACCCCGCTGCCCGACGAGCAACCGCTCTCTCGTCGCCAGCTGCGAGAGCAGCAGCGAACGACCGAGACGAGTAGTACCCCCATCGAGCCCCGTTCGCGGCGCGTATCGACGTCTTCCGTCACTGGCGGAGACATCCCCGAGGTGACGACCCCGCCCGAGCCCGAGCTCTCCACCGAAGAAGTGGCTGAGCTTGAAGAAGCCGAGGCAGCAGGTCTACCCCTCACGCGGAGGCAGGCCCGTGACCTCGAGCGGGTGCGCACCGCCTCGCTGAGCGTCATCACGTCTGCTCCACAGGAGCCCGGGGCTGCGGATGCCGCCAGCCAGGTGCCCGAAGACACTGCCCCCGCTGAAGCTGCGCCGGCGACCGTTGACGACGTTGCCCGGAAGACGCCGGCGAAGCAGGGCTCGAAGAAGGCCAAACGCGCTCAGGCCGCCAGTGCGAACCGTCTCCCGTCGTTCGTGCCGTCGTCCGCTCCGGTTGCCGAAGCCGACGTGGTGGATGCCGAGATCATTCCGGCCGACCTCGACACCGCGTCCGATGACCGCATCGTCAAACCCCTGACTGTGGCGCCGACCGAGTCGGCGTTCGGCCCGGCCGCGATCGCCCAGGCCGCGCTCGACAGCGCAACCCCGAAACTGTCGAGCAGCTTCGGCCAGGCGGTGTTGACGGGCGAGAGCACCACGGCGCCGGTCCTCGACCAGCCGTTCGACCAGATCATCGCGCGCGGGCTGGAAGAGGCCGGAAGCGGTGTCAACACGAGCTCGATCATCCTGCCGTCGATGCCGAACTCGCATCCGCTGACCGGGCCGCTCTCCGCCAACGGCAACGTCGTCATCACCGGATCCATCGACCTTCCCTCGAGCATGGGCTCGTCGGGCGCGCACCCGGACCATTTCGACCGGTCCGACATCGACGCCATGTTCGACGCCGAAGACGAAGCCCGGCCGGCGACCGGCGGAACTCCGGTTTCAGCCAGCAAGGCCGTCAGCACCCACACGGCGACCCGCGACGTCATCACGCCGCCGGCTCCTGCACGCAGCAACAGGCTGCTCCTCATCCTGGCCATCACCGCCGGCGTCCTCGCCGTCGCAGTGCTGGCCGTCATCATCGTCGGTATCGCGGCCGGCGCATTCCAGTCGCGATAACCACCCCGAAAGGTAAACCATCACGTGACAGCACGCGAATCCACCATCGAGCAGCTCGAGATCGCTGCCGCAGCCGCCCTCGACAAGGGCGCCAACGACCTGGTGGCCCTTGACGTCTCCGGCCCCCTTCCCTTCGTCGACATCTTCCTCATCGCCACCGGGCGCAGCGAGCGCAACGTCGTCGCCGTCGCCGGAGAGATCGAAGACAAGCTCATCGAAGCAGGACACAAGACTCTGCGGCGCGAAGGCCGCTCGGAGGGGCGCTGGATCCTCCTCGACTTCGGTGACCTCGTCGTGCACGTCTTCCACGAGGAAGAGCGCCTGTACTACTCGCTCGAGCGTCTCTGGAAGGACTGCCCCGTCGTTCCGATCGCCGTCGCGGCTGCCGCCCAGGCGGAGTAGAACGACGGCTCGCCGGTCGATGCCCCGATTCGTGACCGAGCGAGTTTTGTAGTAATCTAATCAGGTTGCTCCGAGTAATCAGAGCAACCGAATGGGTCTGTGGCGCAGCTGGTAGCGCACCTGCATGGCATGCAGGGGGTCAGGGGTTCGAATCCCCTCAGATCCACTCATTGAGCCCGATGATCTCCGGATTATCGGGCTTTTTTGTGTCGCACCGCGACGCCTAACAGGATGGTTCGGGTCGGGCGAACGCTCGACAGGAACTTTTGCGCGGTTCCGGCGGCAGTCTCCTGTCGAGCGTGCGGCTGCCGAGATAATGGACGCATGCCATTCGCCGTCCTCACGAACTCCGACCGGTGCCCCTGCCTCAGCGGAGAGACCTCTGGGCAGTGCTGCGCACCGTTCCACCGCGGGCAGGCAAACGCGCCGACGGCCGAACGGCTCATGCGATCGCGTTACTCGGCGTTCGTGGTCGGCGACGAACGGTATCTGCGGTCGTCGTGGCATCCGCGCACCCGACCGGCCTCGCTCGACCTCGACCCGGACGTGCGCTGGTACCGGCTCGACATCCTCTCGACGAGGAATGGCGGGCTCCTCGACGAGGAGGGCATCGTCGAGTTCCGGGCCTTCTACCGTTCAGCAGACGGGCGCGGCGAACAGCACGAGGTGAGCCGGTTCGCCCGGTCCGGCCGTGCCTGGCACTACCTCGACGCGGTCTGAGCCGAAACGTCAGCGCGGTCTGAGCCGAAACGTCAGCGCTGCGGGACCACGGTGAGCACCCGGGTCACAAAGGTGAGGAAGTCCGCCATCCAGTCGCGGAGGAACGTCTCCGTCCCTTCGTTCGTGACGGATCCGTCTTCGGCGATGAGCCCGGGCGTGAG
This sequence comes from Mycetocola sp., assembly GCF_046716805.1. Classification (GTDB taxonomy): domain Bacteria; phylum Actinomycetota; class Actinomycetes; order Actinomycetales; family Microbacteriaceae; genus Mycetocola_A. Next base: position 20,134 of record NZ_JBKJWH010000032.1, on the reverse strand, counting down.
CTGGATGTACGCCTCCGGGGCGGTCATCTGCGGCGAGTTGCAGAAGCTCAGCACACTGCGAAGGTCCTGCTGCGCGACGGCGGTGCCGATCGCCCCGGGGGACGCTCCGATCACCGCTGAGGGTTTGCCGGCGAACGAATTCTCGCCATAGGGCCGCGACGCCCAGTCGATCGCGTTCTTCAGCGCACCGGGAATGGAACGGTTGTACTCCGGCGTGACGAACAGCACGGCGTCCACATCGGCGATGGCCTGCTTGAACGTGCGCGCCACCGGCGGGTAGTCGGCGTCGTAATCGTAGCTGTACAGCGGAAGGTCCCCGATGGGGATCTCCGTTAGCTCGAACTCCTCGGGAGCGAGCTTGACCAGTGCGCCGGCAAGCTGCCGGTTGATGGACGCTGCCGCGAGGCTGCCGACGAAATAGCCGACGGTATACGGCGGTTCGTGCTCGTGGATGGTTGGCATGATGGTCCTTCCTCGATAGCCACGGGATCGTGAGCCGCGGTCGGGCTTCCGTCGTGACGCCTCCCACGCTACGACTCACAGGCACACGTGTCCACGAGAAGTCTCCGGCCGAGAATGGCTGCCGCACCTCAGGCGGGCGGTTCGCCGCCGGTTTCCGAAGCGTCCGTACCGTGCCGTCGACGAAGCCGCCTGCCCACGTCGGTCAGGAGACGCGGCCGGGGGATCCGCACTTCGGTGGGCAGGGTCCAGCCATATCGGCGCGCGAGCAGTGACAGTGCGGCCCCACTCGCCATGGCCACGAGGGACCCGAGTGTCGGCATCCCCAGCGCGCTGAAGACCACCATCTCGACGCTGGAGACAAGCGCGCTGGTGGCGTAGAGGGTGTTACCGCCGAAGATGCGCGGGATCCGGAGCAGCATCACATCGCGGACGGCTCCGCCTCCGACGGCCGTGACGATGCCCATGGCGATGGCGGCGAGCCAGCCGAGCCCAGCGTCGAGTGTCTTCTGGGCGCCGACCGCCGCCCACGAGCCGATGGCGAGTGCGTCGAGGAGCACGAGTGAACGCTGCGACCACCGCCCGCGGAACGGCACGAAGAACGCGACGACGGCCCCCGTGATCGCGAGGGCGAGATAGGCGGGGTCGGTGAGCGCCACAGGCGGGCCCTGCTGAAGCAGCGTGTCACGGATGATGCCGCCGCCAAGGCCGCTCAGGATCGCGAGGATCACGAAACCGACGATGTCAAGCCGGGCTGTTCGCGCGGCAATGCCGCCGAGGATCGCATTCGCAAAAACGCCGGAGAGGTCCACGAAGCGGAGAATTTCGTTGAAGCTCTCAGCGTTCAGATCCATTCGAGCCCCTCGGTTCTCGGCGCGTTCGCGGAACTCGCGTCTTCGCGCCGTTACAGCGTAATGGAGCTCGAGCGGCCCGGCTGCGGGATACTGGGCTGATGCGTGCCGTTCTGTATGAATCCTTCGGGGGAGTACCCCGCGTCGTCGATGTCGCCCGACCGCAGCCGGGGAACGGGGATGTCGTCGTCCAGGTTCTTGCCACCGGTCTGTGCCGAAGCGACCTCCATGCGTGGGCGGGTCATGACTCGGGCATCCGGCTCCCGCATGTGCCTGGGCATGAACTCGTCGGCCGGATCGCCGAACGCGGCCCCGGGGTGACGGAGCTTCGGGTCGGACAGCGGGTCACCGTGCCCTTCGTCTGCGCCTGCGGGGCCTGTCCGGAGTGTGAGAGCGGGAACGGCCAGGTCTGCCGGAATCAGACACAGCCCGGTTTCACCCATTGGGGCTCGTTCGCTGAATACGTCCTCATCCGCAACGCGGAACTCAACGTGATCCCGATTCCTGACAGTCTCGACCCGGGAGCTGCGGCGATTCTCGGATGCCGGTTCGCTACGTCGTTCCGCGGGCTGGTCGGCCAGGCTCGAGTCCAGGAGGACGAATGGGTCGTTGTCGTCGGCTGTGGCGGTGTCGGTCTCAGCGCCGTGATGATCGCGGCGGCGTTGGGTGCGAGGGTGATCGGGGTCGACGTGTCGCCCGAGGCGCTGGCCCTGGCGACGGCATCCGGCGCAGAGCACGTGATCGACTCGAGCCTTCTCGCCGATGAGGAGGTCGTTGCTGCCGTGCGGGAGTTGACCGACGGCGGGGCTGCGGTCTCGGTGGAGGCTCTTGGCCGGGAGAGCACGACGGCCGTGGCCATCCGCTCCCTCGCCCGGCGGGGCCGGCATGTGCAGATCGGCCTGTTTGCGTCCGATCCGCGCATTCCGATGGGCGAGGTCATCGCGGGCGAGCTGACGGTGCTCGGCAGTCACGGAATGGCGGCGCGGCACTATCCGGCCATGTTGGAGATCATCGCCTCTGGTCGGCTCCGCCCCGAGGAACTGATCACCCGGCGCATCAGCCTGGAGGAGGCCCCCGCGGCGATGATCGACCTCGCCAACGCCCGCAACACCGCCGGTGTCACCCTGATCGTTCCCGGCTGAGACGGATCCGCGAGACGTAGGCTTGACGGATGATCCGGAACACCTCTGTGAACCGACGTCGGGCTCGAGTGGCCACCGTGATCCTCGTCCTCTTCGCCCTGGCCGGTTGTACCGCCGCCGTCGACACACCCTCACCGGGCCGTCCCGCACCGAGCCAACCGACATCGACTCAGAGGGCGACTCCGGTGCCGACGGAGAGCCCCGCCGTGGTCGCGGCGAAAAAGAAGCTCTCAACGATGACGCGGACCGAGAAAGTAGCGAGCCTGCTGATGCTGCACCTGCCGGGAACGGATGCCACGGCGCTGCGCTCGTTCGTCGACACGCACCGCCCAGGTGGACTGATCTTCATGCGTGACAACATCGCCGGCACCGCTGAGGAGACCGCTGCGCTGGCGGGGGCGGTGAGCGCGGACCCCGAGTTTCCGCTCCTGATCGGAATCGACCAGGAAGGCGGCGACGTTCGGCGGATCTGGTCCGACCAGTGGCCATCCTCGCTGACTTTGAAGGACCGTCCGGCGGTCGAGGCCGAGCACGCTTTCGGCCTCCGTTCCGATCTCCTTGCCCAGTCGGGGATCTCGGTGAACTTTGGCATCGTCGCCGACGTGACCGACGACCCGGGTTCATTCATCTACCGACGGGCGCTCGGCTCGACGCCGGAGTCGGCCGCCGAACGGGTGGCTGCAGCCGTTGCGGGGGAGCGGGGTGCCGTTCTCTCAACCCTCAAGCACTTCCCCGGGCACGGTGCGGCCCCGGGGGACTCCCACACCACCATTCCGAGGACCGACAAACCCTTCCAGGAGTGGAAGGCGACGGATGCCGTCCCGTTCGAGCGAGGAATCGCCGCCGGAGCCCCGATCGTCATGTTCGGGCACCTCGACTACAGCGCTGTCGATCCCGTGCCGGCATCCCTCTCACCCGTCTGGCACTCGATCCTCCGAGACGACCTCGGCTTCGACGGCATCACCATCACCGACGACATGCTCATGCTGAGAAACACCGGCTTGCCGGAGTACCAGAACGTCGCCGAGAACGCCATCCGGGCACTGGCCGCCGGAACGACCATGCTGCTTTTTGTGCTCGGCTCGTCGCCCGCCGTGGACGGGGTCGACCCCGCCGTGCTGCTCGCCGACATCGAGGACGCCGTCGACACCGGGCGGATCTCACAGCAACACATCGATGAAGCAGCTCTGAAGCTTCTGGTCGCGCGGTTCGAGACGGGCGTTAACGCGGACCCGCTACGCTGACCACGCCGCGGGCAATATTCGCACCACGGAACACAATGCATCGTGCATACGTTTGCATAGGAATGGCGCGCACGCGCCGCTAACTTCAACCGCCCCAGAAGGAGCACGCATGACTTTGACCGCGACCTCGATCCCCGGCTACAAGGCTGGAACCTGGACCATCGACCCCACCCACAGCGAAGTAGGGTTCAGCATCCGCCACATCATGATCAGCAAGGTCAAGGGGACGTTCGACACGTTCTCGGCCACGTTTGTGACCGGTGAGAACCCGCTCGACTCGCGCGTCACGGCATCCGCCGAGGTCGCCTCGATCAACACGAACGAAGCGAACCGCGACGGACACCTCCGCACCGGTGACTTCTTCGACGCTGCAACCTACCCGACCATCGACTTCGTGTCGACCGGCGTCCGTCAGGAGGGCGACGACTTCAAGGTCGACGGCAACCTGACCGTCAAGGGAATCACCAAGCCGGTCACGTTCGACTTCGAGTTCGGTGGCTTCGGCCAGGACCCGTACGGCAACTACAAGGGCGGCGCCAGCGCCAAGGCCGTCATCAACCGTGAGGACTTCGGCCTCAGCTACAACGCAGCGCTCGAAACCGGTGGCGTCCTCCTCGGAGACAAAGTCACCATCACGCTCGAGCTCCAGGCCGTGCACGCCGGCGAGTAGTCCACGCCGCGCACAACGAAGGGATCGTCGGAGACACTCAGTCTCCGACGATCTCTTCGTGTATGCGTCGCAGGTCTTCCATCAGCGAGCCGATGAGCATCCAATGCTCGGGGTGCGGGCGGGCGATCCGAAGCGGTGCGGTGAGGACCGGAATCTCGGCTGTCCGGATCGGTTCGTCGCTGGATGTGGCCCCCGGCCCCTTCGCCAGCAGTCGCAGGTCGTGAGCGGCACGGCGGAGTTCGCCGGCGATCGAGTGGATCGACGGCTCCTCGATGAGGGAATCGTCGTAGTGATCGTGCAGGGCGCGGGTCATGCCAAGGACCCGTGTGACCATCGGCGAGAGTCGATTCAGCAGCTGGTGCATGTTCGCCAGCCGCGTGCGATGTGCGCTCTGCCGAGGGTTCATGGTCAGGGATTCTTCGCCCTGACGAACGGATGCCTCCGCAGCGTCCCGCATCGGTCGCAGAAGTCGTGCCTGGATCATGAGGCCGTCCAGCTGCTGCCTGGACTGCTTGGTGGTCAACGCGACGGCGAGCCGTTCGATACTGGCCTCCAGTTCCGAGGCGAGGAGCCCGACGTCGCGTTCGGCCGGTGCGAGCGCGACGGGCGGGACGATGAGAACGTTGATGATCACCCCGAGAGCCGCTCCGATCAGCGTCTCAAGAATCCTGTCAACGGCGTAACCGGGGGTGGCAGCCCCCAGCGCCAGGACGAGCATCGCACTGATCGGAATCTGGTTCGCTGAGCCGGGCGTGAGCTTGAACACCCAGCCGAAGAAGATTGACACGACGATCGCGAGGAGGATGACCCAGGCCTGGTTGCTCGCGAACAGGCCGATCAGGGTGGCGATCACGACGCCGGCGATGACTCCGACGCTCCGCTCGACGGCTTTGCCGAAAGATTGGTTCACGCTGGGCTGCACCACGAGCAGCGCGGCGATCGCTGCGAAGATGGGTAGCTCGGAGGGGAGAAGCAGAACGGCGACGATCCACGCCAGCACCGTGGCGACGGCGGTCTTCACGACCTGCAGCAGGGGCACCCTGCTGGGCGCGCGGAGGAACGTCGGCAGTCGCGGTGCTCGCAGGCGTTTCACCCTCCCACGCTACCGTGAGCCGGACCCGGCTCCTGCTGCGATGGTCAGGTCAGCTGGCTTGCCCTTGAACCGGCCGTACCTGCTGATCGCCTTTGCGAGCGCAGACTCCTGGCTGCTGCTCAATGCGGCGAACGGCAAGGCTGTCACGTGAATCACGTCGGGTTTCTCCGACCGCGCCCATGTGCCGACCACCCGGCCGCCGATGACGATCGTCGCCTTGAACATGCCGTTGTTGCCTGGCACGATGAGCTGCGCGTGCTCGGTAGCAAGAGCAGCCGACCGATCGGTGTAACCGAGGAGGTTTTCGTCGAAGCCGGGAAGAGCGTGAACGGCTCGAGCACCGGGAAGCGGCCGTTCGAGGGTGAGGACATCGGTCGACGCGTGCCAGGTCGTCGTGTCGGTCGTAAGGCTGCTCAGTCGGTCCCCGGTTCGGCTGATCGCCGCTCGAACGTCGGTGAGGGTGAGATTCGCCCACCAGGCGAAATCGGCCTCCGTGGCGGGGCCGTGGCTGGTGAAGTAGCGGACCGCGAGTTCGACAATGGCGTCCTCGCGGTCGAGTTGCGCACGGACCGGAGGTGTCCACTCGTCGAGGAGCACGAACGCCTGCTCCTTTCCGACGAACGGGCCCAGGCAGATCATGCCCGCGTGCGCCATGGCGCCGATCAGGTGGATGCCACGCTGCCCGGAGATCGATTGTCCGGCGGCTTCGAAGACCGCGAGGAGCGCTTTGCGGACCAGCGGGCCGTCCGCCAGCGCCCGGACCCCTGCGTCGGTCGCCGCCGACACATCGGCCGGGCTGATGCCGAGCTCACGATGGCGGGTGGCGAAGGAGGTCGTGAGCCGGTGCCGCGACAGGGGAAGAATCAGTCGGAGGTCGTCCGGCGTCGTCACGTGCAGGGTTCCGCGCATCGGCCAGCTGCGCACGAGTTCGCGACGATCGAACGCCGCCCGCACATCGGCCTCGGTGGCGTCAGGCGTGCGCAACCCGATCGACCACAGCACGCCGGGAAGATCCTGCCCCTGCATCGCTGTCAGATGCGTCACGGTGTCGAGCGGACTGGCGCTGAGGGGCCGCTGGATGCGCTGCGCGACGAGCCGACGTCGTGCCCGGTCGACCGCCTGCGATTCGAGTGCCATCTTCACAGTCTGGCTCGTCGCGCGAGGTACACGAAGCCCGGAACCCGGCGAGCGTGTGACATCCGTTATTCGGGCGTCCTGCTCTGCTCTTTCTGGGCGAGCCGCTGTCGTTGCCATCGATGCACGTCGGGCAGCCAATCCAACGGGGCCGATGGACCGACCCGCGGGTCGTCGGGAACAACGCCGTCTCGCAGGTCCCGGACGTATGCACGGTCCTGTTCGATTCGTGCTCGCAGCTGTTCAGCTCCGCCGACTGAGCCATGACCGGGGATGACGGCGTCAATCTCGTCGGCCACGCTCTCGAACAGCCGCAGCGCGGCGAGGTAATCCTCGATCGGATTCGCCGCCTCCAGGTCGAGGAACGGCATCAGGATGTCAGAGAGCATGTCGCCCGCGACGAGGACGCCGCGCTCCTCGATCAACAGCGCCGCATGACCTGGAGCGTGGGCTCGATGCTCGATGATGCGGATTGTCGGGCCATGCCAGGGGATCTGCGCAGCTTCGGTGGCCAGACCGGTAATGAGACCGAGCGAATTCATCGGGATCTCCTCGGCGTACTCTGGCGGTAGCCCCACGGCTATGCGATCCTCCCAGTCCGCGTTCGACAGCAGATCTCGGATCGAAGCCGCGCAGCGGGCTGTACCGTAACGGGGCGCGTCGCCGAAGTTCGGGTGCCAGAGCACGTGGTCCCAATCGGGATGCGTAGAGAAGCCTGCCACGACGGGCTGGCCCAGCTCGCGAAGGTCGGTCGCGATGGTAGCCATTTCGTCGCCTGTTATACCGGGGTCGATGAGCAACACACCGTCCCTGCCCTGCACGACAACGGAATTACTCTGGATGAACTCGCTCTCGTGAATGAGAATGCCCTCAGCGACTTGCTTCAGCATCAAATGCCTTCCGATTGTGGTTGCAACCGCATGCGGAGACGGTAGTACCTGGCGGTAATCGCTTGCAAGCACTACAGGGGACTTGCTCGACCAGTGATCATCACGCTGGAGATTCGTTTGCGTCTTCGTACTCCACCGGCAGGTTGAGAGGTTCGGCTCCACGTTCCAGAGGGGAGCGACTTCTTGCTACGGCGTCGAGTTCGCGAGTGGGCAGAAAAGAGACCAGCCATGCTGACGGCTGAACCGGTTCCCCACAGTGGGTGGGTCGCCATCACAACCGCGATGAGCGCGAGAGAGGCAGCGGTAAGCGCAATCTCCGAACGGGGACACCGGCCGCCGCGAACGCGATCTCAATGAGGAGGTTTCACAACCAGCAGGCCTTCCGGTCGAGGGGACCCGGGCGGCGTCAGCGGGCTTCAGATATTGGTGTCAGGATGAATGCCGGAAAGGCGACCACATGGCATCCGAACCTGACGCAGAAATTCTCGAGGCGGAGCTGGTGATTCCAGACCTGCCGGAGCTTGTGCAGCGATACCCAGCATCATTGCCGACACCGAAGCTTCACGCCCGGTGGATCGAGGATGAAGGCGTGTCGCTCGCGTTCATCGAGATCGGTGACATTGCGATGCACGTCGAGACCACCGACGACGACCTTGCCTGGCACTTGCACGTCGGCGGGCACGACGGCCCACCGTTGGATGGCACACCGTGGGATGGAAAGACCACTGAGGCATTGCTGCTGTGGATGGAGGAGTTCGCCGGCAAAGTCCATGCCTGTCTGGAGATGATCGACGAAGACATCTTCGACGCGATCGATCTCTTCGAAGCCGGTGCCACCTCCGCACCGTTGTCGGCGTCCGGCTTCGACCCAGACGACTGGGCGTCGTTCAAAAAGAAAGACTTCCTGGTGTTCCGTGTCGCCGCTCCCGGACAGGCGGAACCTCAAATCTGGACCGGCAAAGGCGACGCCTGGCACCTGCACGACGACGAGCGGGACGGCGACGCCGAACTGCTGTGGGCGCCACCGGGCTCCGATGACCCCACCCACCTCGGCGCGGTCATCATCTCACCCGAGACCGGACTGCCGGCGACCTTCGCGAACCCCGGCATCAGCTGGAACGACGTCGGAATGACCGAGGACGACGCCATGGACTGGCTCTTGCGCGAACACCGGAACTGCGTCTGGGCGTCCACCATCCACGATGCTGTCACCGAACAGGTCCTGAACATGCTCGCGGGATTCAGCGTCCCGATCATCTCACCGTACCGATGAAGGCCATTCCTCCCAGGGTTCCGCCGATGAGCGCGCTGCAGTAGCTTGGGGCGATCGCGAGCGCCCGGGAGGCATCATGGTTGAACTGACGACCGACGATGTATGGCGGGTGCTCGCGAAGCAGAACTTCATGGTGGTAGGAATGGTCTCGGCGCGGGGCAAGGCCCGCACGGCAGGCGTGATGCCATACACGGCCGGTCGCACGCTGTGGTTCACCACGAACGACGACGCGTGGACGTCCCGCCATATCGCGGTCAACCCCGAGGTGTCGGTGACGGTGACGATCCCGAAACACGTACCGCTACTGCCGTGGATCAAAGTGCCGGCGGCGACGATCACGTTCGCGGGCGTTGCTGAAGTCGTTCCGGCGGTCCGGATGCCAGCCGCCGCACGGACTGCGCTCACAAAGGGTCTGAAGCACAACGAGGACGGGTCAGGCGGCACGCTGCTCGGCGTCGGTATCCGCCCGGTCGGTGACTTCATCACCTACGGCGTCGGTGTTTCGGTGGTCGGGATGCTCGACACAGAAGCCGCGCGAGGGCGAGCGCCGAGCGGAGGCTAGTTGTTGCCGTGCGCCTCATCGAGCACATCGAGCGGCCCTGCTGAGCGACGGTCTGCGCCATGATGGAAGCATGTGCGGACGTTTTGCGATGGACAAGGAAACCGACGACCTGATTCGCGAATTCATGGCAGAGACCGGCGGCGGAGCATCCGAGTGGACGCCATCATGGAACGTGGCGCCGACCGACCAGGTTCCCGTCGTGCGGGAGCACCACGGCACGCGGCGGCTCGAGTCGGTGCGCTGGGGGATCGTGTCTCCGAGCTCGCCCACCTTCGGCGGCGGCAAGCCGGTGATCAACGCGCGGATTGAGACCGTCGCGACCAACGGTCTCTTCAAGGGAGCCTTCGCATCGTCTCGCTGCATCATCAGCGCTGCCGGTTATTACGAATGGCAGCTCACCGAGAACGGGAAGCAGCCCTACTTCATCCACCACCCGGGAACCGACGTCGCCATGGCCGGCATCGTGCGGGCGTGGCCCGACCGGTCGAAGGCATCTGACGATCCCGACCGCTGGCGCCTGTCGATGGCCATCATCACCCGCGACGCCCACGTAGCCCCCGGTGAAGTTCACGACCGGATGCCGGCCTGCCTCACGCCTGACACGTACGACGACTGGCTGGGCGCAGATCTGTCACCCGACGACGCGCTGGCGCTGCTGGACTCCAGTTCGTTCGAAGTGGCCCACGACTTCCACTACTACCCGGTCTCGAAAGCCGTGAACAGTGTGAAAAACGACGGACCGGAGCTCCTCGCCCCGATCGAACTGGGCTGAGCCGCTAAACCAAACCGAGCTCTTCCAGCTGCTCGAGGAGACCGGCACCGTCGGGTGCGTAGATCCACGGTGCGGTCTTCTTGTTGGGCTCTTCGCCCTTCGAGCGCCCACCGGCGAGCACCGCTTCAGGGACCGACAGCTGCCTGATGGCGATAGCGGCCACGTGGTCGGGATACTCCTCGGCGAAGCTGCCGTAGATCTCCTCGTCGTGCTGCCCGTTGTCACCGACGAGAAGCCAACGGATGTCGGGGAACTCGGCGGCCAGGCGGCGCAGGTTGTCTGCCTTGTGCTGGCGCCCGCTGCGGAAGAGCCGGTCGTGGGTGGGACCCCAATCGGTCAGGAGGAGTGCTCCAGACGGGTAAAGGTGGCGGCGGAGGAAACGGGACAGGGTCGGGGCGACATTCCATGCGCCGGTCGACAGGTAAATGATCGGCGTTCCTTCGTGCTGCCGGACGAGTCGCTCGAGCATGACCGCCATACCGGGGACCGCGGTCCGGGCGTGCTCGTCGAGGACGAACGTGTTCCAGGCCGCGAGCAGGGGCCGGGGGAGTGCCGTCACCATGACCGTGTCGTCGATATCGGAGATGACCCCGACGCGCACCGCCGGATCCGCGATGAAAACATTAGCGACGACCGGACGGGAATCCTCACTCCGAAGGGTGATCTGCTGCCAGCCGGGCTCGAGCGAGACGGCGATCTCGGCGTCGATGACGCCGCCGCGGTCGGCCTGAACCTCATAGGACTGGTCGCCGGCGACGATGGTCACCGACGCGGAAACGACCGGGATGCTCGTGAAGCTGCGCCACCCGCGTACACGCTGTGACGGGGCGACCGCCGGCGTGGCATCCGGTTTGGTGAGAAGCACCCGCGCGAGGACACGGAGGAGGGTGGTGGAGCCGTAGCCGGTGAACGGGATGACCGTGGCCACCAGGCCACGCTTGCGGCCGCGACGCGCACGCCAGTCGAGCCAGGCATCATCGATGCGGGCCGCACGGTGGAGGGTGATGGCTGTTTTCGACGCACCTGGGCCGGGCTGCTGGCGAGTTTGCATTCTGACAGTCTGGCATGCCGATATTCCGGCGCGGTGATCTAGTCTTTGTCGATGGTGTCGGCGTTGGGTTCGCCTGCGCGATTCATGTGCCGCTCCTGGGACCGATTCAGCAGCTTCTTTGCCACATAGATGAGCAGCAGGAACACGGCGATGATGCCGACGAAGAGATAACCGGCGTAATGCAGCTGGTCGGCGAGTTCACGATAGGTGCCCGCAGCAGCTGAACCAACCGACACGTAGGTGATCGCCCAGAGGACACACGCCGGAACGGTCCATGAGATGAACTTGCGATAACTCATCGTGCTCATGCCGACGGTGAGGGGGATGAGCGAATGGAGCACGGGCAGGAACCGGGAGATGAACACCGCGATGCCGCCGCGGCGGTCGAGGTAGTTCTCTGCGCGCTCCCACTGACGCAGCCCGATCCGGTGGCCGAGTCTCGACTCACGGATCCTCGGTCCGAAATAGCGCCCGAGTGCAAATCCGATGCTCTCGCCGATCAAGGCACCGACCACAACGACGACGATCAACGAGACGAACTGGACGGGGCCGTCGACACCGGTGCTCGCGACGATGACGACGGTGTCGCCCGGCACGACGAGCCCCACCAGAACGGATGTTTCAAGCATGATTGCGACCCCGGCCAGGGCCGTGCGAAGTACCGGGTCGACGCTCTGAACGAGGTCAAGGATCCAGCTCAGAAACTCGTTCACGCGACTGAGCCTAGGCGAATCAGACGACGACGAGAAGGAGGGTCGGAACGAGCAACAGCCCAAATGAAACGACGAGAACAGCCACTCGTGCGGCGGGGGAAAGCGGAGGGCGGGGCGATAGGAGTCGTTCCACCCGGCGGCCGACCACTTTCGAGGTGGTGTCGCCGGCGTGAAGGTGCTCCAGCGTGGATCCGTCCGGTCGATCGGTGCCTTCGGACGCAACGAGGGCGATGGCCGTCGCCAGGGTGGTGTCGTCGACGACGCGGCGGGCCTGGTCGTCGGCGAGCATCTCCACGAGCAGCCCGACGGCAGTCTCAGCGCGATTCGCGATCGGGAACCACGGCAACGCGCTGTGCCACGACTTGAAGGCGACGAGGACGAGGTGGTGCTGTTGTCGGAGGTGAGCGCGTTCGTGGGCGATCACCGCCTGAAGCTGTTGGGAGTCGAGCAGTGAAACGAGGCCCTCGGAGAGAACAGTGACGGACCGGGTCACCCCGGGCAGGCAGTAGGCGACAGGTGCCGGGTGGTCGAGCACGCGGGTGCCTGGCCGGTTGGGCATCGGAGCGCTCAGCAGGTTGACCAGCGAGAGGTGCCTGCTGCGTTGCCGTTCGGTGCGCGCGATGGTCAGGGCGAGGTTGAGCACGAGGTGGCCGGCGAAGAGCACGGCGATGCACAGTGCAAAGATGTGACCGAGGTTGGCCGAGCTCGGCAGTGTCCCGTCGAAGAGATGGCGAACCAGTTCGGCGAGTGCACCCAGGAGGTTCGGTCCGAACGGGATGAGGCCGTAGGTGACGAACGCGCCGATCATCGAGAGCCCACCGGCGAGGGCGACGGCCTGCCAGAGGACCAAGGCGGTGCCGGGCGCGCGGCTCGTCCACTGTGCCCGGGCGAGGAGGAGCGGGACGGGCCACGCCAGCAGAACGGCAAGGCATGCCAGCACCACGGAGGTGAAGAACATCACGCTCGGAGTTTACTGTCGGTTCGCTCTAGCGGGCGTCGGGGGAAGACGCGCCGAGCAGTTCGCGAAGGGTCTCTGCCTCGGCAGGCGAGACCGACCCGATGAATCGGGCGAGAGCCGCTTCACGATCGGGCGCGGTTCCGAGGACCTCGTGCATGAGCCCCGCCGTGTGCTCAGCGCGGGTCGTCACTGAGCGGTACAGGTGCGGTCGCATCGACCGGTCGCGAGAGACGAAGTTCTTGCCTTCGAGGCGGGAGAGCACCGTGAGGACCGTAGTGACGGCGACGTCCCTGGCTCCGTCACGGTCGCTGGCGTGCAGGCGGTCTCTGAGATCGTTGGCGCTCAGCGCGTCGTCGGTGCTCCAGAGAACGTCCATGACCGCGCGTTCGAGGTCTCCCAGTGTTGCCATGCCCCAACGATACCTCGTCGTCGAGAAACTTTCTACGCTGGGTAGAAGTAGTTCTACGCGACGTAGAAATGTGTCCTACACTCAAGGGTGAAGGTTTCTACACGGTGTAGAACATCGCCGTGGAGGTGAAGTGAACGAGCTACTCGACCCGCTGCTGCTGTCACGCTGGCAGTTCGGACTGACGACGATCTACCACTTCCTGTTCGTGCCGCTGACGATCGGGATGGCGCTGACCATCGCCATCTTCCAGACCGCATGGTTCCGCACCGGCAGGGCGCATTATCTACAGCTCACGCACTTCTTCGGCAAGATCTTCCTGATCAACTTCGCCATGGGCGTCGTCACCGGCATCGTGCAGGAATTCCAGTTCGGCATGAACTGGTCGGACTACTCCCGCTTCGTCGGCGACGTCTTCGGCGCACCCCTCGCGTTCGAGGGTCTCCTGGCGTTCTTCCTCGAGGCGACCTTCATCGGCTTGTGGATCTTCGGCTGGGACAAACTGCCCGCGAAGCTGCACCTCGCAACCATCTGGATCGTCGCCACGGCGAGCATCCTCTCCGCCTACTTCATCATCGCCGCGAACGCGTTCATGCAGAACCCTGTTGCGTTCCGGATCAACGAGGAGAAGGGCCGCGCCGAACTCACGAGCATCTGGGAGCTCCTCACGAACCCGGTCGCCCTCGCCGCGTTCCCGCACACGATCTTCGCCTGTTTCATGGTCTCTGCCGGCCTCATCATCACCGTCGCCGCGTGGCACTTGTCCCGCAACCAGAACCTCGAGACCATGCGCCCCGCGCTCAAGTTCGGACTCTGGTCGATGGTGATCTCGGGGGCGCTCACGACGCTCGCCGGTGACCAGCTGAGCCTCGCCATGGTCGCATCACAGCCGATGAAGATGGCGGCAGCGGAGGCGATGTACGAGACGTCGACCGGCGCCGATGCGTCGTTCTCGATCTTCACCCTCGGAACCCCGGACGGCGTGCAGGAGCTCTTCTCGATCCGCATCCCGTATCTGCTTTCCTTCCTCTCCACCCACACGTTCGACGGCACGGTCGAGGGCATCAACAACCTGCAGGAGCAGTACCAGACCCTGTACGGCCCGGGGAACTACACGCCCATCATCTGGGTCACCTACTGGTCGTTCCGCTGGATGATCGGCATGGGCATCCTGCACATTTTCGTCGCGATGGTCGGTCTGTGGCTCACCCGCAAGGGGCGGATGCCGACGAACAAGTGGGTGTGGAGAGCTGCGATCTGGTCATTCCCGCTGTCGCTCGGAGCGATGATCGTCGGCTGGGTCTTCACCGAGATGGGACGACAGCCCTGGCTCGTGTTCGGCCTGCTGGAGACCGAGGACGGGGTCTCACCCGGGGTGACGGGCCTCGAAGTCCTCATCTCCCTCACCCTCTTCACGCTGGTCTACGGATCGCTCGCCGTGGTCGAATTCCGGCTGATCAAGAAGGCTGCCCAGCAGGGGCCGGCCGTCCCAGCCGAGCCCGACGAGGAGACCGGCAAACCTCTCGTCCACACGACGGTCTACTAGGAGGACATCATGGATCTCGGAGTTCTCTGGTTCGGCATCATCGCCTTTTTCTTCATCGGCTACTTCGTCCTCGACGGTTTCGACTTCGGCGTCGGCATGAGCATGCCGTTCGTCTCGAAGGACGACACCGACCGGCGCGTAGTCATCAACACCATCGGGCCGGTATGGGACCTCAACGAAACCTGGTTGATCGTCGCCGGAGCGTCCCTGTTCGCGGCGTTCCCCGAGTGGTACGCGACCCTGTTCAGCGGCTTCTACCTTCCGCTCCTGGTCATCCTTCTCGCACTCATCCTGCGTGGGGTGTCGTTCGAATACCGCCACCAACGCCCCGAACTCGCCTGGAAGCGCCGATTCGACCGGATGATCGTGTGGGGATCGGTGATTCCCGCGTTTCTCTGGGGCGTTGCCTTCGCCAACATCGTTCGGGGCGTTTCGCTGAACGCCGACCACGATTACACCGGCACCGTGTTCGAGCTTCTCAACCCGTACGCGCTGCTCGGCGGGCTCACCACGCTTCTGCTGTTCTTCACCCACGGTGCCCTTTTCCTCGCCCTCAAGACAGAGGGTGAGATCCGGGTTCGGTCACGCACACTCGCCACCCGTGCCGGCGTCCTGACCATCGGCGTCGCTGCCGCGTTCCTTCTCTGGACGGTTGTGGAGTTCGGTACGCTGCCGGCGCTTCTGCTCGCTGTCGCGGCAGCTGTCAGCCTGATCGCGTCGGTCTTCGCGAACCTCCGCGGCAGGGAGGGGCTCGCGTTCGGTCTCATGGCGGGCACGATCGCCCTCGCCGTCCTGACACTGTTCGCCTCCCTGTTCCCGGATGTCATGCCGGCGAGCAACGACCCGGCGAACAGCCTGACCATTGCGAACGCGTCGTCGAGTCCGTACACACTCCAGGTGATGAGCTGGACGGCTCTGATCGCTCTGCCCCTGATCCTCCTCTACCAGGGCTGGACCTACTGGGTGTTCCGCAAGCGAGTGACCCGCGCCCACATCGACGGCAGTGCTGACCCGGGCGTGGAGAGAACTGTCGAAGTGGCGCATTAGCCTGTGACTGTGCGACCTCTCGATCCTCGGCTCCTTCGCTACGCCGTCAGCGCGAGGTGGTTCCTTCTCAGCGGCGCGGCTCTCGGAGTCGCTACCACAGCGTGCATTCTCGCTTTTGCCTGGCTGCTCACGGTGTGCATCACCGGGGCCATTGACGGGCGCCCGCTCGGTGAACTCCTCCCGCAGGTCGGCCTGCTCGTCGCCGTCGCGGCCGTGCGAGCGGCGCTCGTGTACGCGCAGGAGCTGGTCGCCGCGCGGGGAGCAGCGAAGGTCAAGAGTGAATTGCGGCTCGGAATCCTCGACGCGGTGCGGCGCCTCGGCCCGGCGTGGCTGGCCGAACGGAGCAGCGCCCGCGTCACAACCCTGCTCGGACGGGGTATGGACGCCCTCGACGACTACTTCTCGAAGTACCTGCCTCAGCTGATCCTCACCGTGATCGTCACGCCGGTGATCCTGATTGTCATCCTGATGCAGGACTGGGTTTCAGCGATCTTCATTCTCGTGACACTGCCGCTGATCCCGATCTTCATGATCCTCATCGGCATGGCAACACAGGCCGTGCAACGGCGCCAGTGGGCGGTGCTCGGCGACCTCTCGTCAGGCTTCGTCGACACCCTGGGCGGCCTCGCAACCCTCAAGATCTTCGGCCGGGAACGACGCCAGGTCGACCGGATGCGCTCGATCACCCGGGACTACCGGACGCAGACGATGCGCGTGCTCCGGGTGTCGTTCCTGTCGAGCTTCGCCCTGGAACTCGCGGCGAGTCTCTCGGTCGCGCTCGTCGCCGTGTCGATCGGACTGCGTCTCGTCGACGGATCGATGGCTCTCTCGGTCGGACTTTTCGTCCTGCTCCTCGCCCCTGAGGCATTCCTCCCGCTGCGCCAGGTCGGCGCGAACTTCCATGCGGCCGCCGAGGGCGTTGCCGCCGCCGAAGACGCCTTCGGCATCCTCGACGACGCGAAGGCGAACGGCGCCGATCGTCCCGTTCCAGGCGGACGGGACCTTGTGGCATCCGGCACTCTGCGCCTGACTGATGTCTCGGTCGACTACGGGAACGGGCCAGTGCTCGCGCCGATCTCCACGGAGTTCCCGAGGGGCAGGTTGACGGTGATCGCCGGCCCCAGCGGTGCGGGCAAATCCAGTCTTTTCGGAGCCGTTCTCGGCTTCGCCCCACACACCGGAACCGTCGCGCTCGGGGGAATGCCTGTCCTGTCGTCGGCGCAGGAGCGCCCCTGGCTGGCCTGGACCGGGCAGCGACCCTCGCTCGTCGTCGGCTCGGTTGCGGAAAACGTCACGCTGGGTTCCGCCGCTGCAGACAGTGAACGCATTCGGTATGCCCTGAATCTCGCGGCTGCTCCCGAAATATCGCCTGGCCTTGCCGTCGGAGTGGCGGGCTCCGGACTGTCTGGCGGCCAGGCCCAGCGTGTGGGCATCGCCCGGGCCATCTACCGGACACTCGACCGGGGCTGCTCCGTTCTGCTCCTCGACGAGCCCACCTCCGCTCTTGACCACGAGACCGAAGCCCGGCTCCTCGACGGACTGCGCGTCCTTGCGGACACCGGAACGGCCGTCGTGATTGTCAGCCACCGCGAGGCCGTGATCGGACGGGCGGATGCCGTTCTCCGAGTTGAGCCATTGATTCTGGCGGGAGCGTCATGAGTGCTGACCTGCAGAGCTCCGTTCCGGTTACGTCCGGAGACGTCCGCTCAATCCTGACCACTGCCCAGCCGCGCACAGCGGGCTGGGTCTCGGGCGTTGCTTTCGGCATCCTCGCCGCACTCTCCACCGTCGCACTTCTGGCCACGAGCGCCTACCTGATCACGCGAGCGGCTGAACAGCCTCCGATCCTCTACCTGTCGATGGCCGTCGTCGGAGTGCGCGCTTTCGCGCTCGCGCGGGCCTTCTTCCGGTACCTCGAACGCCTCGCCAGCCACGACGCGGCCTTCCGCCAGCTCGAGACCGTTCGGGTCGACCTGCTGCGACGGCTCATCCCGCTCGCCCCCGACGGGCTCGGCGGCACCCGCCGCGGCTCACTCCTGTCCTCCCTTGTCTCCGATGTCGACGAACTGCAGAACCTGCCGCTGCGCGTGGTCCAGCCGCTTCTCACTTCGGTGGGCGTCGCAGCGATCGCCGTCTGGGTCGTCGCCCTGCTGTCGCCGACCGCAGCAGCGGGCCTGGCGGCGGCGCTGATCGTCGCGTTCGCCGTGGGTATCCTCGTCGCCGGCCGGGTCTCGGCATCCGCGGAACGCACCCTCGCGCCGAAACGCGCCGCCCTTGTCGACGCTCTGCTCGATTACCTCGGAAGCCTCGACGTGCTCATCGCGTACGGTGCTGAGGTGTCCGGGCGCCGAAAGGTTGAAGCGGCCGATCGGAACCTCACCCGGGCACTGACCGCCCGCTCACTCGGCGCGGGGATCGCGGCAGCGGCTCTTTCTCTGTTCTCCGGAATCGCTGTGGCGTGGTCGCTGGTGGCCGGAATCCCGGCGCTGTCCATGACAGGGAGCGGGTCGCTCAGCGGACCCGGGCTCGCGGTGATCGTGCTCGTGCCCCTCGCGGTCTTCGAGGTCGTCGCATCCGTGCCGCTCGCGGTCAGCGCCTGGCGCCAGGTCCGGTCGAGTGCCCAGCGCATCGCCCGGGTTGCGCCCAACGAGCTGCCCGTCGAAATCAGCGTCGGCGGAGGCACAAGCGCATGGTCACCGGACCCGGCAGCCCCAGCGCTCGAACTGAGCAGCGTGTCGACGCGCTGGCCCGGCGCCGCCAGTCCAACGCTCACGGTGCCCTCGCTCGCTGTTGAGCACGGCGAACGAGTGCTCATCGAAGGCGCAAGCGGCGCTGGGAAGACCACGTTGGCGCACCTGCTCGTGCGCTTCCTCGACCACGCGGGCAGCTATCGTCTCTCCGGGCAGGACGTTCGAGAACTTCCCGTCGAGCAGGTTCGCAGCGTCGTCGGTTTGTGTGAACAGATCCCGTACCTCTTTGATGAAAGCGTTCGCCAGAACCTGCTGTTCGCCAAGGAGACGGCAACGGACATCGAGTTGCTGGACGTGCTTGACCGGGTCGGCCTCGGCGATTGGGTCGCCGCACGCGGCGGGCTCGATTCCCGGGTGGGGGAGCGAGGATCGCTCGTCTCAGGCGGCCAGGCTCAGCGGATAGCGTTGGCCCGAGCGCTCCTTCGCGACTTCCCGCTGATCGTGCTCGACGAGCCAACCGCGAACGTTGAGGCCGACCTGGCTGGGGCACTCCTTCTGGACCTGCTGCAGGCCAGCGGGAACCGCACCGTTCTGCTGATTTCGCACGGCGACCTACCCGCCGGTCTTGTGGACCGGACGGTCCGCGTGGCCGACGGTGTTCTCGAGCCGATTGTTCCCGGGATGGCTCCCCAGGGCAGCTGAACCGCACCAGTCAGGGCGTGGCTGTTGTCCGCGGCATCTGCTGTGATGAAGCCGAACTACTCCTCGTTCACCGGCTCGCAGATCACGACGGGAATGTTCCGGCTGGTCCGGCGCTGGTAGACGGAGTAACCGGGATACGAAGCAACGATCTCGGGCCACAGCTCGTGCTTCTCGGCGTCCGACGCGGTTCGCGCTCGGAATCGCCTCGTCGTCCCTCGCACCGTGAGTTCGACGTCCGGATCGGCGCAGAGGTTTGCGTACCACTCGGGGTTTCGGTCATCCCCGCCTTTCGAGGCGACGAGAAAGTACCGGCCGTTCCGGTGAATTGGGGCCGTGAGCATCGTCGACCGCCGCGCGCCCGACTTGCGGCCGACGGTGTGCAGTTCAACGACGGCCATGCGACCGGCGCGCCAGCCGACGCGCCCGCCGGAGACGGCGAGAAGCGCGCGGTGAACGCCGTTCATCGCGCGCAGGCCTGCGTCTGTCAGCTTCGTTCGCACACTCATGCTTGCAGTGTACGAGCCACGTGGAGGGTTTCCGGTGCATCGTTTGAGGCATAGCACTTATCCACAGATGTCGAACACACCTTCTAATGTCGGTCGCTTTTTGGTAGACTGGGGGCATGGCGAAGAGGTCAGAGCAGGTCCGCGAAGTCGCACTCAGTGTGTGCGACCGGCTGGATTCGTTCGAGGCCAGGGTCGCCCGGGATGTGCCCTCGGCGCCCGTCACGGGTGCCTTCTCGACCGGTATCGCGGAGTCCCGCGGTACCGGTTCTTCGTTAACCGGGGTTTCGTCAGCCGGGGTTTCGTCAGCCGGGGTATCCGGCGACGTCCCGTTGTCGGTGCCGTTGTCGGTGCCGTTGTCGGTGCTGATCGATCGGGCCGGCAACGACGAGTTGCAGGCGTTGCTGGCCGATGCCGCCCGGGTGCGC
>NZ_JBKJWH010000031.1:0-4654 GCF_046716805.1 Mycetocola sp. | reverse complement strand
AGGGCGGCTTCGGCGAACTGCCATAGGATGGCGCCCGTCGGGGCGTGCACCACCATGTCATGTCGCAATGGCATCTGAATCAGCGGTTTCCCGTCAGCGTCGAGCCGCCATCGTGGAACCCCTGGTTCGCTGAGCCTTGAAAGGGGGATTGGGTGGATGGACGCCACCTCTGTCGGGTTTCGGCGCAGCACTACCGGATCAGCGACGGCGGCAACGACCGGTGAGATTACGATGCCGCGCAGGGTCCGGTAATCGTCCAGGACTCCCAGTATGTCGTCCGAGATGGCGTCCACGCCGGTTTCCTCGTGCAGTTCACGTAAGGCCGCTTCATTCGGGCTTTCGCCGGGTTCGAGCATGCCACCGGGCAGCGCCCATTGGCCTGGGTTTGAGCCGCGTGCCACACGTTTGATCATCAAGAACGAAGGAACGCCGCGGTGTTCGAACAGCAGGACAACGACGGCGGCGCGCCGGGCGGCGGGATCCTCCTTCCCGGCGCCGCCTGGGTCTGACGGCAACCTGGCACCGAGGCGCGTTGCTATCCGGAGCCGGAGCACGTCCAAACTGGAACCAGCCGTTTTATCCAACATGGGACGACGCCAGGCTCAGTTCCTTCTCCACGATGGTTACCAGCATGGAGCGCATGGCATCGATGCTCATATCTGGGGCGCCGGTTAGGATCTTGATCGCGGCGCCGTCCGTAGCCGAACTTAGGAGCCGGGCGAACTGAACCGGATCGACATCACGGTAGATGCCCTGGCGCTGGCCCCTCTTGACGATGCTGACCACGGCATCCATCCATCGGGAATAGAAGTCGTTATGGATTGGCCGCAGTGAGGGGTTAAGGGCCGCCTCTGTCCAGAATTGCAGCCAGATAGACCATTCATTTCGAATCTGCACCCCTACGGGCAGCTGCATTTCAATCAGGGCAAGCATCCGCTTGTGTCCATTGTCGATCTGCCGCAGCACCACGCCCTGGCGTTCGAAGGCCTGATCCACGCAGTAGCGTAGCGCTTCCCGCAGGACGTCGTCCTTGCCTGGGAAGTAATAGTGAATGGTGCCGGTACTTGTTCCACAGATGCGCGCCACGTCCTGGACCCGCACATGGTGGTACCCGCGTTCGGCAATAAGCTGCCAGGCGGCCTCGAGGATAGCGTTCCTGCGTTCCTGCGATCCGCGGTTCTCTGCTGGGTCTCTCATGGCGGATTCCTTCGGACGTGGAGCCTGACTCGGTCTCGCTTGACTATAGCTTACGACGAAAACTGACGCACGAGTCAAATAATGCTGCCTTCGAAGTGGGCAAGCGGGTGTGTCTTTCGAACGGGTCAGGGCAGCAAAACCCTGAAAAGACAACGGATGTTGGGTGTTTAGCCTTGGCGAGCTTGACACTTGTGAGGAAAGCCACAATGCTAGGCAAATGACCGGCGCGTCAGTCAGATGCGCTTAGTCCCCAACTTCCTTCATCGCCGCAGGAGGCATTGCCAATGACTTCGCACAACCGCCGCAGGACCCGGCTCATCACTTCCTTAGCCCTGAGCGCTTCGCTCCTCGGCCTGGCCGCCTGCTCGTCCGGTGTTTCCGCAGCTCAGTCGGGCTCGGCGGTGTCCGATCCCAAGACGGGAGGAAACCTGCGGGTCGGTATCGTCGGAGGCTCAGCCAAGGACACCCTCGATGCCCATGCCCCGGTGACCCACCCGGACCAGGCCCGCGCCATCCAGCTTTATGACACCCTCGCCACCTATGACGACCAGCGCGGGATCCAGATGGCCCTCGCCGACTCTGTCACGCCGTCGGCCGATGCCCGCACCTGGACTGTGCATCTGCGTCCCGGCCTGAAGTTCAGCGACGGCAAGCCGATAACCGCAGAGGATGTCATCTTCACGTTTCGGCGGATCACAGATCCTGCCGCGCCCATGGCGGGCGCCACGTCCCTGACCACCCTCCAGCGTGACGCTATTCAGGCGAGCGACCCCTCCACCGTCGTGTTAAGCGTCAGCGCGCCGAATTCCATGTTCCCCGACACCATTGCCCAGTACACCTTCGGCATTGTCCCCGTGGGTTATGACCCAAAGAATCCGGTGAGCTCCGGTCCTTTCGCTCTGGAGACTTTTACGCCCGGGCAGCAGAGTGTCTTCGCCAGGAACCCGCACTATTGGCGGACGGGCCAGCCGCTCCTGGACAAAGTCACCATTATTGACTTCCCGGACGACACCGCCCGCGTTAACGCCCTGCTCGGAGGCCAGGTGGATGCGATCGACCAGCTTCCCCTCGGACAGGTCAACATCGTCAAGGCCAACCCCTCCATGAAGGTCCTGGAATCGACCACCGGATCATGGACGCCCTTCACCATGCGTGTGGACCAGGCCCCGTTCGATGACCCCAAAGTCCGGGAGGCCTTCCGCCTGATCGTGGACCGCAAGCAGATGGTGGAGCAGGTTCTGGGTGGACACGGCACCATAGGTAACGACATGTACGCTCCGCTCGATAAGTGTTTTCCCTCTGATGTTCCGCAACGGGGGCAGGACATCGAAAAAGCCAAGCAGTTGCTGGCCGAAGCCGGCAAGAGCAACCTCAGCGTTGACCTCGTCACATCACCCGTTGCAGCAGGACTCGTGGAAGCCGCCCAGGTTTTTGCGCAGCAGGCCAAGGCAGCAGGTGTCAACGTAAACGTCAAAAAGGTTGATCCGGGTGAGTTCTATGGTGATCAGTACCTCCAGTGGACCTTTGCCCAGGACTTCTGGTTCACGCGGGATTATCTATCGCAGGCCTCCGCGTCAGGCTTCAAGACCTCCCCGTATAACGAGACCCATTGGAATGACGCGGATTGGTCTGCCCTGGTGGCCAAGGCGCAGGCCACTACTGATGAAGCCGCACGGTGCAGCCTTATTGCGGAAGCGCACAAGATCGAATTCGAGCGCGGCGGGTACATCATCTGGGGCTTCCCCAACAGCGTTGACGCCCACAGCGCCATGGTCCAGGGCTTCACCCCGGACAAGAGCGGCATCCCGCTAACGTCCTTTGGCTTCCGCAACGTCTGGCTGAACAAGTGACCGGCGGCAAAGGAGGCATGCAGCGGCTGGTGTTCCGGCGCTCCCTGTTCGGCGTCTTCACGCTCTGGGTAGTCTCACTGGTGGTATTCCTTGCCACCCAGGCCCTTCCCGGGGATGCCGCCCAGGCAATCCTCGGCCGGGAAGCCACGCCGGAGCGCCTGGCAGCGCTCCGCGAACAGCTCAACCTGGGCGGCTCCTTGCCGGAGCAGTACCTGGCCTGGATCGGCAACCTTCTGAGTTTCAACCTTGGGACCTCCCTCGCTGGTGGGCTGCCTGTGGCTGAGGTTGTGGGTCCCATGCTCCTGAACTCCTGCGTTCTTATGCTCTGCGCCTCGGTCATTGCAATTCCGCTGTGAATTGGCATCGTCACCTGGACCGCACTCAAGAAAGACACTGCGGCGGACCACGTCACGGGCCTCATCACCCTGGTCCTGGCATCGCTTCCGGAATTCGTGGTGGGTGTGCTGCTGGTGCTGCTCCTGTCGACTGGAGTGTTCCACCTCTTCCCCGGCGTGTTTGTCCTCGTTCCCGGCGAACAGGTCTGGAGCAACCCGCCTCAGCTGGTGCTCCCGATCCTGACTCTCGTAGTGGCTGTGTCGCCCTACATCATCCGTATCATGCGGGCCACGATGCTTGAGGTGCTGGACAGCCAGTACGTCCAGCAGGCAAGGCTCAAAGGACTGCCCGAACGGACCGTCATCCTGCGGCACGCCATGCCGAACGCCATCGGCCCCGTGGCCCAGGTTATCGCCCTGCAGCTGGCCTGGCTGATCGGCGGCGTGGTGATCGTGGAATATCTCTTCCGGTTCCCGGGGGTCGGCTTCCAACTGATTGACTCCGTCACCAACCGGGACATGCCTGTGGTCCAGGCCCTGGCCGTGATCATCGCACTTTTCTATGTCGTGGTGAACCTCTTCGCCGACGTCGTCACACTCGCCGCAAATCCGAAAGTGAGGACCGCAGCATGAGCAGTTCGACAGCAGAAGCCTCCCTTCAACTCGAAGCCACAGCCCGTCCCGCTAACCGGAAGGAAGGCTTGTTCCGGCGGGCGCTGAAGTCCAAGCGCACGGCGATTGGCTCTGTGCTGACCGTCGCCGTCCTGGCCGTCGCGTTTCTTGGCCCCTACTTTGCCCCGCATTCACCTACAGACTTTGTGGCACCCCCCTTCTCACCGGCCGGAGTGGGAGGACCCTTCGGGACTGACAATTTGGGCCGGGATGTGCTGTCACGCTTCTTGGCGGGGGGCCAGACCCTGATGGTCCTGTCCCTCGTGGCAACCGCCCTCGGCGTCGGGCTGGGCGCCTTGGTTGGAGTCCTGGCGGCGTATCGGCGCGGCTGGCTGGACGAGGTGCTGATGCGCACGGGGGATGTCGCCCTCGCTTTTCCCCAGATTGTGCTGGCGCTGCTCTTCCTGTCAATCATGGGCCCGCAGCTCTGGCTCCTGGTGCTGATGGTGGGCATTGGGCACCTTCCCCGCGTAGCCCGGGTGGTCCGGGGTGCCGCCCTCTCCGTTGTTGAACGCGATTTTGTCAAGGCAGCCGAAGCCGTGGGCATTCCTCGCTGGCGCATCATGATCGGTGAGATTGTCCCCAACATCAGTTCCACCC
>NZ_JBKJWH010000030.1:0-7995 GCF_046716805.1 Mycetocola sp. | reverse complement strand
CACCATCCCGCGCGAGAGTGATTGTCCCAATTCGTCCCTGCGGTCTTCGCGAGCGGCGGCGCCGGTGCCTTGTTGACGCAGCTCTTCTGCCTTCAAAAGCCCCCCTAGCCACCGTTCGCATCAGCGCCGCCAAGTAGACTCATTCGGCCTGCCACGCCTCTTGCAGATCGAGGCGGACGATGACGAATCGCATTGGGTGCGATCTCGTCAGTGTTGTTGGCTGACTCCCTGAGTGCCGTTTTCCCGCGGAATCACGGGCTGCGAAAGGCTCGTCGTTTGGTGCTGTCGGGTTCCTGGTTTGGGGTTCGCTTTGTGTCTTTGTTTGCTGACCGGGGGATTGTCTGCGGCATCGCATTGGATGCGATATTATCGCATCTGATGCGATGTGTTCTGGAGGGTCGGCGTGGCCGGTGACGAGGGTGCGTTGGCGGGCTCGGCCCGGCTGGCGCTGGTCGATGGGGTCGCGTTGCTGCGTCCGGACGAGCAGGTGTTCGAGGCGATGCTGGAGGGGTGGCGCAATCAGGGGCTTGCACGCAATCTGGCGCGCTCGACGGTGCAGGCGCGCGAGCGGCAGGTGCGCGCCTTCCAGGCGCACGCGGGCGTGTTCCCGTGGGAGTGGACGGCGTTGCACGCGGACGAGTGGTTCGCGGATCTGCGCGCGGTGCATCACTGCACGCGCTCGACGTTGCGTGGCTATCAGGTCGCGGTGCGCGGTTTTTGCTCGTTCGCGACCGACCCGGCCTACGAGTGGGCCGAGGAGTGCATGCGCCGGTTCGGGTCGCACCCGATCCAGATCGTCACGGACGTCAACTCGGCGCAGCACGTCGCGGATGTCGAGTCGCAGCCGGGCAAGCGTCCCTTCACGCGGCGGGAGTTGCAGGACCTGTTCGACTACGCGGACGAGCAGGTCGAGTTCAAGCGCTCCCGGGGCAAGAAGGGCTGGATGGCCGCGTTCCGGGACGCGACGATCTTCAAGACCGCCTACGCCTTCGGCACGCGCCGCACCGAGACGCAGATGCTCGACGTGTCGGACTTCGGCCGCAATCCCGAGGCGCCGGAGTTTGGCGGCTTCGGGGCGGTGCAGGTGCGCCATGGCAAGGCGAAGCGCGCCTCGCCGCCGAAGCGTCGCACGGTGCTGACGGTTTGGCCGTGGTCGGTCGAGGCGCTGGAGCAGTGGTTCACCGAGGTCCGCCCGCTGTTCGGCACGGACGGGAACCCGGCGGCCTGGCCCTCGGAGCGGTCTCCGCGGGTGAGCGCGGCGCTGTTGGATCACCGGATGGCCGACTACCGGGAGGCGGTGGGCCTGGACCCGGTGCTGGATTTCCACTCGCTGCGCCGCTCCTACGTCACGCATCTGATCGAGGACGGCTGGGACCCCAGGTTCGTGCAGGACCAGGTCGGCCACGAGCACGCCTCGACCACGTCGATCTACACCGGGGTCTCCTCGGACTTCCGCGTCCGCACGCTGCGGCGGGCTCTGGACGCGATCATGGCTGACGCGGTCGGCGACGCACAGACTCCCCAGGAGGGAACACGATGACCAGACAACGACGGAAAGTGTCCTACCAGTGGCGGCTGCGGGAGGTGATGGCCGCCCACAAGCTCTACGCCACGACCGAGCTGGTCCCGCTGCTGGCCGAGCGCGGGATCGTGCTGTCGGCCTCGCAGGTCCACCGGATGGTGACCACCACCCCGGAGCGGCTCTCGCTGCCCGTGCTCGCGGCTCTCTGCGACATCTTCGACGTGACCCCGGCCGAGCTGATCCCCACCGAGGCGGTCAACGTCGGCGTCCGCAAGATCGCCGCCGGAGACCGACCCGCGACCGCGGCAGAGATCGGCGAGCTTCGGCCCGTTCGCGCCCGGATCGTCCGCCCCGGCGAGTGACGGGAACCGCTGCCGAGGGCGGCACCGAGCCGGAGCGATGCGCACGTTGCGGACGCCTGGTCGGGACCGAGCGAGCCCGCAGGCAAGCCCGAGGCGTCACGGTGCTGGCCGTCAGGCGCCGCTGGCCCGAGGGGCCGATCTGCTCGGGCTGCTTCGCCCAGGCGATGGAGGTCTACGGCCTTTGCGACGGCTGCGGCACCGACCGGCTGCTGCCCGGCATCGGCCCCGACGGGCAACGCTGGTGCACCGACTGCGGCGGCGGCCTCGGCGATTACAGCTGCGCCCGCTGCGGCCGCGAGGGATGGCGCGAGCACGCCGGCATCTGCGGCTGGTGCGTTCTTCGGGACCAGGTCGAAGAGCTCCTGGATGACGGCACCGGCCGCGTCCGGGACGAGTTGATGCCTTTGGTCGCGCTGATCCTCGGCATGAAGCGGCCGCGTTCGGGCATTCGCTGGCTCACCCGACCCGAGCCGCGCGGCATCCTCCGCGCACTCGCCTCCGGGAAAGTCCCGCTCACCCACGAGGGCATCCATAGCCTGCCGCCTTTGAAGTCGAGCATCTACCTCCGCGACCTCATGGTCACCGCTGGCATCCTCCCGCCCGTCGACAAGTTCATGTTCCTGTTCGAGCAGTGGTGGCCGGCCTGGCTGGACACGATCACCGACCCCGAGCACCGCACGACGCTGCGGCTGTTCATCACCTGGCACTACCTGCGCGCCTTCCGCGCCAAGATCGACGCCGGCGGCGAGCTCGGCTACGCCCTGCCGCAGCTCGCCCGGGCGCGGCTGCGCGTCACCGCTACGTTCCTCAGCGGCCTCACCTCTCAGGGCCGCACCCTGGCCGAGACGACCCAGGCGGACCTCGATCGCGTCCTCGCCCAGAGCTCGCCACACCTGCGCAACGCACTCCGCCCGTTCCTGCGCTGGGCGATGAACACCCGCAGGATGCCCCAGCTGGACCTCCCGTCCCAGCCGGAGCGGCCCGCCACGCTGATCACCCAGCGGCGGCGCATTCAGCTGATCCGCCGCATCCACGACGGCGACGGCATGGAGCTGACCGACCGGGTGCTCGCGCTGCTCGTCCTGCTCTACGCCCAGCCCCTCGCGCGCATCCGGCAGCTCACCGTCGACGACATCACCACCAGCACCGACGGGCAACTACTCATCCGGCTCGGCGACCCGCCCACGCCCGTCCCGGCCCCGTTCGATGAGACCATCCGCCAGCACGTCGCAGCGCGAAGGAACCAGATGACCGCCGCGAACACGACGAGCCCGTGGCTGTTCCCCGGCCGCGCCTCGGGACAGCCCATGCACACGACCTCGCTGCGGCTGCGCCTCCACAACCTCGGCATCCCGAACCTAACCAACCGCAGCCGAGCGATCCGCGAGATGCTCCGTCAGGCACCCGCGATCATCGTCGCGGGCATGCTCGGCTACAGCTCCACCGGCGCCGAGAAGATCGCCACCGAATACGGCGCCCCCTGGCAGCACTACGCCGGACTCGACCGGCAGCCCCGCCACCCGCCCCGGCTCACAGACTGAGGAACTCATCACTCCAGTTCACGTCAGAGCACCAGATGCGCACCTCCTTCGCAATGACGGAGGTGGGCCGAGTGACGGTATCGATGCGAGTGATGAGCGCTGGCGACGGGTACAAGTACCTGCTGCGCACTGTCGCCGCTGGGGACGGAATGCGCTCACTCTCAACGCCGCTGACGCGCTATTACAGCGCGCAAGGCACACCGCCGGGACGGTGGATCGGCGGTGGCCTCAATGGCCTCGGCGCAGGGTCGATTCTCGAAGGTGACCAAGTCACGGAGGCGCAGCTACAGCTGCTGATTGGGTTGGGCCGCAATCCGCTCACCGGTGAGGCGCTCGGGTGCGCATACCCCGTCTACGGGACAGTGGGCAACGCAGGCCCCGGAGACGGACGCATCGAACAGGAGGAAGCGACCGCGCTATCAGCAGGGGAACCGCCCCGAGTCGCCCGCCGCCGCGCCGTTGCTGGCTACGACTTCACCTTTTCGATTCCGAAGTCAGCGAGCATCCTTTGGGGTGTCGCTGACGCGGCCACCCAGGCTCGCATCGCGCATGCGCACCATGAGGCGATTGCCGATGTGATTGCCTACATAGAGCGCGAAGTTGCAGCGACGAGGACCGGTGCAACAGGGAGTGACGGCGCCGTCGCGCAAGTAGGCGTGACCGGCATCATTGCGACGGCTTTCGATCACTTCGACAGCAGGGCCGGCGACCCACATCTGCACACGCACGTAGTGATCAGCAACAAGGTGCAAACCGTGCTGGACGGGAAATGGCGCTTCATTGACGGTCGACCAATGCACGCCGCCGTCGTGACACTTTCGGAACTCCACGAGACTCTGTTCGCGGATGCGCTCACACGGTCCCTGGGCGTGCAATGGGAGACGAGGGAGCGGGGTAGAGATCGTCACCCCGCGTGGGCAATCAGATCAGTTCCCGAGGCGCTGGTTGCGGAGTTCTCTACGAGGTCCCGGCACATCGACGTCGAGACCGATGCGCTAATTGACGCGTTTGTGAAGAGCCATGGTCATCGCCCAAGCTCCGTCACGATCATGAAGCTGCGTGCACAAGCCACCCTGTCGACAGGACCAGCGAAAGTGATGAGTTCACTTGCTGAGCTCACCGCGGAATGGCGGGAACGCGCCGAGCCAGTATTGGGAGAGGACGCGACGACGTGGGCGAGGGCCGCGGCTGCACGCCTTCCATCGCCGGTGCTGCGCGCAGAGAACGTGCCTTTTGAAGAGGTCGCTGCGCTGGGGTTGAGCGTAATGACGGCGGTTAGCGAGAAGCGGTCCACTTGGCGGCATTGGAACCTCGTCGCCGAAGCTGCGCGGCAAACGATGCACCTCCGATTCGCGTCGGCTTCCAATCGCGAAGCCGTCCTCGGCCTTGTCGTCGATGCCGCCCAAGGCGCATCGCTGAGAATTACGCCACCGGAGATTGCGTCGAGCCCGGAGGAATTCCAGCGGGACGACGGGACGTCAGTCTTTCACCCGAAGCACTCCATCGTGTTCACCTCGTCGGAGTTGCTCGACGCGGAGGCTCGACTGCTCGAACGCGCTGCCGATGAGACGGGACCAAAAGTCGCACTGGCAACGTTGCGTTCGGTTGCTCGTACGCAGCTGCCCGGTGGGGGAGTACTCGCCGACGCTCAGCTCCGAGCGCTCGCCTCCATCGCTGGCTCCGGGCGGGTCATCGATGTCCTTGTTGGTCCGGCTGGCGCGGGCAAGACGACCGCGATGCACGCGCTTCGTCTGGCCTGGGAGATGGCACATGGTCCGGGCTCAGTTGTCGGGCTCGCCCCTTCGGCGGCGGCCGCACAGGTTCTGGGGGAGGATCTCGGCATCACGACCGAGAATCTGGCCAAATGGTGGCAGAACCACCTGGTCCATGAAGCGACGTTCCACTCCGGTCAACTCGTGATCATAGACGAAGCGTCTTTGGCGGGCACCTTGTCGTTGGACAGAATCACCGCACTCGCTGCGGACGTTGGCGCAAAAGTTCTCCTGGTCGGCGATTACGCCCAGCTCCAGTCGGTCGAGGCGGGCGGCGCGCTGTCACTACTGGTCCACAATCGGGGGGACGTGCCCGCGCTCGTCGACGTGCACCGCTTCACCCACGAGTGGGAAAAAACCGCATCCCTCGGGCTACGTCAAGGCAACCCCGCATCCATCGACCAGTACGTCGCGCATGATCGGGTTCGCGAGGGCAACACGGCGGCAATGGCGGACGCGGCTTACGACGCCTGGCGAGCCGATACTCAAGCCGGCGAAACAACGGTGCTGATCAGCGACTCGAACGAGGCCGTTACGTCACTGAACGCGCGCGCTCGCACGGAATTGATCCTGGAGGGCAAGGTGGATGCGCTTCGTGAAGTTGCCCTCCATGACGGCACACGTGCCGCTGTCGGTGACACGGTTATTACGCGCCGCAACGATCGTCGGCTCCGCGCTGCCGGGTCGTGGGTGCGTAACGGTGACCGGTGGACCGTGATCGGAGTGTGCCGGAACGGCTCGGCCGAAGTCCGACGGCACGGCCGACGGTGGGGGAGCGCGTTGCTGCTCCCTGCCGAGTACATGGAGCGCAATGTAGAACTCGGCTATGCGGTCACTTCCCACCGTGCGCAAGGCATCACGACCGACACCGCGCACGTCATCGTCGCCTTGAGCACTACGCGAGAGAACTTTTACGTCGCTATGACGCGAGGTCGAGAGGCGAACACGGCCTACGTGGCCATCGATCAGCCGGATGTCGCGCACGTCGGAGCACGCCCGAGTGATAACGCCCACTCGACAGCGCGGAGCATCCTTTACGGGGTTCTACAGCACGTCGGTGCCGAATTATCTGCGCACGAAACGATCACGGCCGAGCAAGACGCGTGGGGCTCAATCGCACAACTCGCGGCGGAGTACGAAACCATTGCAGCGGTCGCGCAGCACGACAAATGGGCGACAAAGCTGCGAGAAAGTGGACTCTCGCCTGGCCAGGCAAACCACGCCATCGAGTCCGACGCCTTCGGAGCCTTGAGCGCCGAACTCCGCCGAGCCGAGGCCCACCACTTCGACATCAGATTGTTGCTCGCGCGCGTTGTCGCAGAACGTGGTCTCGACGACGCGCAGGATGTCGCAGCGGTCCTTCACGCCAGGATCGCGTCGGTAACCGCCCGAGAGGCGGGTGTAGGGCGCTCGCGCTTGAAACCACGTCTGGTCGTCGGCCTCATACCCAGCGCGACCGGCCCGATGGATCCTGACATGCACCGAGCCCTCGTCGAGCGCAGAGAGCTGATCGAAGCGCGAGCGAACGCGGTCCTGGATGAGGCGCTGCTAGTGGGGGCGCCGTGGACGCGTGCACTCGGAACTACGCCCAAGGGATCAGCTGCCGCGGCGTGGCGTCAGCACGGTTGCGTCGTCGCGGCGTACCGAGACCGTTACGGCGTCGTCAGCGCGGAGGCGCTTGGTTCGATACCCGAATCTATGACCCAAGAACTAGACGCGGTGCAAGCTCGTTTTGCGCTCAGAGCAGCGAAACGGCTCGCGGCAGCACACCCCCCGGATGAAGGATTGAGTCCGAGTGTCACGGCGGGCCATCCGCCGGTCGGCATCCGGTTCTGAAGGAGTTCTCGTACTCCTGTTACGTCGCACCCGATGCATGCCTCGCCTTGACCTCCCGTTGAACATCGAAAACGCGACGTGCTGCCAAACGTTGAGGAGATCCCACTTGCTCGGGCCTGTCTAGTGGAGGGACCGTTTCCAAGCCCGCCACCGTACGCGTTGATCACGAACGGCGCCTGAACAGACCGACCTTTCTTTGTGGCCCTTCGGACGTGCCTGCGAGTGGAGACGTTCAGTCGGGCAAGGCATAGTGACGGCACTGCCCGACTGGAGCACGACCGGCGGGTTCTTCCTATGCGCGGTGCACGGGATTCCATCAACGCGCAACGGAGCGGCAATGAGCCTACGACGCCATCTCTGACGCAGAATCACGGTATGTCGTCGACGTCTCGTGAGCTATTCGGCAGTCATCCCGTCGTCTCCTCCCGATGGACTTCCCGTCGGCGTCCGCTTCGACCATCCCCGACATGTCCCTGAATGTAATAAAAATTGGAGGCGTGACTGCAGCCGCGAACTACCATGTCGACATGCCGGTTGCAGGCAGGGCGAGGATGCAAGCCGGCCCTCGCAACCCCGTGTACGGAACCCCGCAGACTGCCGCGCTTTTCGCACCTGGTCTTCCCGTCGATCTCGATTGCGACGACCAATTCACCCAGATCGCGCTCATGCTCCCGAAGACTGTACTCCAGCTCGAGCTGGAAAGCCTCCTGGGACACAGCCTCAGGGCACCGCTGGAGTTTTCCAAGGACCTGGACCCGGCGTCTGCGCCCGGATGCATAGTTTTGCAGGCAATCCTAATGATCGATTCCGCGCGCTTGGCAAGGCCTCTCTCCTCGTTCGCGCGCCGGCTCACAGGCATCCACGCCCGAGCGCCCAATGTCGAGACCAGTCGCATCTGCGCACAAAAAAGCACACCAATGATTCCCTGGACTTCGGCCGAACTCTCGTGAGTGCGCTAACGC
>NZ_JBKJWH010000029.1:0-40312 GCF_046716805.1 Mycetocola sp. | reverse complement strand
CGAGCGCCACCGCCGCCGAACTGATCACTCCGGTACCGCCGAGAAACAGGACACTCTTCGCACTCATAAGCTCTATCCTCTCGCGAGTTGCCGGATTTGCAGGGGTTGCGGGCCGGCTAAGTCAAGTGGTCGACGCAATACTTGGGGTTTTATGCTGCTTCTTGGAACAGCTGGGCGACGCGCTGGGTGGGGGTTTGCATGTCCAGCGTGGGTCGGGGGCGGGCGTTGAGGGCGTTCTGCACTCGCTTCAGCTCGGCGGGGCTGTGGACGGACAGGTCGGAGCCTTTCTCGAACCAGTGCCGCAGCAGCCGGTTGGTGTTCTCGTTCGAGCCGCGCTGCCAGGGTGAGTGCGGGTCGCAGAAGAACACCGGCGCGTTCAGCTCCGCGGTGATTCGCCGGTAATCGGCGAGCTCGCTGCCGCGATCCCAGGTGATGCTGCGGCGCAGATCGACCGGCAGTTCCTTCATCGCCGCGATCATCGACGTCGCAACAGTGTCCGCGGTGTGATCACCGGGCAGGTGCAGCAGCAGAACGAACCGGGTGCTGCGTTCCACCAGCGTTCCGATTGCGGTCCCGCCGGAGCCGATGATCAGATCACCTTCCCAATGCCCGGGAACCGCCCGATCCTCAACCTCAGCCGGGCGTTCACTGATCCGGAACGCGTCCTTATACGGACTCGACGACCTCGTCGAACCCTGCGGAACCCGCGCCTTCCGGCTGGTGGAGAGCTGTTTCGCCAGGTCAGCGCGTAGCGTTCCGCGGGTTTGGACATACAACGCCCGGTAGATCGTCTCGTGGCTGATGTTCATGGTCCTATCATCCGGGAACCACAGTGCCAACGCCGTCGAGATCAGCTTCGGTGACCAACCCTCGTCCATCGCATCCTCAATGAACCATGCCAGCTCCGGATGCTGCATCAGGATCGGGATCTTCGGACGGCGCCTTTCGATCCGCGCCCTGTTATGGGCCCGATTCGCGTAATAGAGCCCGTCCAGGCTGCGATGCCGCGAGATTTCACGTCCCACCGACGAGGGATGCCGGCCGATTTCGCGGGCGATCCGGGCGTTACTCCACCCCGCCCGAAGCCCGACCTGAATCGTCAGACGATCCGCGAAGGTCAAATACCGGCCCCCTTCCACAGCGTCCAGTTCTTCGTCCGTCGCGGCGTCCAGCAGCCCGCCACCGCCCCGCCCTGATGTGAGTTCCATCGCCCCAGACTGGGCCCACCAGGCCGTCGCGGTCCGACGCGACGCGCCCACCCCGGCCGCAGCCTCTCCCAGATTCGCGCCGCCGAACACCAGATCAACGAACGCATCACGCGTCTCCTGCCCGAAACGATTGCCACAATTCAACCTCGACATCAGTACTCCGATCAATCAGAGCATTGCGTCGACCATATGACTCTGCCCGGCAGACCACCACCTCAAACCCAGCAACTCGCGGTTGGGTCAGGCTGCGGCGGATGCGCTAACGCTCGCGTAGCCCGGGGCCCTCGTCGGCGACCCGACGCTCCAAGCCCTCCAGCAGCAGCTCCAACCCGTAGTCGAACTCGTCCGCGAACGCGTAACCGCCACCGCCCAGCAGCTCGGCGCGCGAGCGCGCAATGTGCGGATACAGCTCCGCCGACGCCGCGACCTTGACGGCGAATGCCTCCTCGGCGCCGTCCCCAGGTTCGAACGGCAGGCTCGCCTCGGTCAGCGCGAACCCGTACACGTAGGCGTCGATCGCCGAGAACGCGTGCGTTGCGAGCGCGGCGCTGAAGCCCTCGGTCAGCAGCACGCCGATCAGCCGGTCGTGGTGCCGCAGCAGCGCTGGGCCGGGGTTGGCGCGCACCATCATCCCGAGCGCCCACGGATGAGCGGTGAGCACCGACCGTGCCGACCGTGCCCGGCCGGTCAGCGCCTCCCGCCAGGTATCGCCGACCTTGGGCAACTCGATTCTCTCGAACACCCAGTCGGCGAGGTCGTCGAGCAGTGCCTCCTTGCTTGAAACGTGATGATAGAGCGACATCGCCTCGACGCCGAGTACCTTCGCCACACTGCGCATGCTCACGGCCGCGACACCAGCGCGGTCGGCGACGGCGGCGGCGGCGGCGATGATCCGCTCCCTGCTCAGTGGTGTGCGCGGTGTCATTTTCCCATCCTTGCGCACTTACGCTTGTAAGGCTACGCTGGTGATCGGCCCTTACAACCGTAAGTCTCGCATATCACGAACCGAGAGGTCCACCATGTCCACAACTCGCCCGATCGCCACCGACGTCGGCGCGGCGCCCGACGCCACCGTCCGCCTACCCCGGATCGACGTGCGCCTGAGGATCGCCGCACTGTGGGTCGCCATAATGCTCGTCTTCGCCTACGTCGACCTGTTCTCCCTCTACCGCCCGGACGTGCGCGCCGGACTCGAGCAGGGCACCATCGCGCTGTTCGAGGTCGATCAAATCTTCCTGCTCCTCGTCACCGTCTACGTCGCGGTGCCCGCCGCGATGATCTACCTCAGCCTGGTGCTGCCACACCGGGCCAACAGGCTCGCGAACATCGCGCTTCCTACGCTCTACAGCATCACCATCATCGGCGCCGCGATCGGCGAATGGGGCTACTTCATCTTCGGCAGCGTGCTCGAGGTGGTGTTGCTCGCGCTCATCATCGTGCACTCGGTGCAGTGGCGGAGAGTGCCAGTTCCGGCTCGCTAGTGTCGCGTGTCGCTGTAGCCTTTCACGCGTCAGGCCGCGGCGCCACCCAGGTACGCGCTCCGCACCTCGGGCAGCTCAACCAGTTCACCGGGAGTGCCTTCGAGCACGACACGACCCCGCTGCATGACCACCGCCCGGTCGGCGATCCCGAACGAGGCACGGACGTTCTGCTCGACCAGCAGCACCGCCATCTTCTTCTCGACCTTGAGCCGGGCGAGCACCGCCATGATCTCGCTGACCACCTTGGGTGCGAGGCCGATCGAGGGCTCGTCGAGCATGATGACCGTCGGGGATGCCATCAGGCCCCGTCCGATCGCCACCATCTGCTGCTCTCCGCCGGACAGGGTTCCAGCGTCCTGCGCGAGTCGTGTCTTGAGGCGGGGGAACAGTTCGAGCACGGCGTCGAGGTCACCCTTGCCGCCTCTCGACCAGGCGCCGAGCATGAGGTTGTCCTTCACCGAGAGAGTCGGAAAACACAATCGGTTCTCGGGCACGTGGGTGAGTCCGAAGCCGGCCATCCGTTCCGCGGCACGGCCGGTGATCACCCGGTCATCGATGCGGACCTCCCCGGCGCTCGGCCGGATCAGGCCGCTGACCGCACGCAGCAGCGTCGTCTTGCCTGCACCGTTGGAGCCGACGACGGCGAGGATCTCACCGTTCGCCACGCTCAGCGACACGTCGTGCAGCACGGCCAGCTGGCCGTAGCCCGCGTTCAGGTTCGCCACCGCGAGTGTCATACGAGCTCCTCGAGTTCGGATTCCGCTTCCTGCACGTCGGTGCCGAGGTACGCCACCATGACCGCCGGGTCGTTGCGAACGACCTCCGGTTCGCCGTGGGCGATGAGGACACCGTCGTCGAGCACAGCGACCGAGTCGGCGAGCGACATCACCTGGCCGACGTCGTGCTCGACGAGCACGATGGTCAGCCCGGCGTCCCGCAGCGCTCGGAGGAGATCGGCCAGCATGTCGCGTTCCTGCCCGCTGAGCCCGGCCATCGGTTCGTCGAGGAGCAGCACAGCCGGTTCGGAGGCGAGTGCCCGGCAGACTTCCATCATCCGCTGCCGGCCGAACGGCAGCGACCCGGCGGCGACGTCCGCGGCATCCGACAACCGCATCGAGGCGAGGATGTCGTGGGCGGTGCGCCGGTTCGCGTCCTGTTCCGCCCCCTGCAACCCGAGCATGCCGCGGAGGATGCCGGCGCGGCCGAGCCTGTAACGCCCCATGTAGACGTTGCCGACGACATCCGTCGAGGTGAAGACCTGGAGGTTCTGGAAGGTGCGCGTCAGACCACGGATCGCGGAGACGTGGGGTTTCTTTCCGGCGATCTGCTGCCCGAGGAACGTCACCGTGCCTGAGGTGGGACTGAGCGCGCCGGAGATGATGTTGAAGCAGGTGGTCTTGCCCGCGCCGTTCGGGCCGATCAGGCCGAGGATTTGCCCGGCAGGCACGGTGAGGTTCACGTCGTCGAGGGCGACGACGCCGCCGTAGCGTTTGGTGAGGCCGGTCACCTCGAGGATCGTCTCCCCTCGGGCGAGCGGCGCACTGACCCGGGGGAGGGTGGCGGTCGGCTCGTCCTCGGACGCTGCTGTTCCCTCCGCAGTATCGGTCTCGGCGGTCAGCGACGACGGAGTCCTTCGGCGCCCCAGCCGCCGGCGAAGAGCGCCGTACAGGGTGACGACGACCTGATGCAGTCCCCCGGGGAGGACCAGGATCACGAGGATGAGCACGAGGCCGAAGCCGACGAGCTGCACCTCGCCGGTGGCGCCTGGAATCAGCACCGGGATGAGGTCGCGCAGGCCCTCGCCGAGCAACTCGATGAGCACCGCTCCGGCGAGCGCACCCCAGACAGAGGCGAGTCCGCCGATGACCACCATCAGGAGCAGCTCGACGGAGAGGTGGAACTCCGACACCTGCGGGCTCACGATGCCGACCTGGTATGCGTAGAACACTCCGCCGAGCCCCGCGAACCCGGCCGAGAGCACGAAGACCTTGAGCCGGAGGGCGTAGGTGTTCACGCCCAGGGATTCGGCGGCGAGTTCGGAATCGTTGACGGCGGAGAGCGCACGCCCCGCCCTGCTGTGCGTGAGGTTCACGGCGAGCACGAGTCCGATGAGCACGAACGGGGCGACGAACCAGAAGAAGTAGCCGTTGTTGCTGATCGCGATGCCGAACACTTCGGGGCGCGGGATGCCGTAGATGCCTGTCGTGCGGCCGGTGAAATCCCACTCGCGAACGGCGATCGTCACGATGAACCCGAGCCCGAGCGTGGCGAGGGCGAGATAGTGGCCGCGGAGGCGCATCAGCGGAAGACCGACGAGGAGGGCGACGAGCATCGCCCCGCCGACACCGATGACCGCAGCGACCGGGCCGGGCAGGTTGAATTTGGTCAGGAGGATGGCGTGCGTGTACGCGCCGATCGCGAAGAACGCGGCCTGGCCGAGGCTGACCTGACCGGCGAGTCCCATCAGCAGGCTCAGCCCGATCGCCGGGAGAGCGAAGATCATCGCGAACACCGCGACGTTCATGAGCGACGACGACACGGTGAACGGGATGATCACGATGACGACGATCAGTGCAGCGATGCCCAGGATCGTTCCCCGGTTCCGTGTCCAGAATCCGCCGGTGAGATGCGCGTCGCTGACGAAGTTCGTTTCGGTGGGAAGCGCCATGGGTTACACCCTTACGGGAACGGAGCGAATCAGCAGCCCTGCCGGACGGATGATGAGCACGAGGATCAGGATGAAGAAAGCGACGGCATCACGCAGCCCTGAGGCGATGTACGCGGAGACGTACGCCTCGAGCATGCCGAGGAGCAGGGCGCCGAGAATCGCGGCCCGGAAGGAGGACAACCCACCGAGTACGGCAGCAACGAAGCCCTTCAAACCGAGCAGCAGACCCCCGGACCAGATCGACAGGGCAACAGGCGATGACACGACACCGGCGACGGCGCCAGCGATACCGGCGATGGCGAAGGCGATCACCGCGGCCATCACCGGCGAGATGCCCACGATCCGTGCGGCGACGGGCTGCTCGGCGCAGGCTCGCAACGCCTTACCCCAGCGGGTCTTCTCGTAGAAGAGCAGGATCGCTCCGCCGACGACGACGAGGGCACCGAGCATCCACAGGTCCTGGGAGCGGATGCTCACCCCGCCGAGAGAGAAATTGTCGCCGGGGAACTTGGCGAGGCCTCGAGCTTCAGGTCCCCACACCAGAAGCATGATCGCCTGCAGGAGCGTGGACACCCCGAGGGTCAGGATGATCGACACGAGGGTGGTCAGGTTCTTCACCCGCGCGAGGATGAGTCGGTCGACGGCGACGGAGACCAGGGCGACGCTGAGGATTGCGATGAGGATCGCGACCATCAGCGGCATCCCGGCAGCGGTCATCCAGATGGCGCCGAGGCCGGCAAGCATCGCGTAGTCACCCTGGGCGATGTTGATCACATGGCGAACGGTGTACACCGCGATGAGGCCGACGGCGAGAAGAGCGTACACAGATCCCTGCGACAGCCCGGCGAGCGTGAGCTGCAGGAAATCGGTCATGCGCCGCTACTCCTTGTACAGGTTCCAGCGGCCGTCCTTCGCTTCCGCGAGGATGAGCGCGGAGGCATCGAGGCCGGAGTGGTTGTCCGGCGTCATGGTGAAGATGCCCGAGATACCGACCAGGTCTGAGGTCTTCTCAATCTGGTCCCGAAGCTTCTCAGCATCCGTTCCGACCTCGGTGATGGCGTTGATGGCGACCATCCAGGCGTCATAGGCGTGACCGGCGAAGGACGAGGGCGCTTCGCCGAATTCGTCCTCGTATGCCGTCTTGAACTCTTCGATGACCTCTCGCTGCGGGTCGTCCTCCGGGAGCTGGTCGACGACGAGGAGCCGGCCCATGGGCGCGATCGCGCCGGTCGCGGTGTCACCCGCGGCATCGAAGAAGGCCTGGTTGGCGACTCCGTGCGACTGGTAGACCGGCTTGTCGACACCGAGTTCGACGAAAGCCTTTTGCGCGAGTCCGGCAGAGGGGGTGATTCCCCAGATGATCACGGCGTCGGAGTCCGTGGCGCGGATGTTGGTCATCTGCGGGGTGAAGTCGGTGGCACTGGGTTCGAACGCTTCGGTCGCTCCGAGGGTGATGCCGCGTTCGGCGCCCAGCTCGGTGATGATCTCGGCGATTCCCTCACCGAAACCGGTGGCATCCCGCACGAGGTCGATGGTGGTGTACCCCTTCTCCTCTGCGTCGTCGAGGATCCGCTCGAGCACGACGACGTCGTTCTGGGCGGTCTTGAACACCCAGTCGGAGCCCTCGACGATCGCCGCGTTGGCGGCGATGGAGATCGTCGGGATCTTCGCTGATTCGACGATCGGCCGCATCGCAATGCTCGGGCCGGTGCGGGAGGCGCCGATGATGAGATCGACCTTGTCGCTTTCGATGAGTTGGGTCGTGGCCTTCGCCGCACCATCCTCTGTCGACTGGTTGTCCTCGATGATCAGTTCGACTTCACGGCCGTCGATGCCGCCGTCGGCGTTGAGCTTGTCGGCCAGCATGGTCAGCGTGTTCTGCTCTGGAACGCCGAGGTTGGCTCCGACCCCGGTGATGTCGAGCACGGCTCCGATGATGATCGGGCCGCTCTCCTCTTCGCCACCCGCGGTACCTCCGCCACCGCCGCCCAGGTTGGAGCTGTTACAGCCTGCAAAAGCGACGGCGCTGACCAGTGCAAGGGGTACGAGGAACCGACGGCGAGACTTCTTCATTGGAATCTCCTTGATTGGGCCCCGAAGCGCTAACTGACCATTCGGTCACTAATTTTTCAGGTGGGAAAACGATACTGGGGACGAGGGGTGCGCTGCAAGCACGGCATCGTCTCGTTATCCGCTTGCAACCTCACCGGCGATGCGCTCTGAGTTCGGCGGAATCCTGCTTAATCGCAGTTGAGCGGCGTACACTTCCCGCACAGCAGTGGTCCGACGAAGGATGGGCATCGTGTCGCGAAAATCGTTCAAGTGGCTTCCAGCCGTGGTCGTTCCTGCCCTCATTGCGGTCGGCGTCGTGTCTGTTCCCCTTCAGGCGGGAGCGGCCGTCGACCTGCCGGACAAAACCGCGAACGAAGTTCTGCAGCTCATCGCGGAGAGCACCGAGGATTCGTTCTCGGGAACCGTTGAGAAGAGCGCGAACCTCGGTCTTCCTGAGGGCCTCAGCACGGGCTTGTCCGGCATGTCGGAGTCTGTGCCTGGAGGCATGGATGGCATGGCGGGGCACGGCGCAGCGGGGGCGCTTGCCTCTGGCCTTGAGCTGCTGAGCGGCACGCACGAAGCGCGGGTCTTCGTGTCAGGACCGTTCTCCCTGCGCGTGCAGGTGAAGGATCGCCTCGCCGAACGTAAAGCGGTGAGCAACGGAACGGATGCCTGGTTCTACGACTCCGAGACCAACGTCGCTTCCCACCTGGCCATTCCACCGGAAGCGAAAGCCGAACTGAGTGAGGAACTCGAGGACGCAGCCGACCTCGCCACACCGGCGCAGATCGCGGACCGCCTCCTGGACAAGCTCGGCGGCAGCACGGACTTCGCGGTCGGCACCGATTCGAAAGTCGCCGGTCGCACGGTGTACGAGCTGTTGCTCACGCCCAAGGCTTCTGGAACCCTCGCCGAGTCCGTGTCGATTTCGGTCGACTCGGAGACAGGGCTGCCGCTCCAGGTGTCGGTCGCTGCATCCGGGCAGGAGGATCCAGCCGTCCAAATCGGATTCACCGCCATCGACTTCAGCGAGCCGGCAGCCGACCTCTTCGAATTCGCCCCGGGCGACGGCGTCACCGTCCAGGAGATACCGCTTCCGACCGGACCCCCGCCAGGCATGTCTCACCCCGACCTCGGAATCGGCGAGCCGGTTGTGACCGGAGCCGGATGGGACGCGATCGTGGAAGTTCCGGCGGCACCCGCAGTTGCCGAGCTTTTCGAGAACCCGCTCTTCGCCGAAATGACCACCGACGTCGACGGCGGCCGGGTGTTCTCCACCGCACTGGTCACCGTTTTCTTCACCGACGACGGTCGCGTGCTGGCCGGTTCGGTTCCGCTCGACCGCCTTCAGGCTGCAGCCGGCTGACGCGACGTGACGGCACGCCGCGAGAAGACCGCCCAGTGACGTCGGGGCCTGACGACGGCAGCCTCGCGATCGAGAGCCGGGCGCTGACGAAGGTGTTCGGTTCGCAGAGAGCCGTGGATTCGATCGACCTTGCCGTTCCGCGTGGATCGGTGTTCGGATTCCTCGGACCGAACGGATCGGGCAAGACCACCAGTATCCGGATGATGCTGGGGCTTGTGCAGGCGACGAGCGGCGACGTGCGCGTGCTGGGCGAACAGATGCCGAACCGGCTCCGGGAGGTCCTCCCCCGGGTCGGCGCGCTGGTCGAGGGACCGGCGTTCTATCCGTTCCTTTCCGGGGAGGCGAATCTCCGCCGCTTCGACAGCGCCGACCGCCACGCATCATCCGCGACACGGCGCGCCCGGGTGGCATCCGCCCTGGATCGCGTCGGGCTGACCGCTGCCGCCGCGAAGAAGGCGGGGGCGTACTCCCTGGGCATGAAGCAGAGACTCGGGATCGCGAATGCGCTGCTCCAGCCGCGGGAGCTGCTCGTGCTCGACGAGCCGACGAACGGGCTCGACCCGCAGGGAACACGGGAGGTACGCAGCCTGGTGCGGTCGTTCGCCGCCGAAGGCACCACCGTTTTCGTCTCCAGCCACCTCCTGGCCGAGGTCGAACAGATCTGCACGCATGCCGCGATCATGAGTGCCGGGGCGCTCGTCGCGCAGGGGCCGCTCGCCCAGCTCCGCGGCGCTGGGCAAAGCTCCGTCCGCATCACTACCCCGGACCCGGGCGCCGCAGCATCCGTTCTCGCCCGGTTCGGCCTCACCCCGACGTCGCTCGAGACGGTACGGGCCACAGCAGAGGTCTCGGCTCTACTTCCCGTCCCGGATGAGCCCGGGAGCACCAACGGGCGGGTCGACATCGACGCCATCCTCCC
Source organism: Mycetocola sp. (assembly GCF_046716805.1). Taxonomy (GTDB): domain Bacteria; phylum Actinomycetota; class Actinomycetes; order Actinomycetales; family Microbacteriaceae; genus Mycetocola_A. The sequence goes on along the minus strand of NZ_JBKJWH010000029.1, from coordinate 30,618 downwards.
GGCGCTCGTGCGCGCCGGAGTGCGCGTGCGTGGCTTCGCCGTCGAGGAACCGAGTTTGGAAGACCGGTTCGTCGCACTCACCGGGGAGGGTTTCGATGTCGTCCGCTGAGGCCGAGACACGGCGGCCGTCGTCTGGGTTGGACCTGCTCGGTTCCGAGCTGACCGTGCTGTTTCGCCGCTGGCGGACCTGGGCGATGCTCGCGGCCGTTGCCCTCATCCCCATCCTGCTCGCCGTTGCGTTGCGGTTGTCCTCCGAAACGGTCGGACCCGGGGAGGGGCCGCCGTTCCTCGATCGGGTCACCCAGAACGGACTGTTCGTCGGGTTCACCGCCACGGTTGTGGCGATCCCGCTGTTCCTGCCGCTGACGATCGGCGTCGTCGCCGGAGACACGATTGCCGGTGAGGCCTCGCTGGGGACTCTCCGGTACCTTCTCGTCTCGCCGGCCGGTCGCATCCGCCTGCTGCTCGTCAAGTACGCCGGCGCCGCCGCATTCTGCCTCGTGGCGACCCTGACTCTGATCGTTGCCGGGGCGATCATCGGCGCACTGCTGTTCCCGATCGGGCCCGTGACGCTGCTGTCGGGCGACGTGATCAGCGTGCCCGAGTCGGCATGGCGATCCGTGCTCGTGGCGTGTTACGTGAGCGTCTCACTGCTCGGGCTGTGCGCGATCGGCCTGTTCATCTCCACACTCACCTCCGTGCCGGTCGGGGCGATGGCGGCAACGGTGGTCGTGTCGGTGATCTCCCAGATCCTCGGGGTGCTGCCGCAGCTGTCATGGCTGCATCCGTGGCTGTTCACCCACCACTGGCTGGGATTCGCCGGGCTGCTCAGCCAGCCGATGGATGTGAGCGCGTTCGGCGACAACGCCCTGCTGCAGGGCTGCTACATCCTCGTCTTCGGTGCGCTCGCCTACAGCCGTTTTGCGACGAAGGACATCCTGTCCTGACGGCGTCGGCACACTTTGCTGACGAGGTTACCTCCCCGAAACAGGACAGGCGTATTGTGAACAAAGACCACCGGTTGGCTTTGACCGGTTGAGCCGGCCCGGATTTGGGCGGCGGGTCGCACCGCACATCGTGCTGCACCCTGCCCGCTTCTACGACCTCCGAGGTCTCATGGCATCCGCCTTCCGTATTTCTGCAAGCTCTCGCCGAGCGGCTCCCGCGCTCGGCCTCACCGCCCTCCTGTCGCTCACCGGTTGCTCCGGATCGGCGGATCCCGCCGCTGCGCCGTCCCCATCGGCGGCACCCGCGGCATCCGCGTATCCGCTGACTCTGGAGAACTGCGGCACAGAGGTCACCCTCGAGGAACCGCCCGAGCGGGTGCTGACGATCAAATCGACGTCCACCGAGATGCTGCTTGCGCTCGGCCTCGAGGACCGGTTGATCGGCCAGGCATTCCCAGACGGCCCCATCCCGAAGGAGCTCGGCGGCGCGGATGTGCCCGTGATCAGCGACAAGGTGCCAGGCCAGGAGGCGGTGCTCACTCTCGAACCCGACTTCATCTTCGCGGGCTGGGAGTCGAACTTCTCCGCCGACGGCGCCGGTGACCGCGCCACCCTTTCCGGCCTCGGCGTGGACACCTACGTCTCCCCTGCGGCGTGCAAGGAGATCGGGAAGCCGGACAAACTCCGGTTCGACGACGTCTTCGACCAGATCGCCGAGATCGGAGCCATCTTCGACGTCACGGATGCGGCATCCGAACTCATCGAAGAGCAGCGCACCGCTCTGGAGAACCTCACCCCCGTCTCCGACATCAGCGCCCTGTGGTACTCCAGCGGGTCGGACATCCCCTACGTCGGCGCCGGCAGCGGCGCACCGCAGATGATCATGGATGCCATCGGCGTCTCGAACATCGCCGCCGAGGTCGACGACTCGTGGACTCCGTTCGCCTGGGAATCGGTCGTCGATGCCAACCCTGACGTGATCATCCTCGTGGTCTCCGACTGGGGCACTGCCGAGAAGAAGATCGGCATGCTGCAGTCGAACCCGGCGACCGCGAAGCTGGACGCCGTCGTGAACGAACGTTTCGTCACGGTGCCGTTCGCTGCAACCGAGGCAGGGGTCCGCAACGTCGAAGCCGCCGCCACGATCGCCGAACAACTGGAGTCGCTGGGATAGTGTCAGCAACGATCGCGACGAGCGCCCGCCCGGCAGAGCCCGCCGGTCGGGTGCGCCGACGCGTTACGACGAGCGCCTGGGTCGTCATCCTCTCCGCAATCCTGCTGCTCTCGATCGTCTTCTCCGTGACTCTCGGACCCGCCGACATCCGGCCGGCCGAAGTGTGGGGGTCGATCCTCGGCCACCTCGGCCTCGACCCGACGTCTGTCGGCGGCGAAGTCCTGTCCCCGCTCCGCGACGGAATCGTCTGGGAACTCCGGATGCCGCGGATCCTCACCGCCGCGGCGGTGGGCGCCGGCCTCGCCCTCTCCGGCACGGTGATGCAGGCGATCACCCGCAACCCGCTCGCCGACCCGTATCTCCTCGGCTTGTCGTCCGGGGCATCCCTCGGCGCTGTCGCTGTGATCCTGCTCGGCTTCGGCCTGCTGCTTCCGGTCGCTGCCTTCGCCGGCGCTCTCGCCGCGCTGCTCGCCACGCTCCTCCTGGCGGGGGCGGCAGGAACGCTGACGCCCACTCGAACCGTCCTCGCCGGCCTCGCCGTGTCGTCGTTCTTCGGGGCAGTCACCAGCCTCGTGATCTTCTGGTCGGCGACCGGCGACACCTACCGCGAGATCCTCAGCTGGCTGCTCGGTTCGCTCAGCGGTGCGGGCTGGCCCGCCGTGGCGATCGGTATCGGCGCGCTCGTGATCGTCGGAGTACCGCTCATGATGACCGGGCGCACTCTCGACGCTTTCGCGTTCGGCGACAATGCGGCGTCCGCCCTCGGCATCGGCGTGAACTCCACCCGCTGGCTGCTGCTCACCGCGACGGCTCTGCTCACCGGGGCGATGGTCGCGGTGTCCGGCTCGATCGGTTTCGTGGGGTTGATCCTGCCGCACGCGGTCCGCCTCATGGCCGGTCAGCGGAACCGGGTGGTGCTGCCGCTCTCGGCGCTGGCCGGAGCCATCTTCCTGATCTGGATCGACACCGGCGCGAGGACCCTGTTCGACCCCCGGGAGCTGCCTGTCGGCATCCTCACCGCCGTCGTCGGCGCACCCGTCTTTGCTCTGCTGCTGCTGAGGGCGAGGAGGATCCGATGACGAGAACCGATCCTGCGCACGGCCTCGGTGATGCGCTCTCCACAGCCCGGCCGCCCGCCCTCACGGCCAGCCGGCTGACGTTCTCCCGCGACGGGCGGCTCGTGATCGACGGAGTCGACGTGGACCTGCCGGTGGGCTCGTTCGGCGCGGTGATCGGCCCGAACGGCGCAGGCAAGTCGACGCTGCTCCAGCTGCTCGTCGGCACCCTGCCCATCGACGCAGGCGCTGTGCTCTTCGACGGTGCCGACCTCCTGGCGCTTCGCCGGCGCGACCGGGCCCGGATCGTGGCGCTCAGCGAGCAGCACGGCGACGGCGACACCGGCTTGCGCGTCGTCGACGTCGTTCTGCTCGGCCGCACCCCGCACATCGGCCGGTGGGCGAGCGAGGGCCCGGCCGACCGCCAGGTCGTCGCCGACGCGCTCTCCGCTGTCGGGATGTCCGCCTTCACCGACCGCCCATTCGACACGCTTTCCGGCGGTGAACGGCAGCGGGTGCACCTCGCCAGGGCGCTCGCCCAGCAGCCACGGTTGCTTCTCCTCGACGAACCGACCAACCACCTCGACGTGCGCGCCCAGTTGAGCCTGCTGTCGCTCGTCCGGGCGCAGACCGCCGCCGGTATCACCGCGGTCGCCGCCCTGCACGATCTGAACATCGCCGCCGCCTACGCCGACACCGTGATCGTGCTGAGCGAAGGGAGGGTCGTCGCGGCCGGGCCGACGGCATCCGTTCTCACCGGCGAGCTGATCAGTGAGGTCTACGGTGTGCGCGCCGACGTGCTCGAGCACCCGCGCACGGGACGGCCGCTGATCGCGATCGACACCACCTGAGCACCCGTCAGTCGGAGGCTGCGCGACCGGCCTCAAAGCCTGCGGCGTACGCCTCATCCGAGCCCAGCCGGAACATGTCCTTCTCGGCCACGCGCACGAGCGCTCGCGCTCCTGGGCCGTCCTCCTCGGTGAGGAGATGCGCGAGCCCGCGAACGACGGCGACCGGCCGCCCCGAGGATTTACCCTTGACCAGGTCGGCTGCCCCGGCAAGCTCATCGGCAACGGCAGCGACGGTGACGGTGAGCGGGCGCCCGGACGCATCCGTTTGCCCGCGCAGGTCGTCGACGACACGGATGCCGGCGGCCCCGATCGCGATGTCGGTCTGGCCCTCACGCCACGGCCGGCCGACGGTGTCGGTGATGACGACTCCGACCGAGATCCCGAGTCGGGAGCGCAACCCGGCCCGCAGCGCACGCGCGGAGGCGTCAGGGTCGACGGGCAGGAGGAGCACGGTGCCGTCCGGGGTGTTGCTCGAGTCCACCCCGGCGGCCGCCATCACGAGGCCGAGCCTGTTCTCGACGATCCTGGTCACACCGTTCGGATGCTCCCGGCGAGCCACCACACGCACGGTCTCGTCGGTGATGGCCTGCTCCCGGTCGGCGGCGAGGACGCGCCTGCCCTCCGCCTTCGACACGATCTTGGACGTGACGAGCAGGATGTCGCCGTCCTTGAGGTCGCTGCCGACGGCATCCGCCACGATTCGGGTCAGGTCGTCGCCCGCCTCGATCTCACCGATGCCATCCGGTGCCCACATGCTCAGCATTCTCAGCGCACCAGTTTCGGCAGGACGTCGCGGCCGAAGGTTTCGATCCACTCGCGTTGGTTTCGCCCGACGTTGTGGAGATAGATCCGGTCGAAGCCGAGGTCCGCGAACCGCTGGATGTGGGCCCGGTGCACGTCCGGGTCGGATGAGACGACCATGCGGCCGTCGAAGTCCTCCGCACGCACCATCTTCGCCATCTGCTCGAACTCGAACGGCGAACGGATGTCGGCCTTCGGGAACCTCATCGCACCGTTAGGCCATTCGGTCAGTGCGTTCTGCAGAGCTTCCTCGTCGGTCGGCGCCCACGACAGGTGCAGCTGGAGCACCTTCGGCATGGAGGACGCATCCCGGCCGGACTCGCGCGCCCCCTCGGCGAACCGCCCGAACAGCATGGCGATTTTCTCGAGCGGCGCACCGACGGTGATCAGTCCGTCGACGTGTTTCCCGGCCCGCTTGGCGGTCACCGGTCCCGCGGTCGCGACGAGGATTTCCGGGGCGGCCTCGGGCATGGTCCACAACCGGGTGGACTCGAGCTTGAAGTGCGGGCCGCTGTGCTTGACGTCTCGGCCGGCGAGCGACGCAGCGAAAAGTTTCTTGATGATGTCCGCAGCTTCGAACATCCGGGAGATGCGCTCTGCAGGTTCGGGCCAGTACTGGCCGACGACGTGCTCGTTGATGGCCTCGCCTGAACCGATGCCGAGCCAGTGCCTGCCCGGGTACATCGACGCGACGGTCGCCGATGCCTGCGCGACGATCGCTGGGTGCAACCGAAAGGTCGGTGCAGTGACCCCGGTCCCGAAATCGCCCGTCGTCCGTTCGCCGAGGGCGCCGAGCACACTCCAGACGAACGATGACTGCCCCTGCTGGGGAACCCACGGCTGGAAATGATCGGTCGCCATCACGCCGGTGAATCCGTGCTGCTCGGCAAGGGCGCTGAGCGCGACCGCTTCCTGCGGCGCGAACTGCTCCAGCATGGCTGCGTAGCCGACGGAAAGAGAACCCATGACCCCATCTTGGCGCAGACTCCGTGCTCGTCCACGTCGGATAGCGTGGAGTTTATGCGCATTGCCACCTGGAACGTCAACTCGATCCGAGCCCGTGTCGGCCGCACCGTCGACTGGATGGTGCGCGAAGACATCGACGTGCTCGCCATGCAGGAGATCAAATGCAGGCCAGACCAGTTCCCCAGCGAGCTGTTCGAGGAGGCCGGCTACGAACTGGCCGTCCACGGGCTCAACCAGTGGAACGGCGTCGCCTTCGCCAGCCGCCTCCCGATGACGGATGTCGTCACCGCGTTTACCGACATGCCCGGTTTCCTCAAGGGCGAAGAGGGCCCCGGCCTGCCGCTCGAGGCGCGGGCGATGGGCGCGACGGTCAACGGCGTCCGGTTGTGGAGCCTCTATGTTCCCAACGGCCGGTCCCTCGATGACCCGCACTACATCTACAAGCTCGACTGGCTCCGCCGATTGAAAACGGATGCCGCCGCCTGGCTGGCCGCGAACCCCGGCGTTCCGTTCGCACTGATGGGCGATTTCAACATCGCCCCGTTCGACGCGGACATGGGCGACCCCAGCGTCGTTCCCGGCCTCTCCACGCACATTTCCCAGCCGGAGCGTGACGCCCTCGCGGCGTTCGGCGAGATCGGGCTGACCGATGTCGTCCGGCCGATCCGGCCGGAGGGCTTCACCTACTGGGAATACAAGCAGCTCCGCTTTCCCCGCAACGAGGGAATGCGGATCGACTTCATCCTCGGCTCCCCCGACTTCGCGAATCTGGTGACGGATGCCTCGATCCACCGCAACGAGCGCAAGGGCGAAGCACCGAGCGACCATGTTCCCGTCGTCGTCGACCTCGATCTGCCGACCGAAGACGACGACGACCGGCCCATGATCTTTTAGCGCGCCTGCCCGATGTCGGGCGGAATCGTGGCAACTCCCTGCGTCCGGCATTGATCGGCTGCAGGGAGTTCTTTATTTTTCTGTGTTTCCTCTTGATTTCCCACACGTTCAGGCATAAAGTCACTGAAACCAAGATCCACGCCTCCGCGTGGGTGCCAGCTTTTGTCCGAGGGGTCAACGTCGACATGTATGCCATCGAACGCCACGAGCGAATCGCAGAACTCCTGCAGGCCATCGGCCGCGTCACCGTCGCCGACCTCGCCGATTCGCTCTCCGTCACCGCGGAAACCGTGCGCCGCGACCTCGACGTGCTCGAGCGGCAGGGCGCTCTTCGCCGGGTGCACGGCGGCGCCGTCACCTCGGGCAAGACCAGCCTCGTCGAGTCGACGGTCGCCGACCGCGCGGTCCGGGCGCGTGACGCGAAGGTCGCGATCGCCCGAGCCGCGTTCGCCCTGCTCGGCGATGGATTCCGCGGATCGATTCTCCTCGACGCGGGCACGACCACCGGCGCGCTGGCCGAACTCCTCGCTGACTGGCGCGGAGACGGTTCGTCGAGCATCACGGTGATCACGAACTCCGTTCCGATCGCGGCACTGCTCCACCACAACCCCGGGCTGGATCTGCACCTCCTCGGGGGCAGCGTCCGCGGGGTCACGAGCGCCGCGGTCGGAGGCAGCACGATCGAGCAGCTCGCGCACCTCCGCCCCGACATCGCCTTCCTCGGCGCGAATGGCATCTCCGCCGACTTCGGCCTCAGCACACCCGAGGAGCGCGAGGCCTCGGTCAAGTCAGCAATGGTGCGAGCGGCCCGCCGCACGGTCGCCCTCGTCGACTCGTCGAAGCTCGGTGACGAAGCGCTCTACCGGTTCGCCGAACTCCGCGACCTCGACACCCTCATCTCCGATGCCGATCCGATCGGCGATCTCTCCGCGGCGCTCGACGCCAATGAAGTGGAGGTGATCGTCGCGTGATCATCACCGTCACCCTCAATCCCTCGTTCGACCGCACGATCGATCTCGACGCGCCGCTCGAACGCGGCCAGGTCCAACGAGCCGCCCGCGCTGTGCAGGAGCCCGGCGGCAAAGGGGTCAACGTCTCCCGCGCCCTGCACACGGCCGGTGTCAACACGATCGCCATCCTCCCAGGCGGCTCAACCGACCCCATGGTGCTCGCTCTCCTCGCTGACGGCATCGACGCCCGGACGGTCCCCGTGACCGCAGCCATCCGCTCGAACACGACGATCACCGAACCGGGCGGAACGACAACCAAGCTCAACGAGCCGGGCGCCCCTCTTTCGGCAGAGACGGCAACGGCGCTGCTCGACCTCATCGTCTCGCAGTCGACGGATGCCACGTGGCTCGTTCTCGCCGGGTCGATGCCCCCCGGCCTTCCCCCGGACTTCTATGCGCGCATCGTGTCCGAGGTGCGCAGCACGGCCGCCCGCGACGGGTACGCCGCTCCGCGCATCGCCGTCGACAGTTCGGGCGAGCCGCTCGCCGCTCTCCTGAATTCGGGTGAGGCCGTGGACCTGATCAAGCCGAACGCTGAGGAGCTCTTCGAGCTCGCGACCTCGCTCGGTATCTCCGTTCCCGAGACCGACCCTGAGTCGTTGGGTTCCGACGACGACAGCGTTGTGGAGATCGCAGATCAGATCCTGCAGCGCGGACTCGGTGCTGCGCTCATCACGCTCGGTTCCCGCGGCGCAGTGCTTGCCAGCGCCACCGATGTCCTGCGCGCAGCTGCACCGCGCATCGTCGCCCGCAGCACCGTCGGCGCCGGCGACTGCTCGCTCGCGGGGTACCTGCTCGCGTCCGAGCGCGGCGACGACGCTGCCGGGCGACTCGCCCAGGCCGTCGCACATGGAGCGGCTGCCGCGTCGCTTCCCGGTTCGCAGGTACCCACCCTCGAACAGACCCGTCCAGGCGGCATCGCCGTCACCCGCCACCCCCGCGCTCTCGCCGAGTAGCGGCCTCATTTCCCTCAACCCCAGGACAACGAAGGAGTTTCGTCCCATGTCATCACTGATCACCCCCGAGCTGGTCGTTCTCGACCAGAACCTCGGCACCGACCGCGCCGCGGTCATCCGCGCCCTCGCCACACTCGTCGTCGAGGCCGGTCGCGCCACCGACGTCGACGCCCTCTTCGCCGACGCGTGGGACCGCGAATCGAAGACCGACACCGGCATCCCCGGCGGCCTTGCCATCCCGCACTGCCGCTCCGCCGCCGTTACCGTGCCGACGCTGGTCATGGCGCGCCCGAACCCGGGTGTCGACTTCGGGGAGGATGACCCCGCCGATCTCATCTTTTTCATCGCCGCCCCGGCTGGCGCAGACCAGGCCCACCTGGCGCTGTTGTCCACCCTCGCCCGCTCGCTGATCCGTGAAGACTTCACCGATGCGCTGCGAAGCGCCCCGACCCCACAGGCGGTCGTCGACCTCGTCGACGGCGCGCTCGCCCCCGCCGAACCGGAGGCGGCGCCTGCCACGTCCGCGGCATCCGTTGCGGTGCCTGCCGCCGAAGCCAGGCCGGTCCTCGTTGCGGTCACCGCCTGCCCGACCGGCATCGCACACACCTACATGGCTGCAGACTCCCTCGCCGCCGCCGCCGAACGCGCCGGAGCCGAGCTGCACGTCGAGACGCAGGGCTCATCGAGTGTCACGCCGCTCGCCCCAGCCGTCATCGCGCGTGCTGCCGCCGTGATCTTCGCTGTCGACGTCGACGTGCGTGACAAGGGCCGCTTCGCCGGCATGCCGCTCGTCCAGGCGCCCGTAAAGCGCGGAATCGACGAACCCGACAAGATGATCGCCGAGGCCCTCGCGGCATCCACCGATCCGAACGCACGTCGGGTCTCCGGTAGCGGAGCCGACGCCGCAGCGGCCGACGGTGACGCCAGGACCGAGCACATCGGCCAGAAACTCAAGCGCTACCTGCTCACCGGTGTCAGCTACATGATCCCGTTCGTCGCCGGCGGTGGCCTTCTGATCGCTCTTGGCTTCCTGCTCGCCGGCTACCGGATCACCGAAAACGCCGGCGACATCGTGCTCAGCAACAGCCTGCTGAATCTGCCGGATGGCGGCCTCGGACAGTATCTCGGCGCCGTGGCCTACATCATCGGTGCCGCGTCGATGGGCTTCCTCGTTCCCGCCCTCGCCGGCTACATCGCCTACGCGATCGCTGACCGGCCCGGAATCGCTGTCGGCTTCACCGCCGGCGCCGTGGCCCTCGTCATGAACGCGGGCTTCCTCGGCGGGCTCGTCGGCGGTCTCCTCGCCGGTTTCATCGCCTGGGCGATCGGGCGGATTGCCGTCCCGCGTTGGCTTCGCGGTCTCATGCCCGTCGTCATCATCCCGCTCGTCGGATCAATTTTCGCGTCAGGGCTCATGATCGTGCTGCTCGGCGGACCGATCGCCGCGCTCATGAGCGGACTGACCACCTGGCTTTCCTCACTCACCGGCGCCTCCGCCGTTCTGCTCGGTCTCATTCTCGGCACAATGATGGCAATCGATCTCGGTGGTCCCGTGAACAAGGTCGCCTACGCGTTCGCCGTTGCCGGGCTGAGCGCCGGATCCTTCGACAACCAGGCGCCGTGGGCCATCATGGCCGCGGTCATGGCCGCCGGAATGGTCCCGCCCCTCGCCCTCGCCCTCGCCACCCTCGTCGACCGCAAGCTGTTCAGCGCCGCTGAGCGTGAGAACGGCAAGGCCGCCTGGCTGCTCGGCGCGGCGTTCATCTCCGAGGGAGCGATCCCGTTCGCCGCGGCAGACCCGCTTCGAGTCATCCCCGCCGGCCTCGTCGGAAGCGCGATCACCGGTGCGATCGTCATGGGCACCGGCGTCACCTCGCAGGCCCCGCACGGCGGCATCTTCGTGTTCTTCGCTATCGGCAACATCCTGATGTTCATCGTCGCGATCCTCGTCGGAATGATCGTCTCCGCCGCCCTCGTCGTGCTGCTCAAGCGGTTCGTCCGGCGTCGCCCGACCGCTGACGAGACGTCGACGACGGATGCCACGACCGTCGGTGCAGGCGTACCCGCGACCGCCTGACTCGCGTCTCGACGGCAATGACAATGGCCTGACCCGTGGGGTCAGGCCATTGTCGTGGGGGTCAGTTCGCCGTCACGATGGCGAACCCTCCTGGCTGGATCGTGATGTGCGCGGGTCCGCTGATCGTGTAGGACGCGACAAGCCTTCCGCCGGAGTCGTAGCTCCGCAGGGTGCCCGCCCCGCCACCCTCGTTCATGGCGATCCGCTGCGGGATCGCACTCGACGAGTGCGCGAGTTCGGTACTGCCGACCGGGCCCGAGAACACCAGTCGGCCGATCACCGGCCGCACGATCAGCGCGTCAAGAGCCACAGTGCCTTTCAGCGTTGTCACCGAGACGGTGGACTGCGACGCCGGGAGGCTGGTCCGCAGGGACTGCGGCAGTAGCGCCCCGGGAACAGCGGTCACACCCTGGTCGCCGACGCCGTGCTTGAGCACACCGAGCGGAATGACGCCGCCGCGCCACAAGGACTTGGCCTTCCCGTTCTCAGCGGAGAAGACAACCGGCTCGATCAGCCGGGCCGTCGATGATGCGGGCAAGCGGAAGGTGGCGGTTTCGCGGCGGCTCAGCTCGAGGTAGCCGGTACCCGAGTACTGCGATTCGCCCGTCCACGTTGATGTCGGCGCAATGACGGAACCCGTCGTCGCGCTCGTCGTTTCGGCCTCGACGACGGTGAGTCCTGAGCGGGATTCCACGGTGGTGAGACCGGCAGCCCGCTCGGCGACATCCGGATGGGCGTCGAGGGCGAGCATCGACAACAGTCCGTGGATCGTGCTCTCGGCGCCACTGTTCCGGTTGATCACTCCCTCCCGATTGACTCCGTCGTAGGTCACGCCGGTTTCAGGGTTGTAGATCGCCTCACCGGAGGCGTTCGTACCGAAGTACCAGCTCCCGAACAGGGACGCCAGCTCTTTCAGCCCGGGCCGTTCGGCCACATCCGCCACGGCGAGGAGCGACTGCAACCGGGAGTCGACGCCGTAGGCGATCTGCGTCCGGTCGATCGGCGTGGGCAGCCAGGCGTTGTCCGGCCCGCCAGCGGTCAGCAGGATCGGGTCGAAGATCGCGGAGTCGGCGATAGCCGGAGCCAACAGCTCTGGTCGGTCGAGGGTCACAGATGCGCGGGCCAGGGCAGCAGGCATCTGCGTGCCCCAGGCATGCCAGATCGAGCGGGACTCTGCCCACGGCAGGATCGCACCGTACGGCCAGTCCTGAGCGTCGCCCGCGCCCATCTGCGCAATGCCCTCGGCCAGTCTGGCCAGGGCGTCGCGGGCAGCGGCATCGTCAGGGGCCGCTTCGGAATAGGCAGCAAGCCCGAGCACGGCCTCGGCGCTGGCGTCCGCGCCGTTGGCGATCAGCCAGGCGGGCAGTTCCACGCCATCGACGACGAGATCCTCGCCGTAGGCATCGAGGACCTGGCGGTCGACGGCGGCCACGCTGAGTTGCAGCCGGTCCTGAAGGAAGCCGGCGAAGTCGGCATCGACGTCGCGGAACGCCGCGTAGCCCTCGCCGAGGGCCCAGAGAGTGCGGGCCAGCCAGTAACTCTCGGCCGAGTCGGACGGATCGGGCAGTTCCACAGGGTCAGCGCTGGGGTTGAGGGTGCCGTCGTCCTGCATCCACAGGACGACGTTGCCGGCGTTGGGCCCCGCCGCCGTCTGAAAGTAGGCGACAGACCGGAGCAGTTCGTATGCCTTCTGCTTCGACGAGTCGTCCCCGAACTGCTGCCAGTGGCGGATGTAAACGACCGCAGCGCGGGTCACATCGTCGGCGTTGTACGCCCCCTGGCCCCAGTAGCCGGTTGCCGGATCGAATTTCCCACCGCCGACCCGTTCGAAGGTGCCGCCGTCGCGGGCATCCGCGTACGTCCACGGCATGATGAGGTCGGGCTCTTCGGCCAGCCGATACGTCGTGTGCTCGACGGTCGCTGCCGGGGCGACGTCGTCCAGGAGGTACTCGAGGTGCGCGAGATTGGTGAGCGGCACAGGAGCAGCGGCAGCCGGGGCTGCAGCGGCGAGCGCCCCGGTCGCAAGGAGGGCGGCGGTGAAGATCGCCAGAAGACGGTGACGGGTTCCTCGAAACATGTGCCGCTCCTCTCAAGCGCCGGTGCTGTGAGTTCTCGTCAGCTTACGCTCTCAAGTCGTGCGGCACCGATCTTCGAGTCTGCCATCCCATAGAAGACAAAGTGTGCGTCGCCGATCTTCTCAATCGCCGTGGGGAAGACCACATTTGGCACGATGCCGCTTTTCTCGTCGTCGGTCTCCGCAGCGAGCAGCGGTTCCTCGGTCCGAGCGACGACCTTCCACGGCTCCTGGGCGTCGAGGATCATTCCGCCGGCGGCGTAATTCACGTTCTGCTGCTGGTCGAAGGCGCGCGCGAGAACACCGGTGACGCCGTGATGGAGCAGCAGCCACCCCTCGGGGACCCGGAGGGGGGCTGGGCCTCCACCGACCTTGACCTCTTCGAAGGGAAAGGCCGGACCGGCGAGGAACCGGTGGCCACGCCAGAAGGTGAGGGAACGGATGTCGCGGGTCACGTCATCGACAGGGACAAAGCTGATCCAGATGCTTTGCCTCTCGTCGGTGACACCGGCGGGGACGCGGACGCCCTGCCCCGGCTTGACTTCGTCGAGGTCCCACATCGGCCGGTGAAGCACGGCGAAGCTCCGCACACCATCCGGGCCGGTCACAGCCTCAGGGAAGAACACCGTGTCCTTGTTGTGGAAGAGGTTGAGATCCATGTCGAGGTCGTCGTCGTATGCGTAGAGGACCGGGCCAAGCCGGGTCCACTCCCGCAGATCCGTGGACGTCGCGATCGCGCTGCGGGGCCCGAGGGGCCCGTAGGCGACATAGGTCATCACGTGAAGTCCGAGTTCCTCGATCCAGGTGATGCGCGGATCTTCAACACCCGCGTTGCCGACGCCCCGTTCCCAACCCCGTTCGGGCGCCAGAACGACGCCCTGCCGTTCGACCGAGACCGGAATCCCATCCTCGACCACGACACGGGCGAGCCCCACCCGGGAGACGTTTCCCGCCTCGACCATGCGAGGCAGCAGGTACAACTCACCGTCGAGCCCGCGGCCGGATCCGGGGTTGAGAACACCTTCTGCTTCGAGCTCGTTGCCGGGCTCGGGCGTCATGACGACGCCCACCCGGGTGAGCTTGTAGGGGAAGGAATTGGACTGAACTGGCACGTTTTAACCTTTCACGCCGGACCCGATGTCCGTGGAGACGATGAACCGCTGGAAATAGATGAACAGAAGGACGACCGGGGCGGCGAGCACCACGGCACCCGCCAGCATCGCCCCGAACGGGTTTGCCGTCGACGCGGCGATGGTGGAGATGTAGTTGGCGAGCGAAACCGCAAGTGGCTGGAGACTTGCCTCCTTGGTGATGAGGAATGGCCAGAGGAATTCGTTCCACGGGCCGATGAAGGTGATCAGGATCACGGTGACCAGCGCCGGTCTCACCAGGGGGATCGCCACCTGCCAGAGCACCCGCAGTTCCCCGGCGCCGTCGATCCTGGCGGCGTCGAACAGCTCCTTGGGAATCTGGAGGAAGTACTGGCGGAAGATGACCACGGCGGTCGAGTTGATGAGGTAGGGCAGGATCATGCCCAGGTGGGTGTCGCCGAGTCCGTAGTCGCGCGCGATCATGACGTAGAGCGGGATCATGAGCAGCTGGAACGGAATGACCTGCACCAGCAGCGCGAGAGCGAACGTCGTGCCTCGCCCGCGCCATTTCAGCACGGCAAGCGCATACCCGGTGACCATGCCGAACACGACGGTGCCGAGCACGACGGCGCCGGCGAAGATACCGGAATTGACCAGTCCGGAGACCAGGTTGATGCGCTCATTGATCGCAACGTAATTCGCACCGGTGATGTTCGCCGGGTTCGGAAGGATCCCGCCAAGCGACGTGTCCGGTGTCGTCTGCAGCGAACCGATCACCATGTAGTAGAACGGGAAGAGGAAGATGAGCGCACCGAGACCGAGGACGACTCCCCTGAGGAGCGTCTGCCCGCGGCTGAGTTGCGCTGGGACGCGGCGCTTTCCGGACATCAGTCTTCCTTTCCACCGGCGAACCGGTTCTGCAGCAGGGCGATGGTCAGAACGACGATGACCAGCACAACGCCGATCGCAGCAGCGAAGCCGGGTTTGCCCTGTTGCAGGCCCTCCTGGTACATCACGAAGACCGGCGAGGTTGACGCCCCATTCGGTCCGCCGCCTCCGGTAAGCAGGTAGGGCTCAGTGAACAGGTTCGCGCCGGTGATCGTCGACAGGATGAGCACGAGAACCGTCGCTGGTCGAACGCCGGGGACGGTGACCGAAAAGAAGGACCGTATCGCGCCTGCGCCATCCGTCGACGCCGACTCATAGAGTTCTTCCGGCACGTTCTGGAGTGCGGCCAGGTAGAGCAGAATGAAGAACCCCAGCTGTTTCCAGGTGACGTACAGGGCGATTGTCGGCATCGCCAGGGTCGGGTTGATCAACCAGGACGGGTCTGGCGCAAGCGGGCCGAGCACGGTGTTGACCAGGCCGCCGCCGCTGAACATGAACAGCCACACGGCGACAACGGCCACGCTCGCCGTGACGTATGGGACGTAGAAGCTCACCCGGAGGAAAGTCCGGAAACGCACGACCCGGTTGAGCGCCGTTGCCAGGACGAGCGAGAGAACCACCGTGAGCGGAACGTTGATGATCAGGAACACGCCGACGTTGCGGAAGGACTGGAGCACCTGCGGGTCGGTGAGCGCGGCGACGTAATTGTCGATACCGACGAACGGACGATCAACGACGGCGCCCGGAGCCGAGAAGAAGTAGTCGTGGAGCGACATGTACACCGCGAAGATGAGCGGGTACGCGAAGACCACTGCGATGAAGATCAGGTACGGCGCGCTGAGAACAGCGCCGAGCGGGTTCTTACCGAAGACGCGTTGGATTCCGGGCCGCTTGCGCGATCCCGGCCCTGCCGCCCCACCGGGGCTGGCGACCCCGGTGGAACGGCCGAGTGTTTCGGAAGACATGACTTATCCCTTTTCGGCCAGGGCTGTGACGCTGTCGGCGGCCGACTTCATGGCTTCTTCGAGGTCACCCTCTCCGGAGATGACAGCCTTGGTGTATGCATCACGCAGGTCTTGCATCATCTCGACGGTGTTACTTCCTGCTGGTACCTCCACGGTGCGGGCTGCCTGGTCGCCGAACTGCGTGTAGGCCGGGTTCGCCTCGAAGTAGTCCGGGTAGGTGTCAGGAAGGTTCGCTCGGAGCGGCATCTGGCCGGTCAGCTCGAGCAACTGGCCATCCTGCTCCTCACTTGTCGCGAACTTGAGGACGTCCCAGGCGGTCGCCTGGTTTTTGCAGGCGGAGTAGAGGCCCACATTCTTGGCGTCGCTGAAGGTGTAGGTCTCCTCCGGCGCGATGCCGGCGCTCGTCGGCACGGGCACCGAGCCCCAGTTGATGTCGTCTCCGTAGACGGCGATGGCCCACGGGCCGACGATCGACATCGCCGATACGCCGTCGGCGAAGGCATCTCCCTGGACCTCCTCGCGTCCGGACAGGCCCTGATCGTAGAGCGACTTCCAGAACTCCGCGACGGCGAGTCCCTCTTCGCCGGCGAAGGTCGCCTCGCCGTCTTCGACGAGTCCCTTGCCTCCGGTTTCAGCGGCGAACAGCGGGAGGAAGTCGAAGCCGACCTGGAAGAACTGGCTCGTCGGGGACGGGTTGATGGCGAACTGCGCGGCACCCGATTCGACCAGAGTCTTCGAGGTGGCGAGGAAGTCGTCGTAGGTCGACAGCGCAGGGTTCTCCGGATCAAGCCCGGCCTGGGTGAACTTGTCCTTGTTGTAGAAGATCATCACCGGGTTCGACTTCCACGGCATCTGGAAATAGCCGCCCTCGGGCGCCTGGTACTGCTGAGCGGAATCCCCGCTGCGTTCCTCGATGTAGGACGTTCCGTCCTCGAACGAGGCAAGGTCGACGAGACCGCCCTGCTTTTGGAACTGGCCGACAGCGGACGGTGCGGTGTTGAAGACGAGGCAGGGCGCAGTTCCAGCGGTGATCGCCGCTCCGATGACTTCCTCGCTCGAGTCGCCCGCTGGGATCTCTTGCGCCTTGATCTGCTCGTCGGGGTTCTCAGCGTTCCAGGCGTCGACCATGGCCTTGGCCCAAACGACTTCCTGCTCGTTGTTCGAGTACCAGATGGTGATGTCACCGCGTGAGGTGAGGGCATCCGTCTGGGTTGCGCCTCCTCCCGAGCACGCGGTGAGCGCGAGAAGAGCGGCTGCCGCAGTTGCGGTCGCCGCGATGAGAGTGCGTCGTTGCACGGTGTTTCTCCTTAACTGTGTGCGGCAGTGGAGCCGCTGTGGGATGGTGCTGGGCCGGTGGATGCTCGGATGAGGAGGGACGCGGGTGGCAGCTCGACGCTGTCCGCCGAGCCCGAGGCGACGAGTTCGAGCAGGGTGCGTGCGGCGACCCTGCCCCACTCGACGGGGTCGCTCGTGATGGTGGTGAGGGCCGGGTAGACGTAGCCGGAGATGTCGGTTCCGTCGAAGCCGGTGATCGACAGGTCGCCTGGGACACGAAGTCCACGCTGCTGCGCCACTCCAAGCCCGGCGATGGCCATCGGGTCGTTGGCGTAAACGATCGCGGTCGGGGGCCGGTGTGCGTCGAGGAGCTGCCGAGTGGCATCCGCCCCGCTGGAGGCGGAGAAGTCGGTCTCGACGACGAGACCCGGTTCGAGACCCGCCTCTCGTATCGCGTCGTCGAAGGAACTGCGCCGGCGGCCGCCGTGCATCATGCGCGGGTCGCCCGCGACGTGGGCGATGCGGGAGTGTCCGAGTCCTGCGAGGTGGGCGACCGCCGCGGCGATGCCGCGCGTGTCGTCGAGCTGCACGGATGGGAAGGGCACAGCCGGGTCGGGGCGGCCGAGGGCGACCGCCGGGAGTCCGAGTTCAGCGAGGAGCACGAAACGCTCATCGTCGGTGCGGAGGTCGGTGAGGAACACGCCGTCGACGCGGCTGTCGCCGGCGAGGGTGCGATAGCTGCGCAGCTCGGCGGCGGCGTCCGGCACAACGCTGAGCACGAGCGCGCGTCCCTCCTCGGTGAGGACGGATTCGACGCCGGCGATGAACGCGGGGAAGAACGGGTCGGCACTGATCACCTCGGCCTTGCGGCGGATGACGAGGCCGAGCGCATACGACGTGCTCGTCGACAGCGAACGGGCGGAAAGGCTGGGACGCCAGCCCAGGTCGCCGGCGATCTCAAGGATGCGCTTGCGGGTCTCAGGCGAGACGCCGGGCTTGTCGTTGAGTGCAAAGGAAACGAGCCCCTTGCTGACGCCGGCCGTGCGAGCGACGTCGGTGATCGTCGGCTTACGACCCGCCATGTCGCCTCCACACTGAGATCCACTCCGGCCTTAACCGGTTTAGGCCAAACTATACCGGTTTAGTTCCTCGGTCAAGGGCGGGTTCGAGCGCTTCCTCATCCGTTCCGGACGGGTTCACCCGGCGGAACGCGTGAGCCCGACCGGAACGGGTGAATCCGCCGCGGGTTCAAAACCGGGTTCGGGTTCCGGTTCAGCGGCGGCGTTCCGCAGGATTCTCAACACGACGGATCACCAGTTCGGTGTAGATCGCGGACCGACCCTGGGAGCGTGATCGCTACCGAGCAGCTTCAAGCCAACTCGACGACCTCGAGAGCTACCGCCTCACAGGCCCGGCGCTCGCGCACGAGATCCGGCCGCAGAACGTCGCCGGCTGAGAATCGAGGATCCGTCGAGACCAGCACTCGGCTCACCCCATTCACGAGCACCAGAGAAGTACGAAGGGCGCGCAACGGCGGGGTCAGGCGCCGCTCGATCGTCTCGATCAGCACGTCGAGCCCGGCCACTCCGACGAAGGTTCCGTCAACGGTCACCGGCGAAGCCGCCGTCATCGTGTACTCGTCGCTGCAGAGGTAGTCTACGTAGGGACCTGCGACGTGGGACTTTCCGCTCAGCAATGGGACACGAAACCACTCCAGTTCCCGATAATCGATACCCTGCTTGACCGATCGAGCCGGGAAGACAAGCTTGCGGCGGTCTTCGCCCTGCCACCATGCGAGGTGGCTGGGCGCGTCAGCGAGTACGCCTACTGTGGCGATGAATCCCGCCCCATAGATCGGCTCGCTCACAAAATCGAGGATCGCACGGGCATGCGGCTCAACGATGTCATCCACGCGTGACACGGTCAGCTTTCCGCCCTGCTCGGTGATCTCCCGCGCGAGCCGCGACGCATGCTCCTCAAGCATGGGCAGAAGCCGCCCGAAATAGGCGGAAACGATACCAGCGGCGGAGTCGAGAGCGGATACAGCGGCATCCCCGCTGGTCGGGGCAGTGGTCGCGGACATGGCGTCTCCAATGCTTGGGTTGTGCGGCGACAGTGCCGTGATCCGCATCGTACACAGGGCGTGGCCCCGGTCAGGAATCATCCACTTGCAGTCTCAACCTGTCGAGCGCGTCGATCGCGTCCGACACGAGGCCCTCGGTCGCCTCCCCGGCGGCGGCCTCGTCGCCTGCTTCCACCGCATCCAGCACTCTCCCGAACATCTCGAGGTGGCGGCCCCGGATCTGGGCATCGACGTCGATGAGTCGCAACAGCGGCGACAGCTCGGCCTGCAGGCGCATCTGATCTCGCGTCAGACGCGCGGACTGGCTGAGTGCGACCAGCTCGAGCTGCAGATCATCCATGGTCTGGCGCCATGCGCCGAGCTCACCGGCTCCGGGGTCCCGGCCAACGAAGGTGTGGAGTCGCCCGAGTCGCGTGCGGATCGCGCTCACCTCGCTAGGCGCGGCCCGGCGTGCGGCCAGCCGGACGCCCGCCATGGTCAGGGCTGCATAGTGCACTCCGAGGTCCCGAATCGCGAATCGCGACGAGGCAACGAGAGCCTCGCGGGCGAACGCGAGCGGGTCCGCCCCTTCCGACACGAAGCTGCCGCCGTTACGCCCTCGGCGGGTGACGACGAGCCCGCGCGCTCGCAACCCAAGCAGCGCTTCACGCACGGTCACCGGTGCGACCCCCATGGTGCGCGCGAGGTCGGCCTCCGACGGGAGACGATCGCCGGCACGGAGATGCCCACCCGTGATGGCCTCAGTGAGGCGATTCTCCACGAGCTCTGCGCGGCCGGCATCGCCGATCGGCATGAACATCGAACCCTGGAGTCGATGTGGTCGCCGATCCGACGCCGGGGGCTGGCTGGTCACGATCCCATCCTCTCATCCGGTGCCCGAAAGCCGCGCGGGCTCCACCGCGACACTCGATTGTCACGATTCTGACACGAAGTTGAAATATGACCTCTGGTTTTATATGTTTACAGGAGCACGGAGTACACAGTCGTCCCGAGGAGTTCTGCATGTCGTCACCCACCGCCGTCGGAACCGCCACCACAGGCACCAAACCGCGGGCCGCAGCCGCCTCGGGCGATGTCTCTCTGAGCGGCATCACCAAGACCTTCGGCGAGATGACCGCGGTCCGCGACCTCGACTTGGAGGTGCCCCAGGGGGAATTTCTCTCGATGCTAGGGCCGTCGGGATCGGGCAAGACCACCGTGTTGCGCATGATCGCGGGCTTTGAGGACGCGACGAGCGGAAGCATCCGCATCGGTGGCGAGGACCTCACCCGAGTGCCGCCGCACCAGCGACCGGTGAACACGGTCTTCCAGGACTACGCGCTCTTTCCCCACCTGACGATCGCCGAAAACGTCGCATACGGGCTCCGCGTGCGTGGGCAGTCCAAGAGCGACCGAGCGGATGCAGTCACTGCAGCGATCGCGCAGGTGCGCCTGGAACACGTCGCGTCCCGGCTGCCGCATCAGTTGTCCGGGGGCCAGCGCCAGCGCATCGCCCTCGCCCGGGCGCTCATCCTGCGTCCGCGGGTGCTCCTGCTCGATGAGCCCCTCGGCGCACTCGACAAGCAGCTGCGCGAGGAGATGCAAATCGAGCTGAAGAGCATCCAGCGTGAGGTCGGCATCACCTTCATCTTTGTGACCCACGACCAGGAGGAGGCTCTGACCCTGAGCGACCGGGTCGCCGTGTTCAACAACGGGCGTATCGAACAGATCGGCACGGCTCGCGACGTCTACGAGTACCCGCGGACCGAGTTCGTGGCGCGTTTCCTCGGCCTGTCAAACATCATCTCCGCGGGGGTCGCCGAGCGGCTCACCGGCCGCGCGCAGGTCATCAGCATCCGACCGGAACGCCTACGCCTCCTTACGGACGGCGACGACGCGGGCGCAAACAACATCGTTCTCGACGGCACGGTCGCCGAGATCGTGTACACCGGGCCGACCACGCGCGTGCTCGTCGACACCGCCGACGGGCTCCGTCTGATCACCGAGACACAGAACAGCCACCACCCCGCAGCCGACGTCCGCGTCAGCCGCGGAGACCGTGCCCGTGTTGCGTGGGCGGCCGATCACGCCGCCGTGCTGCCCTGACCTCAGTTCACCGCACGACCACTACCCACCAAGAGACATCGACATCAAGGAGCAACCCATGAGAAGCAGGCTCATCACCGGCGCCGCCGTAGTGGCAGTAGCAGCGCTGGCACTGACCGGCTGCAGCGCGAGCACCGGCGACTCCGACGGCAACGCCGGCGGTATGAAGATCGACGTGCCAGACGTTCCCATGCACGAAAAGCTGGGCGACTACGAGGATTCGCTCGACATCGTCGCGTGGAGCGGCTTCGTGGAGCCCGCGTGGTCGGACGACTTCACCGAAGAGACCGGGTGCGTCGTCAACCGTCGCGTCGCCGGCACGAGCGACGAGATGGTTCAGCTCATGCGCACGGGAGACTACGACCTCGTCTCCGCCTCGGGAGACGCCAGCCTCCGCCTGATCGCCGGCGGCGACGTCGCTCCGCTCAATCTCGACCTGGTCCCGAACTTCGGCGACGACATCGTGCCGGGAATGAAGGGCCAGATTTACGACACCATCAACGGCAAGTCGTACGGCGTGCCGATCGGCCGAGGCGCGAACATCCTCCAGTACAACAGTGAGGTCGTCACCGAGGAACCCACGAGCTGGTCAGTTGCGTGGGAGCCCGACAGCCCATTCGCTGGCCAGGTCATCGCCTACGACGCGCCGATCTACATCGCCGACGCCGCCGTCTACCTGATGGCGCACGAGCCGGACCTCGGCATCAAGAACCCGTACGCGCTCGACAAGGATCAGCTGGCAGCCGCCATTGGTCTCCTCAAGCAGCAGAACTCGATTGTGTCGGAGTACTGGGCAGACCCTGCCGCGCAGATTACGTCGTTCATGGGCGGCAACACGGTACTCGGGACGTCGTGGGAGGTACTGCGCAAACTCACTGAGGACGAGAAGTTCAAGAGTGTGATGCCCGAAGAAGGATCGACCGGATGGTCGGACGCCTGGATGCTGTCGGCCGAGTCGGACAGCCCGAACTGCGCCTACGCGTGGATGGATTACACCAGCGCGCCCGAGGTGAACGGCGCGATCGCGATGGGCTTTGGCATGGCACCCGCCAACGCCGCATTCTGTGAGCTGAACGATGAGGCCAAGGCACACTGCGACTACTTCAACGCCACCGATGAGGAGTACTTCAAGAAGGTGTGGTTCTGGACCACCCCGATCGAACAGTGCATCGACGGGCGCACCGACGTCCAGTGCACCAATTTCCAGGAGTGGACCGACGCCTGGCTGACCGTCAAAGGATAGCCCCTCGGGTGGGCGGCACACGGTGCCGCCCAACCGACTTTGGCCCGTACCGGGCCGCATCTGACCGAAGGAAACGCACATGAAGCGTCGCTCGCACGTCGCGGGACTTCTCACCCTGCCGATGCTCTGGCTCGTCGGCATCTACATCTTTTCGCTCGTCATGCTTCTGGTGACCGCGTTCTGGACAACCGACCCCTTCACCTCGAAGGTGGTTCCCGGATTCACCCTGCGCAACTTCGAGCAGCTGGTCACGAACCCGGCCTATCTTTCGACTGCCGTGCGAACGCTCGCGATCGCGCTCGCGGTCACGGTGCTCAGCATCCTCATCTCCATTCCCCTGGGGATCTTCATGGCGAAGATCGCCAAACCATGGCTTCGTGCCGTGCTCGCTGTCGCGATCACCTTGCCGTTGTGGGCCGGCTACCTCGTCAAGATTCTGGCGATGCGTGTAACCTTCACCGACCAGGGCTTCTTCAACTGGGCGCTCGCGCCGGTCGGCATCACCGGCCCCAGCTTCAGCATCACCACAGTCGTCCTGACCCTGACGTATCTGTGGTTGCCGTACATGGCCGTGCCGGTGTACACCGCAATCCGCCAGTTGCCGGCCAACCTCTTCGACGCATCCGCCGACCTGGGCGCCGGCGCGTGGCGCACAATCCGCACCATCGTGCTTCCTCTGATCAAGCCTGCCATCATCGCGGGGTCGATCTTCACCTTCTCACTCAGCCTCGGCGATTACATCGCCGCAAAATTCGTGGGCGGCTCCACCCAGATGATTGGCAGCATCATCGCGTCGAACATCAACCTCAATCCGCCGATCGCCGCCGCCTTCGCAGTGGTGCCGATCGCGTTCGTCGTCGTCTATCTGCTCAGCGTGCAGCGCACTGGCGCGCTCGAGCGAATGTAGGAGGTCCCCATGCTCAGACTTTCCCACGGTGCCAGGTTCGGCCTCGGCATGATCGTCGCCGTCGTCCTGATCTTCATGTACGCGCCGTTGATTCTGGTCGTCCTCAACTCGTTCAATGCCGCGCGCATCGCCAGCTGGCCGATCCGCGAATTTTCCCTCGAGTGGTGGGGCAAGGCGTTCACGAGCGAACCGATCCGCGCGGCGCTGCTGAATTCGGTGCTCGTTGGGCTTGGGGCTACCGCCGTCGCTCTCGTTCTCGGCACGCTCGTCGCCTTTGCGTTGCAACGGTACGCGTTCTTCGGCAAACAGAGTGTAAACCTGCTGGTGGTTCTGCCGATCGCGCTGCCGGGCGTTGTGACCGGTGTGGCGCTCAACAACACGTACAACCAGCTGCTGGAGCCCATCGGCATCCACGTGGGTTACTTCGGCATGATCATCGCTCACGCCACCTTCTGCATTGTCATGGTGTTCAACAATGTGTTCGCGCGCCTTCGCCGCCTGAGCCCGAACGTCGAGGAGGCCTCCCGGGACCTTGGCGCCACCCCGTGGCAGACGTTCCGCCTCATCACGTTCCCCCAATTCCGGTCCGCATTCATCGCCGGAGGCGTCCTCGCCTTCGCACTGTCATTCGACGAGGTCGTCGTGACGATCTTCACGGCCCCTCCCGGCGTCGACACCTTGCCACTTTGGATGATGAACCAGATGGCACGACCCAACGAGGCCAGCATGGTGAACGTCGTCGCGACGGTCGTTATCCTCTTCTCGCTGCTTCCAGTGTGGGCGTCACAGCGCCTCGGACGCGAGATCGGCGACCGGGATTGACCTTCACGAGTTCCAGCCCGCGACCTCAGTGCAACAGCAGCGATGCGACGAGCAGAACCCCGACGGAGCCGACCGTGGTCAGCAGGATCGTGTCCCTGGACAGCAGCACGCCGCGGTCGTACCGCTGAGCGTAGTTGAAGACGTTCTGGGCGGTGGGGAGCCCGGCGAGCACGACGATGGCGAAGAGTTCTGAACCGGTGATGCCGAACCCGTACTGCCCGATCAGCCACGCCGCGACGGGCATGAACGCGAGCTTGACGGTCGTCGCCAGGACCACGTCTCGCCTGCTCCCGCCGGGCTCGAGAATCTTCGTGCCGTGCAGCGACATCCCGTAGCTGATCAGCATCATCGGCACAGCGGCAGCCCCGATCAGCCGGAACGGTTCCATCACCGGTGCCGGTATGTCGAGACCAGTCACCGAGACGATCAGCCCGAGCAGCGAGCCGATGATGATCGGATTACGGAACGGCTGGCTGAGGATGCGTCCGACGGATGCCTTCCCGCCGGTTCCGATATCGAGGAGCGTCAGTGCGATCGGGGCGAAGACGAGCAATTGGAGGAGCACGACCGGTGCCGAGTACGCGGCATCGCCCAGGACGTACACCGACACGGGAATGCCGATGTTGTTGGCGTTCACATATCCGGAGGACAGAGCGCCGATGGTCGCCTCGGGGAGTTTCCGTCGCCAGATCACGATAGCCACAACGAGGAACACAGCGAATGCCGCAACGGCAGCGAACAGCGATACGACCAGCAGCGGAGAGAACAACCGCTCGACCTCGGCGTCGGCGAGCACGGTGAACAGCAGAAACGGCGAGAGGACGAAGAAGACGGTTCTGGCGATAACCGGTTGCCCGTGCTGCCCGAGGAGGTCGGAGCGGCCGACGATATAACCGATCGCAATGATGGCGCCGATGACGCCGAAACCCGTGAGGACGCCAGACACGCGTCCATCCTGTCACGGCGACGGCAGGGCTCGTGACCGGAGGTCCCGCTGCTCTAGCTGCGGAGCGCCTGCATCGCTACTCTCGAAGAATGCCTCACGTCGACGTGCCGGGAGCCCGGCTTTTCTATGAGACAGCCGGCCATGCCTCAGGCGAACCGCTCCTCCTTCTGCACGCAGGCATCGCGACGTCGCGGATGTGGGATCCGCTGATCGAAACGCTGGCTGCTGACCATTACGTGATCCGTTTCGACTGCCGCGGTTTCGGGCGAACCGACTGCGAGGCATCCGGGTTCTCCAACCGCGACGACGCCCGCGCCGTCCTCGATCATCTCGGCATCGCCAGCGCGACCTTCGTCGGGGCGTCGCGCGGCGGGCGGATCGCCATCGACGTCGCGGTGGAAACACCGGACCGTGTGGCCGGTCTTGTCACCGTCGGCTCCGGCCCGGGCGGGTTCCCGGAGGTGGAACTCACCGACCAGGAGGAAGCACTCTGTACGGAACTCGACCGGGCATGGGAGGACCGGGATTTCGGCAGGATGATCGACCTGGAGACGAGACTGTGGGCGATCGGGCCTCTACGGAACGAAGAGGACTTGAACCCGGAATTCGTGCGGACAGCATACGAGCTCGGGCGCGCCAACCTGCATCACCAGCCCGGCTCCGAAGCTGCCGCTGACGGCCTCGAACCGCCGGCCTACGACCGGGTGGTCGACCTGGACATCCCCGCCCTCGTCACGGTCGGCGAGTTCGACATCACGCCGGCGCTCGTGCAGTTCGAGTATCTGGCTGCGACGATTCCCGGCGCCACCAGGCACGTCTTTCCGAACACCGCCCACCTGCCGAGCGTGGAGCATCCTGACCAGTTCCTCGCCGTGCTGTCACCGTGGCTGGCGGAGCACGGGCTCTAGTCGGATTCCTGCTTCGCGCGGGTCACCACGTCGTACGCGGCGAGCGCCGCCTTGCGAGTCTTTGCGAGGTCGACGATCGGCTGCGGGTAGTCGTCGGTTTCCCACTCGGGGACGTTCTGCCGGATGTACTCGCCGTGCGGGTCGAACTTCTTCGCCTGAAGCTCCGGGTTGAAGATGCGGAAGTACGGTGCGGCATCCGCGCCCGAACTGGCGATCCATTGCCAGTTGAACGCGTTATTGGCGGCGTCGGCATCGACAAGCGTGTCCCAGAACCACTGCTCACCATGTCTCCAGTCGAT
This sequence comes from Mycetocola sp., assembly GCF_046716805.1. Classification (GTDB taxonomy): domain Bacteria; phylum Actinomycetota; class Actinomycetes; order Actinomycetales; family Microbacteriaceae; genus Mycetocola_A. The sequence continues at coordinate 4,301 of NZ_JBKJWH010000029.1, read as the reverse complement.
GAGCAGGTTCTTGATGAGGAACGAGGCGACGATCATGCGCACACGGTTGTGCATGGCACCGGTGCGCCACAACTCCCTCATGCCGGCGTCGACGATCGGGATGCCGGTCTTCCCGCGCTGCCAGGCACGAAGCGCATCCTCGTTGAGCGGCGGCCACGGAAAAGCATCGAACTCGCGTCGCCAGTTGACGGTGGCGAGGTCCGGGGCGGCGAAGAGCACGTGCGACGCGAATTCGCGCCAGCCGAGCTCGGTGATGAACCGCGTCGCGCCTTCCGCTTTGCGCCCGGTGGCGCCGCGCCGTGCTTCCTCGGTCTCGTGCAGCACCCGGTACGGGCTGATCTCTCCCCAGCGCAGATGCGGCGACAAGCCCGAGGTCGCCGACTGCCCGGGGATGTCGCGTTCGTTCGCGTAGGAGTCGAGCTTGTCGGCGAGGAATTCCTCGAGCAGGCGGTGGGCGGATGCTTCCCCAGGGGACCACGCATCCCGGAAGCCGCCTGCCCAGTCGGGCTTCGTCGGCAGGAGGCCCCATTCCTCGAGGTCGTCTGTGGCGGCCCGCCCGGTCCAGCCGTCGATGGCCTCCGGGGCGTCCATCGGCGCCCGCGGCGGTGGAGCCGCCTGGCATGCCCGCCAGAACGGGGTGAACACCGAGTACGGTGTGCCCTGGCCGGTCGCGATGGTCCACGGCTCGTGGAGGAGCGTCGCGGCGAAACTCGCCACCTCGACGCCGTCGGCGCGCAGTCCCGTTTTCAACCGGGCATCGACCGACCGCTCCGCGGCCCCGTATCGCCGGTTCCAATACACCGCTCCGGCGCCGGTCTCAGCGACGAGCGACGGAAGAATCCGCTCGGCGGGCCCACGGCCCAGGAGCAGTTGCGCCCCGAGCTGGGCCAGGCCCCTGCTGAGCGAGACGAGGCTTTCGTGCAGCCACCATTTCGCAGCCCCACCGTATGGGCGGATGCCGGCCGACTCCTCATCGAGGACGTACACGGCAACGACCGGCCCGCCATGCTTGATCGCTGCGAGCAGCGCCGGGTTGTCGTCGAGCCTCAGGTCGTCGCGGAACCAGACGACGGACGGTGTCACAGCCATTTGTTCTTCTTGAAGACGATGTAGAGCACGACACCCATCCCAGCCATCAGGAGTAATGCGAACGGGTACCCGAGCGGCCAGTCCAGTTCGGGCATGTAATCGAAGTTCATCCCGTAGACCGTGCCGATGAGCGTCGGGGCGAAGAGGATCGCCGCCCAACTGGATATCTTCTTCACCTGCTCGCTCTGCGCGTAGCTCGCCTCTGACAACCTCCGCGTCTCCTCGTTCTGGCGCTGCCCGACGAGGGCGCTGTTCACGGTGAGGGCGTTCGCGAGGACCGCGCGGAAAGCATCCGCTCGTTCGATCACCCGGAGGACGTGGTCGTGGACGTCACGGAGATGACGGCGGAGTTCGACGTCGACGTCGTATTTCTCGAAGCCCGCGGTCAGCGCCTCGAAGACGCCGACGAGTGGCTGCGTCGCCCTCTGGAATTCGATGACCTCGCGGCTGAGGGCGTAGATGCGCTTCGAGGATTCCTTGCCCTCGGTGAACAGGGCGTCGTCGATTTCGTCGATGTCGTTCTGCAACCCGGCGATGACGGGGGCGTACCCGTCGACGATCTCGTCGATCACGGCGTAGAGCACGGCTTCGGGTCCCCGTGCCAGCAGATTGGCGTTGCCTTCGAGCCGCTTGCGGATCGCGGCGATGTTCGGCGTTTCCGAGTGCCGGACGGTAATCGCAAAGTCGGGGCCGAGGATGACGTGGACCTCACCGAATTCGACGCGTTCCTCGGCGTCGAGGTAGCGAGCTGCCCGGAACACGGCCAGGAGGGTGTCGCCGTACCGTTCGATCTTCGGCCGCTGGTGGCCACGCAGCGCGTCCTCGATCATGAGTTTGTGGAGGCCGAATTCGGCGGCTACCGAGTGCAGTTCTCCCTCATCGGGGCGATACAGCCCGATCCACGCCATGCCGTGTTTCTCGTGCAGCACCTCATAGGTGTCGTCGAGGCTCGGCGGGCTGGCCACGCGCTGCCCGCGGACGTACACCGCATTGTCGACGACGACCATGACGCGCTCCCTTCCGACTGCTTCTGCCCGTGCCCGCAAGTGTTACACAGTGTTTCGGCTCGGTGCGCACCGACGCAAGCGCGTCAGTACCGTTGTTCTACCCGCTCCCTCATCCTTCGGAAGTTCCGTATGCCATCTCACAGCACAGCACCGGTCCTTCCCGGCAGCGCCTCAGTTGTGTCGGGGTCGACGGATGCCGCCTTCGCGGTCGAATTCGCGGCCGTTGGCCGGTCCTTCCCCAGCGAACGCGGCGCATCCCGCACCGTCCTCCGCGATGTGTCGATCACCGTGAAACCCGGCGAGGTGCTCGCGATCCTCGGCACCAGCGGCTGTGGGAAGTCGACCCTTCTGCGCATCGCGGGCGGCCTCGATGACGCCTCGACCGGACGGGTGCTCATCGACGGTTCCCCGGTCACCGGCTTCGACAGCCGCACCGCCGTAGGGTTCCAGGAGCCGCGGCTTCTGCCCTGGCGGAGCATCACCGACAACGTCGCGCTCGGCTTGCCGCGCGGCACCTCCAGGACGGATGGTGCTGCCCGGGTCGAGCGGCTGATCGACCTCGTCGGTCTCGGCGACTTCGCGGGCCACCGGCCGCGTGAGATCTCCGGCGGAATGGCGCAGCGGGCATCCCTCGCACGGGCACTTGCCCGGAACCCGGGCGTCCTGCTCCTCGACGAACCGTTCGGAGCGCTCGACGCGTTGACCCGGCTCAAGATGCAGGATCTTCTCCTCGACGTGCATGCCGCCGCACCGACCACGGTTCTTCTCGTGACGCACGACGTCGACGAGGCGCTCCAGCTCGCCGACCGGATCATCCTGCTCGGCCGCGAGACCGGGGTCGACGGGTCGACGATCGCCCAGGAGCTCGTCGTGCCTGGCACGCGACCCCGCGACCGCGGATCGGCGGAACTCGCGGAACTGCGCGGTCGCCTGCTCGACGGACTCGGCATCGACCGTCACGGGCAGGCCCGCGGCGTCGAGGCGACCACCGCCATCCCACACTTCCCCTACTGAACCGCCAGCACCCAGCATCCCGCATTCAGCACCCAGCACCCAGCACCCAGCACCCAGCAAAAGGACTCTCATGATTCGCAAACGCCTCTCAGCCGCGGCGCTCGTCGCCGGCGCTGCCGCCCTGCTCCTGACCGGTTGCGTCGCCGGTGAGAACTCCGCCGGATCGTCGCAGTCCACCACGGACCCCGCCGGCGAGATCGTCACCACGGGTGGCGAACTGAACATCGACTTCGCCACCTACAACCCCCTCTCCCTGGTCATCAAGGAGAAGGGCTGGCTCGAGGAGGCTCTCGCCGACCAGGACGTCACCGTCAACTGGATCCAGTCGGCCGGCTCGAACAAAGCCAATGAGGCCCTCCGCGCCAACGCTGTCGACGTCGGATCGACCGCCGGATCTGCTGCGCTGCTCGCCCGCGCCAACGGCTCACCGATCCAGGTCATCGACCTGTTCTCGCAGCCGGAATGGTCCGCGCTCGTCGTCGGCCCGGACTCGCCGATCACCGACGTCGCCGAGCTCAAGGGCAAGAAGATCGCCGCGACCAAGGGCACCGACCCGTACTTCTTCCTGCTGCAGGCGCTCGAAGAGGCTGGACTCAGCCAGAACGACGTGACGATCGAGAACCTTCAGCATGCCGACGGTTGGGCCGCACTCCAGAACGGCTCCGTCGACGCCTGGTCCGGGCTCGACCCGATCATGGCCGGCGCCGAGAAGGCCGGCGCCAAGCTGATCTACCGCAACGTCGACTTCAACAGCTACGGCTTCCTCAACGCGACCGAAACCTTCCTCAAGGAGAAGCCGGACCTCGCCCAGGCCGTCGTCAACGCCTACGAGCACGCTCGGGCCTGGGCCGCCGAGAACCCTGAAGAGACCGCGGAGATCCTCGCCGAGGTCGCCGCCCTCGACCTCGATGTCGCCACCAACGTGATCACCGAGCGCTCCAACCTCGATGTCGACCCGATCCCGGGCAGCGCACAGCGCGACGTGCTCGAGATCATCGGCCCGATTTTCGTCGAGACCGGTGACGTCACGTCGCAGGACGCTGTCGACGAGGCGCTGGACACTCTCATCAACGACACATTCGCGAAGAAGGCCGACGCCGACGCGATCGGCTAGTCGCCCGGCGGGGCTCCGGCCTCCGGATCCCCGCCCCCCACAGCAAGAGGGCCGAGCATGAGCCCCAACCGCAACCA
>NZ_JBKJWH010000028.1:0-30879 GCF_046716805.1 Mycetocola sp. | reverse complement strand
GGATGCCCTTGTACGACGCGAGTGCGTAGGCGAAGAAGCCGATCGCGACGGCGATGAGCCCGAGCTTGGCGACGAACCAGACGATCGGCTCCACATCCTGGCCGTACTTCTGACGGCCGGTGCGGGTACGGAACTGCCCGACGATGAGGGCGACCACGGCGACGGCGGCAACGATGAGTGTCAGCGGGTCGAGTTCGAGGTCGCCGAAGACGTTCGTGAGGAAGCCGTTTCCGAGCGCACGGTACTCCGCGGGGAACGAGCCGATGTTGGCGTTACCGAGTACAACGAGCGCGAGTCCACGGAAGATGAGCATGCCCGCCAGCGTCACGATGAACGCCGGGATGCCCACGTAGGCGATCCAGAAACCCTGCCAGACGCCGACGAGCGCGCCGATCCCGAGCGACAGCACGACGGCCAGCCACCAGGGCAGTCCCCACGACACCGCGAAGACACCGGAGCAGGCGCCAACGAAGGCGGCGACCGATCCGACCGAGAGGTCGATGTGACCGGCGATGATGATCATCACCATGCCGATGGCCAGCACGAGGATGTACCCGTTCTGGACGATGAGGTTCGAGATGTTCTGCGGGCGCAGCAGGATGCCGTCGGTCACGACGGCGAAGAACAGCACAACCGCAAGAAGGGCGATGAAGATGCCGTTCTTGCCGAGGTCGGACACCAGGTGGCTGAGCCAGCTGGTGAATTTGTTCTCGACGGGGTGGATGCCGCCGCCTGCAGCGGTTTCCTCGGTCACCGGGGTCTGAGTGTTTGTCATTGTCGCGATTCTCTCTGGTGATGCCGCGTCAGCGCGGCTTTTCCATGGTCATGAGCTTGAGAAGGGATTCCGGGTTGGCGTCCTCGATCGGCAGCTGACCGGTGATGCGTCCCTCGCTGAGGGCGTAGATCCGGTCGCAGATTCCGAGGAGCTCGGGCAGTTCGCTCGAAATGACGATGATGCCTTTGCCCTGGGCGGCGAGCGCGTTGATGATCGCGTAGATCTCGTACTTGGCGCCGACGTCGATGCCGCGGGTGGGCTCATCGAGGATGAGCACGTCGGGGTCGGCGTAGATCCACTTCGACAGCACGACCTTCTGCTGATTGCCGCCGGACAACTTGCCGGTCTTGGCCAGCACGTTGGGCGCCTTGATGTTCATGCTCGTGCGGTAGCCGTTCGCGACTTTGTATTCTTCGTTGTCGTTGACGAGGCCGTTCGTCGACAGCTTGTCGAGCGACGCGAGCGCGATGTTCCGTTTGATGTCTTCGAGCAGGTTCAAACCGTAGTGTTTGCGATCTTCGGTGGCGTAGGCCAGGCCGTTCTTGATGGCCTCCGAGACGGTGCGGGTTTTGATCTCGACACCGCGTTTGAAGACTTTTCCCGAGATGCGAGAGCCGTAACTGTGCCCGAACAGGCTCATGGCGAACTCGGTGCGCCCGGCGCCCATCAGGCCGGCGATGCCGACGATCTCACCGGCACGCACGTTCAGGCTCACCTCGTCAACCATGACCCGGGTGGGGTCCTGCGGGTGGTGGGCGGTCCAATCCTCGACCCGGAGGATCTCCTCACCGATGTTCGGGGTGTGGTCCGGATAGCGGTGTTCAAGGTCGCGGCCGACCATGTCCTTGATGATCCGCTCCTCCGTGACATCCGTCTTCTGGATGGTCTCGATCGTCTTACCGTCGCGGATCACGGTGACCGTGTCGGCGACTTTCTTGATCTCGTTGAGCTTGTGGCTGATGATGATCGACGTGATGCCTTGCCCTTTGAGGTGCAGGATCAGGTCGAGCAGGTGGTCGGAGTCCTCGTCGTTGAGTGCCGCCGTCGGCTCGTCGAGGATCAGCAGCTTGACGCGCTTGGACAGCGCCTTGGCGATCTCAACGAGCTGTTGCTTGCCGACGCCGATGTCGAGGATCTTGGTGGTCGGGTTTTCTTTCAGCCCGACCCGGGCGAGCAGGGTGGCCGCTTCGTGGTTGGTCTTGTTCCAGTCGATGAGCCCGAGCGCACCGGTCTGCTCGTTGTTGAGGAAGATGTTCTCGGCGATCGACAGGTACGGGCTCAGCGCCAGTTCCTGGTGGATGATGACGATCCCCTTGGCCTCCGAGTCTCGGATGTCCTTGAACTCGACGGTCTCGTCTTCGAAGACGATGTCTCCCGCGTAGGTGCCATGCCCATACACACCCGACAGGACCTTCATGAGCGTCGACTTGCCCGCCCCATTCTCGCCGCAGATGGCGTGGACGGTGCCCCGCTCGACGTCGAGGGTGACGTCCGACAGCGCCTTCACACCGGGAAACGTCTTGGTGATGCTGCGCATCTCGAGGATGTTTGTGGTCACTTTCCGCACCTTCTCCATACCGAAAACCTGCTTCATTGCACCCGACGGCCGGTGGGGGCACACTACTCCCCCACCGGCGTCGAGCCGGGAAACGCGGCTGTTAGCCGATTTCTTCTTCGGTCCAGTAGCCGGAGTCGACCAGGACCTCGTTGACGTTGTCCTTGACGACGATCTGCGAGTCGAGGAGGTAGGACGGGACGACGAATTCGCCGTTGTCGTAGTCTTTCTCGTTATTGACCTCGGGCTCGTCGTCGTTCAGAACGGCGACCGTCATTTCGACGGCGGCTGTTGCCAGCTTGCGGGTGTCCTTGAAGATGGTCGCGAACTGCTCGCCGGAGTTGATGGCCTTGACCGAGTCGAGCTCAGCGTCCTGGCCGGAGATGACCGGCCATTCGTCACCGGTGGTGTAACCGGCGTCGGTCAGGGCCGAGATGATGCCTCGGGAGATGCCGTCGTACGGGGACAGCACACCGTTGACCTTGGTGCCGTCGGAGTAGCTCGACGTCAGGATGTTCTCCATGCGCTTCTGGGCGGTTTCGCCGTCCCAGCGCAGGGTGGCTGCCTGCTCGAAGTCGGTCTGCTCGCTCTTGACGACGAGCGTGCCCGCTTCGATGAACGGCTTCAGGGTGTCCTGTGCGCCGTCCCAGAAGAAGGTCGCGTTGTTGTCGTCGGGTGAGCCGGCGAACATCTCGACGTTGAACGGTCCGGCGGGTGCACCGTCGACCGGCTCGCCTTCGAGGTCGACGAGGCCGAGGCCGTTGAGCACGGAGTTGGCCTGCTGCTGACCGACCTTGTAGTTGTCGAACGAGGCGTAGTAGCTGACGTTCGGGGTATCGCGGATGAGGCGGTCGTAGGCGATGACGGGGATCTCGGCGTCAGCTGCGTCCTGGAGGACCTGCGTCAGCGTGGTTCCGTCGATCGAAGCGATGATCAGTGCTTCTGCGCCCTTGGTGATCATGTTCTCGATCTGCGAGACCTGGGTGGGGATGTCGTCCTCGGCGTACTGCAGGTCGACCTTGAAGCCTTCGGCTTCGAGCTGCTCCTTGACGGCCTTGCCGTCCTGGATCCAGCGTTCGCTCGACTTGGTCGGCATGGCGACGCCGACGAGGGCGCCTCCGCCCGCCCCGTCTCCGCTGCCTGAGCCGCCCTGTGAGCACGCTGCGAGCGACACGACCATTGCGCCGGCCGCCAGTGTCGCGATGAGAATCTTCTTCACTGTGTTTACCTCTCTGTAATCGGTGCCATGGACGTCGTTGTCGCCTGAGAATTCAGACAGGGTGGTGCACCGCGAGAGCAGGCTGCGTCCATGAGAGCCGTGCTCGAGTTCAGCAGCCGAGGCATGCCGGTGGCGGGTAACCGCGAAAGTGTGTGGGGACTCCTTCGTCACGAACTTCGACACGGTCGAACTCGACGCTGTCGATTTCGGTGGCGCAATGTGACCGTTCACATTGTTGTCACATGTTACTCAGAGAACCCACAACGATGTCAAGTCCGAATGTCTCAATTCGATAACCGCGATTCGGATGCCGGCGGCACACGGCTCCGAAGGCGGCATCCGTTTGCATCACCACTCGCGCGGGTCCGCCGGCGTCACGCGGGCGCAGTCGCACCCGCGCCAGGCAAAAACACCCGAGCGGCCGCCGCCGAGGGGCTCGACGACTCAGTACGCGGGCGGCGCCGTCGATGCCCGAACGATGAGTTCGGGCTGGATCCGGCCGGTGTATCCGGTCGGCGAGTCGCCCATCGTCCCCAGCAGCTGGGCAACGCATCGTCGCCCGAGTTCGGGGAAATCCTGGCGCACCGTCGTCAGTGGGGGCCAGAAATGAGCAGCCTCGGGGATGTCGTCGAACCCGACGATCGAGACATCGTGCGGCACATCCTGCCCGGCGTCCCGAATCGCGTGGATCAGGCCGAGTGCCATCTGGTCGTTCGACGAGAAGATCGCCGTAAAATCGCGCACCCGCATGAGCTCCCGACCGGCGTAGTAGCCGAATTCGGCGGACCAGTCGCCGAGGATCGGAGCCGTCGTCGGGACATCCTGGGCATTCATCTCCTGCAGGAAACCGTGCATCCTCGCTTCTGCCTCGATCCAGTCCTGCGGGCCGGCCAGGTGGTAGATGTTCCGGTGGCCGAGTTCGATCAGGTGGCGGGTGGCGAGCCGCGCTCCGGCGACCTGGTCGACGGCGACCGCATGATCTTCCGTGCCATCCGTGGTGCTCATGGTGACGAACGGCACCCGGAGGTCCAGGTTGGAGATCGCCCGCAGCACGCGCACCTGCGGCGCGATGATCACGAGCCCTTCGATGGCCTGCGCGTTGAGGTGGTCGAGTGCCGTGACGATCGAGTCTTCGTCCGTTGCGGTCATGTTCGCGGTCGAAACCAGGTAACCGGCATCCTGCGCAGCCAGCTCGACGCTCTGGATGATGCTCGACGGGCCGTATTGCGACCGCTGTGAGGCGAGAACGCCGATCGTCCGCGAGCGGCTGGTGACGAGGGCCCGCGCCGCCCGGTTCGGCCGGTATTGCAGTTCACTCATCACCTCGAGCACGCGCTGCTTCGTCGACTCCCGGATGCTGGGGTGGTTGTTGAGAACGCGCGAGACGGTCTGGTGGCTCACGCCGGCGAGGCGTGCGACGTCACGGATGTTCGGCGCACGGCCCTTGCTGTCGCTTTCAGCCACTGTCACACCGCTCCCCGTATGTGCACGGTCACATCCGCGCGATTACGTCAAGTATGCACGGGATGCACCCCTCGCGGGAATGATGTGACGGCGATGTGACGGGACCATTCACACCGTCACACGATGTCACATTCTCGGCTCGCTGGACTCAACGACCCACATTCCGCAAACGCTATATGTCCGGGCTGCCGATCCGCTGCCCGGTTCCCACCCGTGAGCCGGTGCCGAGCGCAGCGCAGGACAGAACGGCTGCGAGCACGAAGCAACCGGCGAACGGCCACGAACCGCCGAACCCGACGAGGGCGGCGAAGACGATTCCGGTCGACGCCAAAGCGAGCGCAGCGCCGAGCGAATCCGAGATCGACAGCGCAGAGCTGTTGAAACCCTGGTCACTGTCACTCGAATAGGAGAGCGTCATCACGCTCAGTCGCGGATACATGAGGCCCATCCCTGCACCGCCGAGGAGCCAGCCGCCGATGATCACGGCCGGAGAGAGCTCGGCCGCGGCCGTCGCCACGGCGAGCAGGATCGCAGCGAGCACAAGAACCGTTCCGATGCGCATCGCATTCACATGGCTGAGGGCGCCATCGAGCCGGCCCTGCAGCCAGGACGCGGTCGCCCAGGTCAGGGCGGCGCCCGTGAGAGCGAGGCCGGAGAGCGACGCCGAGAATCCGTAGCGCTCGGTCAGGAGGTACGGGATGTACACCTCGGCACCGAAGAACGCGGCTGAGACCAGACCTCGGAGAAGAATCACGGTGGGTAGCCCTCGCGCCGCCCGAAGCGTACCGGCGGGGATCAGTGGTCGCACCGCGAGGAGTGCGACGGCGATTGCCGCACCGGCGACGACGCCGACCAGGGCGCCGTCGAGCCGGGCGGAGAGGTTGAGGCCGAGCACCGCGACAGCGGCGAGGAGAGCCCAGGCGATCTTGCCGAAAGCCCAGGCCGGTCGCGCCGTGCGGTCCGGTCCTGGGCCGTCGCGCAGCATCCGGATCGCGGGCACGACCATGAGCATGGCGAGAAGCACCAGCACGACGACTCCGAGAAACACCCAGTGCCAGCTGGTGGCCTCGGCGACCACGCCCGCGGCGAAGGGCCCGATCAGTGACGGCACCACCCAGGCTGCGGCGAACCCGGCGAAGATCCGGGCGTGAAGCACGGGCGGATAGATGCGCGCAACGACGACGTACAACGCGACGTTCATCGCGCCGGAACCAAGCCCCTGCACGAGGCGGCCGAGAAGGAACATCGTCATGTCGGTCGCGAGACCGGCGACGAGCAATCCGACGATGAAGACCGCCACCGACGTGAGCAGGGGCGCGATCGGGCCGTTGCGGTCGGACCAGTTGCCGGCGACGACCATGCCGATGACCCCGGTGGCGAGCGGACCGGCGAACGCGAGTGCGTAGAGCGCCGCGCCGTCGAGGTCGTTGCTGACCAGCGGCATGATCGTGGTCACCGCGAGCGACTCGAAAGCGGCGAGGAAGACCAGCGCGCACGCGCCGATCGTCACCCACAGGTAGCGGGACGAGAAGATCCCGGGTGGCGCATCCGGTGTTTGAGTTCCGGATGCCGCATCGAGTCTGGCGTCGGGAGTCACCTGTCGAGCCTAACTACATTCCGTCCCGCCGGTCAGGCCCGGCTGCGCACAACTCCGCCTGGACAACCGTTCCTCTGACCCGCGGCTCGAATGCACGGGCCTGCCAACCGCGGCGAACGGCACCGAGGCGGAGTTATGCGCGTGCGGCTATCGCTTCTTGAGCGCCTTCCCGATCGCGCGGTCAACGTCGGCGAGCAGGTCGTCGACGGTTTCCAGGCCGACCGAGAGCCGCACCACGTTCGCGGGCACCGCGAGTTCGGTCCCGGCGACGGACGCGTGCGTCATCTCGGCGGGGTAGTTGACGAGCGACTCGATGCCGCCGAGTGATTCAGCGAGCTGGAAAACCTTCGTCGATTCGGCGAACCGGCGTGCCATCCGTTCTCCGCCCGCGAAGCCGAGCGCCAGCATCCCGCCGAATCGCGACATCTGGCTTGCGGCGAGGGTGTGCCCCGGGTGCGACTCGAGGCCGGGGTAGTACACGGTCTCGATGGCGGAGTGCTCGGCGAAGTACGCGGCGAGCGCCTCGGCGTTCTCGGTGTGGCGCTGCATGCGCACGTCGAGCGTCTTGATGCCGCGGCTGGTCAGGAAAGCGTCCATCGGGGCGGAGACGGCGCCTGCGGCGAACTGCATGAACCGGACCTTCTCCTCCATCTCGTCGTCGTTGAGCACGAGGGCGCCGCCGATGACGTCGGAGTGCCCGCCGAGGTACTTGGTGGTCGAGTGCACGACGACGTCTGCGCCGAGAGCGAGCGGGTTCTGCAGCGCCGGCGAGGCAAAGGTGTTGTCGACGACGACGGTGAGCCCTGCCGCATGCCCGATCTCAGCCAGTTCGGCGATGTCGGTGATTTTCATCAGAGGGTTCGACGGCGTCTCCACCCAGAGCACGCGGGTGTTCTCGGTGATCGCCGACTGCACCGAGCGCAGGTTCGACATGTCCACGACGCTGTGGGTGACACCCCAGGCGCCGAAGATCTTGTTGATCAGGCGGTAGGTTCCGCCGTAGGCGTCGTTGCCGAGCACGATGTGGTCGCCCGGCTTGAGGATGCCGCGGAGCAGCGCGTCCTCGGCGGCGAGGCCAGACGAGAACGAGAGTCCGTGTTTTCCGCCCTCGAGCGCCGCAAGCTGTTCCTCGAGCGCGTTGCGGGTCGGGTTGCCGCCCCGGCCGTACTCGTAGCCGTTGCGGAGCCCGCCGATGTGCGTCTGCACGAAGGTCGACGACTGATGGATCGGAGGGATCACAGCACCGGTCGTCGGATCGAAGTCCTGCCCGGCGTGGATCGCCCGTGTGGCGAATCCGCTGTCCTTCTTTTTCTGCGAGCTCATGCTGTCTCTCTCTTCGTCGTCGTGTGCCGGAATCCGGCGAGGCTAGTCGCTGAGGAAGGTCAGCAGGTCCTGGCGGGTGAGAACGGCGAGCGGCTTGCCGTCATGGGCCACCATCAGGGCGTCGGATGCCTTCAGCGCCTCGCGCGCCGCAACCAGGGTCTCGCCGGATCCGATCACCGGCAGCGGAGGCTGGTTGACGGTCGCGACAGCATCCGTCAGTTTCGCATCTCCGGAGAAGACGCTCTCGAGCAGGGAGCTCTCCGATACCGCCCCAAGCACCTCGCCCATCACGACGGGGGGTTCGGCGCTGAGCACGGGCAGCTGCGAGACGCCGTGCTCGGCCATCACGCGAATCGCGTCCTGCACGGTGTCGGTCGGGCTGACGTGGAGGAGTGGAGGGAGATCGCCGCTCCTGGCGCGGACGATGTCGCCGACGGTGCGCTCACCGGCGGAGTCGTCGAGGAAACCGAAGGAGCGCATCCAGCGGTCGTTGAAAATCTTGGCGAGGTAACCGCGACCGCCGTCGGGCAGGAGCACGACGACGACGTCATCCGGTCCCAGTTCCCGGGCAGCTTTGAGCGCCGCGACGACGGCCATGCCGCTCGATCCGCCGACGAGCAGTCCCTCTTCGAGGGCGAGCCTGCGGGTCATCGCGAAGGATTCGGCATCCGTCACCGCGATCACCTCGTGCACGACACCCGGGTCGTATGCGCCGGGCCACATGTCCTCGCCGACCCCCTCGACCATGTACGGCCGGCCGGTTCCGCCGGAGTAGACCGACCCCTCGGGGTCGGCGCCGATGATGCGGATGGCGCCGTTGGACACTTCGCGCAGGTACCGGCCGGTGCCGGTGATTGTTCCGCCGGTGCCGACGCCGGTGACGAAATGCGTGATGCGTCCGTCGGTGTCGTTCCAGATTTCGGGACCCGTGGTCTCGTAGTGGCTGAGTGGGCCGTTCTGGTTGAAGTACTGGTCGGGCTTGTAGCCGCCGGGGATTTCAGCGGCGAGGCGGTCGGAGACGCTGTAATAGGACTCGGGGTCTTCCGGGGCGACCGAGGTCGGCGTGACCACCACTTCGGCGCCGTACGCCGTCAGGACGTTGCGCTTCTCCTCGCCGACCTTGTCCGGCACGACGAAGATGCACCGGTAGCCGCGCTGCTGCGCGACGAGAGCGAGGCCGACTCCGGTGTTGCCGCTCGTCGGTTCGACGATGGTTCCGCCGGGCTTCAACTGGCCGGATGCCTCAGCCGCGTCGAGGATGCGGACCGCGATGCGGTCTTTCACGCTTCCGCCCGGGTTCAGGTACTCGACCTTCGCCAGCACCGTGGCGCTGATGCCGTCGGTCACCCGGTTGAGTTTGACCAGCGGGGTGTTTCCCACGAGATCGACAATGCTCTCTGCGTACTTCACATGTGTCCGTTCGGTGATGGGTGTGCGTCGGGCGCGGATCCGCGCGGCCCTGGGCGGCTTGTGGCCGTCCGTTCGAGCCTAGCCGCTGGTCCCGTTCTGTTACAGGTTTTCGGCACTGGGCGGCTGGCGGCCGCGGCGCTCCGTTTCCGTCCCCGAGCGGCACGGCGGCCGTTCTGGGGGAGGCGGCCCGCGCATCCGTTCACCGCAGGCTCTCAGCAAACCGGAATTCCGGGTTCTAAACTGGACGCACACCCGGATTGTTTGCGCGCCAGCCGCCCTGCCGGGTTTTCCCCGATACACGAGAGGCCACAGTGACCCCGCGAAGCGAGTCCCCCGGTAGCAAGAGCGGCAACCCTGCGAAGCAGCTGACCATCAAGGAGCAGCGCGCCGAACAGCGCGCACTCAAGGTCGAGGCGTTCAAGAGGGAGCAGGCGAAGAAGCGTCGCACGAAGAAGATCGGGATCACCGCGGCCATCGTCGCCGGTGTCGCGATCGTCGCACTGCTCGTCACGTCGCTGATCCTCACGAGCCCAAGAAACGCAAGCTACTCTGCGGGCGGATCCGGTGCCGAGATCGAAGGCGTGGAGACGTTCACCAACACGAACAATCACGTGCAGGCAGCGGTGGAGTACCCGCAGACGCCTCCCGCCGGCGGCGACCACAACCCGGCCTGGCTGAACTGTGGGGTCTACACCGAGCCGCAGCAGAACGAGAACGCCGTGCACTCACTCGAGCACGGTGCGATCTGGGTGACCTACGACCCGTCGATTTCCGCCGAGGATCTCGATCTGCTCAAGACGAAGCTGCCGAGGACGCATGTGATCCTCTCACCGTTCGAGGGTCTGCCGTCCCCGATCGTTCTGTCCGGCTGGGACGTGCAGCTGCAGGTCGACGGGGCGTCCGATGAGCGCATCAGCGAGTTCTTCGAGGAGTACTGGAAGAGCAACGACGTTCCCGAACCGAACGCCTCCTGCACCGGCGCTGTCGACGGACCGGGCAAGGCGTAGATTGACTCGCGCCGTTTTCGAGACGGATGCCGCGGCATCCGCTGGCGAGTCGGCTCCGGTGTCACGACGACGGTCACCGCTGGCCCTGCTTCTGCTCGCGCTCGTCGCGGTGGTCATCGTCGGAATCATCGCGTTCTCGGTCGGCCGACTGTCGACCCTGGGTGACCCCACTCCGACGACGACGAGCGCTGAGGCCGGCTTCGCCCGCGACATGCAGGTGCACCACGACCAGGGTGTCGAGCTGTCATTGATCATCCGTGATCTCACCGACGACGAAGCCGTGCGCCTGCTGGCGTACGACATCGCGACGACGCAGGGTGGCCAGTCGGGCCGGATGAGCGGATGGCTGGACATCTGGGGCCTGTCGGCGTATTCACCGGAACCGCCGATGACGTGGATGATGCGCCCGACCCTCGAGGGTGCCGGTCACAATCACGGCTCGGACGAGAGCGCTCACAAGCCGGGGGAGCCGATGCCCGGACTTGCAACGCCCGAGCAGATCACGGATCTGAAGAGCCTGACCGGCGTCGCCGCCGAACGGATGTTCCTCCAGCTCATGATCGCTCACCACGTGGGCGCGATCGACATGGCCAACGCCGTGCTCGACCGCAGCACGAACGAGACGGTGCGCACGTTCGCCACCGGAGTGGTCGGAAGCCAGGAATCCGAAATCAGTCTCATGAATGACATGCTGGCGGAGCGCCCGGCCGCGTAGTTGATGTGCGCGGAGGCCCGTCCACATCCGTTCATCTGACGCAGACGCCGACTTCCCGGCGTGAAAACCAACATCCGCGCCACACGAAGAACGCACACGGATGCCGCGGAGACTCATCTGACGCAGACGCCGACTTCCCGGCGTGGAAACCGACATCCGCGTCATACGAACTTTTCCACAGGGCGAGGTTTGTGCACAGAATCGACGACGGCCGCCGGGAGGACTCACCGGGGGGGCACTGTTGAGGGATGCGCACCCCTCGTCCCCTTCCGGGGCAGCTGTCTCCTGCCTTCCATGTCGGCGAAGCACGCCGCCTCGGCGTCGGTCGATCGCGGCTCGACCGGGCAGACCTCGCGCGTCCGTTCTATGCGGTACGAGTGCAGGCGCCGGACACCAGCGGTACATCTGCAGCTTCACCCGCTGAGCTGATTCGCGAAGAAGCCGTTCAGCGCGCGACAGCATATGCGGCGCGGATGCGTCCATCCGAGTTCTTCAGCCATACAACTGCTGCGCTTCTCTGGGGTCTACCGCTTCCTCGCCTCCATGATTCGCTCGTGGACGTCGCGGTGTGTCGGCCTGAACGCGCATCTCGCAGCGTCGGAGTGCGTGGGCATCAGATCGACCCGCGTCTCGTTCACGTCGTGACGCGCAATGGGCTGCGGGTTACGACCCCCGCATCGACTTGGGCAAGTCTGGGTCCACTGCTCAGCTCCTACGACCTCGTCGCCACGGGGGACGCTATCGTGTGCATCCGGACATCGGCGGGTGGCATGCCCGGTCCTCCTCCCCTCGCGACGCTCGACCAGCTTCGTGCCGCATTGGATGCCGGACGCCGCCCCGGGGTCGGCGCTCTCCGCGACGCCTTCGGGCGCATCCGAACGGGCTCCTGGTCCCGCCTGGAAACGTGGGTGCGGCTCATCCTCATCGACGCGGGCCTTCCGGAGCCGGAGCTCAACTTCGACGCGTACGACGCTGCGGGTCGATTTCTCGGATGCATCGACCTCGCCTACCCGGACCTCAAGATCGCCATCGAATACGAAGGCGAGCATCACTGGATGACGGCGGAACAGTTCCAGCGCGACATCGACAGGCTCAACCGCCTCGTCGAGGACGGATGGCGCATCGTGCGGCTCACTAAGCGGCACGTCTTCAACGACCCGGCCGAGCTGATACGGCGCGTGTCGATGGCCCGCGCGCAACGGGCAACGGCTCGCTGAAATCGAGGAGATCACAACCGCCGGCATATGGGCGGCGGCTCATCTGACACGAAAGCCGACCCGCCACCGCAGGCTTCTTCGCCACACCAACCCTCACCGCGCCCGCCAGTCCGCGGCCATCTGACGCAGACGTCGACTTTCTGCCGCAAGAACCGGCATCCGCGCCATCTGAAGCCGAGTCCCCGTGGACCCCCCGATCGCGTGCTCGCGAGCCCCCGGCGCCTTGGGTTAGCGTCGGCCTCACGGCCGAAGCGGACTGACCGCGGCCCTGGAGGGCGCGCCGTGGCACCGACAAGTCACCGATACATGTGCGGCGCGTCCGCCGTCCTCGCCCTCGGTCTGGTGCTGAGCGGATGCACGTTCGCCGGCAACGCCACAACCTCCAAGCCCACGTCGTCGGCGCCATCGCCAGCCGCCTCCCCCACCCCTCAGCCCGCAGCTGAGGCACCGGCCCTCGAAGTCGGCACGATCGTCGCAACCGGGCGGCTGGTCGGCAACGACGTCATCTCGGGCGACGTCGAGGTGCGGGTCACGGGCAACGGCACCTTCGAAGTGCGGTTGATCGACTTCCGGTCTGAGCACAACGGCGACGTCGAACTTCGTGTGTCGCCTCACGTGGTGGAACCGGGCTCGGAGTGCACGAGCTCGATCATGGCCGTGTCATACGGCCACCTGGCGGAAACGCACCCGAACTTCGCTCTACTCAGGGACTTCACCCACGGCGACCCCAGCTTTCTCGACACGGTGATCATCACTCACCGCGATCCGGCAGCGATAGATGATGGATGCGTCATCCCGGTACTATCAAGCGCCGTCCTCACCTGGACCCTGCCCGACATGCGACCCGGACTCGTCGTGCACGATTCGGGAAGAACGGGCGGGGCATCCGGGATCGTGACCATCGTGGACGGAGAACCCCGAAACTACACCGTCGCCCCCGACGATCTGATCGTAGAGGTCACCGCCCGGCTGGGCATCACCGTGGACGACCTGTTCTATCTCAACCCGACAACCCTGGGATCGCACGAACTGCGCGCCGGCGACGTCCTCAACCTCAGCAAGGCCCACCGATAACTGCCGCCGAGCGAGCGGATGCCAGAGCCCGCGTCAGTCGACGAGCGGCCGGCTGCCCAGCTGCTCCTCGAACATGCGCGTGTAGGTGCCGTCCTGCGCGAGCAGTTCCGCGTGCGTGCCCTGCTCAGCGATCCGCCCCGCCTGGATCACGAAGATCACATCGGCCTGCACGATCGTCGAGAGACGGTGCGCGATGGCGATCGTGGTCCGCCCAGCGGATGCCGCCTCGAGCGCCCGCTGGACGACCCGCTCCGAGATCGTGTCGAGGGCACTGGTCGCCTCGTCGAGAACGAGCACCGGTGGGTCCTTCAGCAGAACCCGGGCGATCGCGATGCGCTGCTTCTCACCGCCGGACAGGCGGTAGCCGCGCTCACCGACGACCGTGTCGTACCCCTGCTCGAACGACACGATCGTGTCGTGGATGTTCGCCGCGCGCGCCGCCGCCTCGAGTTCGACGTCGGTGGCATCCGGTTTGGCGTACCGAAGGTTGTCGGCGACCGTCGCGTGGAAGAGATACGTCTCCTGGCTGACGATGCCGATCTTGGAGACGAGCGACTCGGCCTGCAGGTCGCGCACGTCCGTGCCGGCGAAGAGCACCCTCCCGCCGGTCGCGTCGTAGAACCGCGGCACGAGGTAGGACACGGTGGTCTTTCCCGCCCCGCTCGGCCCGACGAAAGCCGCGAACTGTCCCGGCTCGATCGAGAACGACACGCGGTCGAGTGTCGGACGGGACTCCTCAGTCGCGTCCGGATAGCGGAAGGAGACCTCATCGAACGCGACGCTGCCGAGGCGGCCCGTGGCATCCGTCACCGGAATCGCACCTGGGCGGTCGGAGATCGCCGGCTTGAGGTCGAGGTATTCGAAGATGCGGGCGAAGAGGGCTCCGGATGTCTGCAGGTCCAGTCCCACTCGCATCAGCGCCATCAGCGGGAACAGCAGTCGCGACTGCACGGTGGTGAAGGCGACGATGGCGCCTGCCGTGATGTCGGGGGCGCCGCTGGCCATCAGCCATCCGGCGACGAGGTAGACGATCGCGGGGATCGACGAGAGGAAGATGTTGACCATGGCGAAGAACCACTGGCCGCTCATCGTCTGCTTCACCTGCAGGTCGACCTGTTCCTCGTTCGCACCGTGGTAGCGCTGGATCTCGGCTGGCTGCTGGTTGAAGCTCTTCGACAGGAGCACACCCGAAACGCTCAGCGTCTCCTGGGTGATCGCCGTCATCTCCGAGAGCGATTCCTGCGTCTTCGTCGCGATCCTCGCCCGCACCTGCCCGACCCGGCGCTGCGCGATCACCAGGATCGGCATCAGGACAAGCGCGACGATCGTGAGCTGCCAGTTGATCAGCAGCATGGCGACGAAGGCAGCCAGCACGGTCACCGTATTGCCGAGCACGCTCGCGATCGTGTTGCTCAGCGCACCGGCGACACCGCCGACGTCGTTCTGTAATCGCGACTGGATCACCCCGGTCTTGGTACGGGTGAAGAAGCTCAGTTCCATCGATTGCAGGCGTTGGAACAGCGCCACCCGGAGTTCACCCATCACCGTGTTGCCGACGGTCGCGGTGAGCCAGGTCTGCCAGACGCCGAGACCCGTGGCCAGCACATAGATCAGGATCATCACGCCGACGATCTGCACGAGCGCGGGCAGGTTGGGTCCGCCGCTTCTCGGGAACAGTCCCTCGTCGAAGGCCCGCTCCACGAGAAGCGGAGGCACCACGCTCAACGCCGCGCCGATCAGCACGAGCGCGATGGTGAGGATGATCTTCGGCCGGTGCGGTTGGAACAGCGCCACGATCCGGCCGAGGAGGTCCGGGATCCGCGGCGCTTCGGCGTTGACGGCGCGTTGCGCTTCCTCGTCGCCGCCGCCGCGCATGCGTCCGCCGCCACCGCGGCCGCCGCCGCCCCCATGCATGCTCATGGATTCACCCTAACCCCGGCATCGGACCACGGATGCCGGGGGTCAGGGAGAAACGGATGCGAACGCCAGGGCGAGCGCCTATCCCTTCGTCGAACCAGCGAGCAGGCCGCGCACGAAGTAGCGCTGCAAGCTGAAGAACACGCTCAGCGGGATGATGAGGGACACGAACGCGGCGGCCGTCAGTCGTTGCCAGTCCTGCCCTCGGGTACCGGTGAGTTCAGCAAGCCTCTGCGTCAGCGGCGCGACATCCTGCGTGCCACCGGAGAAGATCAACGCGACAAGCAGGTCGTTCCACACCCAAAGGAACTGGAAGATCGCAACCGACGCGATCGCCGGCAACGCAAGTGGAAGGACAATCCGGAAGAAGATCTGCCCGGGGCTGGCCCCGTCGACCCTCGCCGCCTCGATCACTTCGCCCGGGATCTCCGAAATGAAGTTGTGCAGCAGGAAGATGATGAGCGGAAGACCGAACATCGTGTGCGCGATCCACACCGGCAGGTAGTTCTGCTCAGGGATCATCGGCAGAACGTCATGCAGGTTGTTCTGCAGAGGGCGCAGGAACGTCGTGAACATCTGCAGAAGCGGCAGCAGCGCCATCTGAAGCGGCACGATCTGGAGCGCGAAGATCAGGATGAACAGCCAGTTCGAGCCCTTGAACTTCATCCAGGCGAAGGCGTATGCGGCCATCGCGCCAAGGATGAGCGGGAAGATCGTGCCGGGAATCGCGATCGCGAGCGAGTTGACGAAGTACGAACCCAACTGCGGAGACGACTGCGACGACGAGAACAGAACCTCGGAGTAGTTGTCGAAGGTGAAACCGGGGTTCTGGAAGATCGTCCACCAGCCGGTCGACTGGATCAGCTCGGCCGGACGGAATGAGGAGACGAACAACCCGAATGTGGGGATGGTCCAGAGAACCGCGATGATGAGCGAAACGATGGTCGCTGTCCGTGACGTGAGCCGTCTCTTGACCCGCCGCGACTTCGGTCCGACTTCGGCGTCGGCGCCTCGGGCGAGTTTCCTGCCGGTTTCAGCGTCCGGGGTCGTTGGGGCGATCGGTGTGGTGCTCATCGGATTTCCCTCTGCTTCCGCATGACTCGGATGTTGTAGATGACGATCGGCAGAACGAGGATGAACAGCACCAGGGCGAGGGCGGATCCGCGGCCGGGCTCAGCGGCGCGGAACGCCTGGGTGTACATCTCGTTGGCGATGACGCTGGTGTTGAAGTTTCCAGCGGTCATCGTTCGCACGATGTCGAAGACTTTCAGTGTGGCGATCGAAATGGTGGTGAGGACCACGACGAGAGACCCGCGGATGCCGGGGAGAGTCACGTTGGTGAATCGCTGCCAGGGGTTCGTGCCGTCGATCTCCGCGGCCTCCAGCTGCTCCACCGGAACAGCCTTGATTGCGGCGGACAGCACGACCATCGCGAAACCGGTCTGGATCCAGATCATCACGACGATGAGGAGGAACGTGTTGATCGGCGACGTCTGCAGCCATTGCACGGGATCTCCGCCGAACCAGATCACGATCTGGTTGAGCAACCCGATCTGCTGGTCTCCCGATTGGCGGTAGTCGTAGACGAACTTCCAAATGATGCCCGCCCCGACCATGGAGATGGCCATCGGCATGAACACGAGCGCTTTGTAGATCTTCTCGCCGCGGGACTTGTCGATGAAGACGGCGTAGGCGAGGCCGACGACCGTGGAGATGGTCGGCACGAGGAGCACCCAGATGACGGTGTTGATGAGGGTGTTGACAATGGCCGGCTGGGTGAACATCCAGACGAAGTTGTCCAAGCCGTTGAAATCGCCCTGGTTGTTCGTGAAGGCCAGGAGGCTGGTGCGAACAGCGGGATAGATCAGGCCGAGGAAGACGAGGATGAGGGCCGGCGCGAGGAACACGACGAGCTGCCAGTAGTCCTTGCCCCGCTTGGGCGCCTTGTCGAGGAAGAAGAAGAGAAGACCCACGATGGCGGCAAAGATGGCGAGCCCGCCAACCACCTGGATCAGTTTGCCGATGAGGTCAGCGGTCGTCATTGAACTACGCCTTTCGGAAGGGGGAGATCGAGGGCGGAGCCGCCGGCGGCGACTCCGCCCTCGATGGGGTGATGTCAGCTAGCTCTGCGGCCAGCTGGATTCGATGGCGTCGACCGTCTCCTGGGTGCTGTCGCCAGAGACCCAGGCGACGATGCCCTTCCAGAAGGAGTCGGAACCAACGGCGGCCGGCATCAGGTCGGATCCGTCGAAACGGAACACCGTTTTCTCGTCCTGGAGAATTTCGATGCTCTCCTTGAGCACGTCACTTGACGCGTTCTCCGAGTCGAGGCCCTTGTTGGCGCTGATGACGCCGCCGAGCTTGACGCGGTTGTTCGCCCAGGTGTCGCTGGACAGGTAAGCGCGGACGGCGTCGATTTCTTCACCTTCGCTGAACGCGACGGGGAACTCGCCACCACCGGTCACGGCCTTCTCTCCACCGGCTTCGACCGAAGGGAGCAGGAACGCGAAGACGTCACCGTCGGGGCTGACGTCCGTGCCCTCAGGCCAGAATCCCTCGTAGAAGGAGGCCTGGTGGTGCAGCGAGCATTCGCCGTCGAGGATGGGCAGTCCGCCGTCGCCAAACTCGGTGGAGATGACGCTGGAGACGTCACCGAGGCCACCGTTGACCATGTCAGGGTTCTTGATGATCTCGCCAACGGCGTCGAAGGCTTCGACGATCTGCGGGTCGTTGAACGGGATCTCGTGGTTGATCCACTGGTCGTAGACATCTGCGCCTGCCTGGCGAAGAACGTAGTCCTCGATCCAGTCGGTTCCCGGCCAGCCTGTGGCGTCACCAGAGCCGAGTCCGACGCACCACGGCTTGTGGTCACCTTCAGCGGCGATCTCCTCGCTCAGGGCGGTGAGGTCTTCGAGCGTCTCGGGAACCTCGTATCCCTTTTCCTCGAACTCCGTCGGCGAGTACCAGACGAAGCCCTTGACGCTCGCCATCAGCGGCGCAGAGTAGAAGGTGCCTTCGTAGCTCCCGTACTGCTTCCAGTCCTCGCCCCAGAACTCGTCGGTGTTCTCCTCGACGACCTCCGGTGCCGGCTTCAGCCAGCCACCTGCCGCCAGCCGGCCCAGAAGACCGGGCTGCGGGACGATTCCGATGTCGGGTGCGTTGCCCGCCTCGGCGAGCACGGCGATCTGCGCCTCGAACTCCTTCGTGCCCTGGTAGGACACTTCGATTCCCGTGCAGGTCGCGAAGTCCTTCCACGATTCAACGAGGCGGTCAGCCTCGACGTCCTGGATGGTGCCACCGATGGTCACTTCGGGGTTGTCGTCGAAGGTTCCGTACGCTTCGTAGTCAGAGCAGTCGGTATCGGCTTTGTTGCCGGCTGAGACATCGCCTGTACAGGCCGTGAGTGCGAGACCGACGATCCCCGCGGCCGCAAGCGGCAGCAGGATACGACGTTTGGTCGTGAAGCTCATCTCTGTTTCTCCTCATTGAGTGTGATTGCGGGTCGAGGTGGGGAGCCTCAGCCCTGCTGATGCAAGTCCGGCCGCCTGTTAGGGAACCGGTTCCATGCAAAAGTTACGGCACCTCACCGAGATTCACAAGCGTCAACGGAGAACGGAAGGCGCGAATGATCGCGCTCTCTCCGCGAGATCCCGCGGATCGGATGGAGACGGCCGCCAACCGAGTGGTCGAATATGTGTAATCGATTCCATACAGCTCGGGGTTTTCGCTATCCTTCTGTCCAGAGCGTGTTCCGGCCGAGTGGGCCGGGCTCGACCCCAACGTCGGGAGGCCACTGTGGGCAGTGCAATCGCGGACGTTGCTGCGCGCGCGGGCGTATCCAAGGCGACCGCGTCCCGGGCTCTGTCCGGCAAGGGTTATGTCGCCGAGTCCACCCGGCAACGTGTCGTGCTCGCAGCCAAGGAGATCGGCTTCGTCGCCTCGCCGAACGCCGCGAGCCTCGTCACAGGCCACACCAAGAACATCGGCGTTGTGATCCCCTTCATCAACCGCTGGTTCTTCGGTGAGATCCTCGAGGGCATCGAGGAAGCACTGCTGAACCGTGGGTACGACATGACCCTGTACAACCTTCACCCGGGATCCGCCGACCGGGATCGGGTTTTCGATTTCTTCCTCGCACGCAAGCGATTCGACGGCGTGATCGCCATCGGCGTCGATCCGACTCCCGAGGAAACAGAACGATTGCTCCGGTTGGGCATCCCGCTGCTGAGCGTCGGCGCACCCGTCGCAGGCGTGCGCTCTCTGACCATCGACGATGTGTTCGCCGGCAGGCTGGCGACCGGGCACCTGATCGGGCTTGGACATCGCCGGATCCTGCACATCGGCGGCCCAGTCGCCGGGGAAACCGATGAAAGCGTTCACGCAAGACGATTGCGCGGCTACGTGGGCGCGATGACGCAAGCGGGCCTGGAGAGCGAGTTGACCTTCGCGCAGACAGCCATGAGTATCCCCGGTGGTTTAGAGGCAGGCGCCCACATGCTCAGCGAATCGACTGCCCGCCCGAGCGCTGTCTTCGCCGCGTGCGACGAAATCGCCATCGGGGTGATGATCGCCGCAGGCCGGCTCGGTGTGCGCGTGCCTGAGGACCTGTCACTGGTTGGTATCGACGGCCACGAATACGCCGAAATGTTCTCGCTCACGACGATCGAGCAGCAACCTCGCGCTCAGGGACAGTCGGCGGTGACCGACCTGCTCGCTGCGGTGTCCGGGGAGCCGATGGCCGCTGATGTCGTGGACATGCCCGCCAGACTCGTCGTGCGGGCCAGCACGGCATTCGCGCAGTTGGGCGCGGACGCCGTCTGAGTACCCGGATGCCGACATCCGGTTAACCGACGAAGGGCGCCACCCCGCGAAGGGTGACGCCCACGATCGACTACCGAATCGGCAGCGCGTTCCGTTTCAAGCTGAAGCCCCGGAGGGCATCGATTACTTGAGGACGACGGTTGCGCCGGCCTCTTCGAGAACGGTCTTTGCCTTCTCGGCGGTTTCCTTGTTTGCACCCTCGAGGACGTTGCCCGGAGCGCCATCGACGACGGCCTTGGCCTCGCCGAGACCCAGCGAGGTGAGCTCGCGCACGGCCTTGATGACCTGGATCTTCTTGTCTCCGACAGACTCGAGAACGACGTCGAAGGAGTCCTTCTCTTCGACCTCTTCGACCTCGCCACCGGCAGCAGCCGGGCCGGCAACAGCAACGGGTGCTGCGGCGGTGACCTCGAAGGTCTCCTCGAATGCCTTCACGAACTCGCTGAGTTCGATGAGCGTGAGTCCCTTGAACTGCTCAAGCAGCTCTTCAGTTGACAGCTTTGCCATGATTTTCTCCCTTAGATTTCTTTGGTCTACTCACCGCTGTCCCAGGTTTGAACCTAGGAAGCGGACTCCTGCTTCTCACGCAGCGCGTCGACCGTGCGAACGGCCTTCGAGAGCGGTGCGTTGAACAGATATGCGGCTCCGAACAGCGAGGCCTTGAAGGCGCCGGCAAGCTTGCCGAGCAGAACTTCGCGGGACTCGAGGTCGGCGAGCTTGCCTACCTCTGCGGCGGTCAGGGGGTTACCGTCAAAGTAACCGCCCTTGATCACCAGGAGAGGGTTTGCCTTGGAGAAGGCACGCAGGCTCTTTGCAACGGCGACAGGGTCTCCGTGCACGAATGCGACGGCCGACGGACCGACGAGCTCTTCGTCAAACGACGAAATGCCCGCGTTGTTCGCGGCAATCTTGGTCAGCGTGTTCTTCACCACGGCGTAGGTTGCGTCCGCACTGATGTCGGTGCGCAGCGTCTTGAGCTGAGCAACAGTGAGGCCGCGGTACTCGGTCAGCAGAACGGCAGTCGAGCTCTGGAATTTCTCCGTGAGTTCGGCAACCGAGGCTTCCTTGTTCGCCATAGCCACTCCTTGATTAGTCTTCCTCGTACCGCGGAAGCGGCACGAGCCAAAGGGGCAGTTCGGCTCAGAAATAAGAAAAGCTCCGGCGCAAGCGCACGGAGCAGTCAGAGAGAAATCCCGGAAATGTTTCGTCCACCTGCGCGGGTCGTCTCAATTGAGAACCTTCGATCGGATGCTCACTTGCGCGCGCACACGAAAACCTGCGGTCTTTGGTTTTGTCTCAGCTTATGGCATCCGTCGCCGTTCAGCCAAATCGCCCGGATCACGCAAGCGGGCTGAGGTGGAGTTCGCTGAGAAGCGCTGCCGGGTCGTCGTAGACCGCGATCGCCCCGGCCGACCGGAGTTCGGCAGAGGAGGAACCGCCGCAGAGCACGCCGATGGTGCGGACTCCGGCGCGGGAGGCGGCGATGCAATCCCAGACGGTGTCGCCCACGAAGATGGCCTCCTCCGGCCCGACACCGGCTTTGCCGAGCGCGACCTGGACGATGGACGGGTCCGGTTTGGCCGTGTCGACGTCGTCGGCGTTCGTCGTCGCGTCGAGTACGTCGTCGCTGTCCAGTGCCTCGGTGAGGAGCCGCAATTCGTCTTCGGGAGCGGATGTGGCCAGCACGAGAGTTCGGCCCTGCTGGCTGAGCGCACGCAGCAATTCCCGGGCCCCGTTCAGAGGCCGGAGCCGAGGGGCGAGTTCCTTGTAGTAGCGGGAGTGGAGTTCTTTGGCCCGATCGCCGAGCTCGTCCGCGCGGTCGCCGAGGAGCGCGGCGAGCAACCGTGCGGAGTCCTGGCCGATGGCGCGGTGCACCCGCCATGCTGAGACATCGGCTCCGAGATCACTGAACGCGTGGGCCCACGCCTCAACGTGCAGGTAGTTCGAGTCGATGAGAGTCCCGTCGACGTCGAAGAGTACGGCTTTCGGCGTTTCAGTCATGTCAGTTCCTCCCGTTTGGCCGCCACTCTACCCTTCGCACTGCCCGCCAACGGAAGCATGACCCGGAACTCGGTGCGCCCAGGCACCGACTCGACCACGACCGTCCCGGCGTGCGCCTCTGCCACGCCGGCAACGATCGCAAGGCCAAGCCCGGTTCCGCCCGAGGCCCGCTGGCGAGAGGCATCCCCTCGCACGAATCGTTCGAAGATGTGGTTGAGCACCGCAGGGTCGATGCCCGGGCCGTTGTCCATCACGGCTATCTCCGCCTTCTCGCCGACGACGGAGAGCCGGGTTTCCACCCGGCTTCCCGCCGGAGTGTGCACGCGGGCGTTGCCGAGCAGGTTCGCTACGACTTGCATCAGCCGTTGCGAATCCCCGATGACGGTGACCGGCGATGCTTCGAGGTCGAGGACCCACTCGTGGTCGGCTGACGCTGCTCGCGCGTCGCTGACAGCGGAGGTCAGGAGCGCGGAGAGTTCGACGGGGTCCTTCGCCAGCTCGCGGCCTTCATCGAGCCGGGCGAGAAGAAGGAGGTCCTCGACGATTGCCGTCATCCGCACCGCCTCAGACTCGATCCTCCCGAGGGCGTATGTTGCGTCCTCGGGCAGGTCTTCGCCCGACCTTCGGGTGAGTTCGGCGTACCCGCGGATCGACGTGAGCGGAGTGCGGAGTTCGTGGCTGGCATCCGACACGAAGGCCCGCACCTTGTTCTCGGATGCCTGCCGGGCATGCAGCGCGGCGGAGACGTGTCCGAGCATCCGGTTGATCGACGCGCCCACCCGCCCGACTTCGGTGTTGGGGTCGGCGTCGTCGTCCGAGACGCGAACGCCGAGCGCCACCTCACCCCGGTCGAGCGGGAGCTCCGAGACATCCGACGCGGCCTTCGCGACCCGGTCGAGCGGCCGAAGAGCGAGCCGGACGATGAAGTAGGACGCGGTCCCCGCGAGGACGAGCACGCCCAGTGCGACGCCACTGATCCCGGCGATGAGCTGACCGAGGGTGAACTCGAGATCCGCGAGGGGCAAACCGACGATCATGGCGCCGTTGCCGGTCTCGACCGCGACGACACGGTAGGAGCCGAGGTCGCCGCCGAGGTCGATCGACTGGGGCCGCCCGCCGAGGCTGACGTTCAACAGGGTTGACACCTGCCCGGTCGTCAGGGGCTGCAGATCGCCTGAGGCGTCGAGATAGCCCGCGTAGCGCACCGCTCCCCCGGCGATGATCGCTCCGAGCGTGCCCGCGGATTGCCCTGGTGCTCCGACGAATTCCGGAACCGGCGGCTCCGACGACGGAGGAAATCGACCAGGCCGCTCTTCAGCCGCCCCGGACGACCTGGTGGTCGCCGCGGTCAATTGCGCGTCGACGCGGCCGAGGAGAACGGTCTGCACGCTGACGACGCTCGCGAACCCGATGATCACAGCGGCGAGCGCCAGCAGGGCGACCACGGCGACCACGAGTCGCTTGCGCAGCGTCCACCGCGACAACCGGTTCACACCGTCGCCTCGGCGACCTTCAGCAGATAACCGGCGCCCCGCACGGTGTGAATCATCGGCGGACGCCCGGCGTCGATCTTCTTGCGCAGGTACGAGATGTAGATCTCAACGACACTCGACCTGCCCTCGAACTCGTAACTCCAGACCCGGTCGAGGATCTGCGCTTTCGAAAGGACCCGGCGCGGGTTTCGCATGAGGAAGCGAAGGAGCTCGTATTCCGTTGCCGTGAGCTCGATGGGCACGCCGCCACGGGAGACCTCGTGGCTGTCCTCGTTGAGGGTGAGGTCGCCGATCGAGAGGATCGGAGAATCGGATGCCCCGGCGAGCGTCGAACGCCGGATCAAACCTCGGAGTCGGGCCACCACCTCCTCCAGGCTGAACGGTTTGGTCACGTAGTCGTCGCCGCCTGCGGTGAGGCCGGCGATCCGGTCGTCCAGCGCGTCCTTGGCCGTGAGGAAGAGCACAGGGACGTCGTCACCGTCGGCCCGCAATCGGTGGAGCACACTCATGCCGTCGATATCGGGGAGCATGATGTCGAGCACGATGGCATCCGGGCGGAACTCGCGGGCGGCATCCAATGCCTGCCTGCCGGTCTCAGCCGTCCGGATCTCCCATCCCTCATAACGAAGCGCCATCTTCAACAGGTCGGTGAGGCTCCGCTCGTCGTCGACGACGAGGACGCGGACGGCACTGCCGTCGGCACGCTTGAGGGGACGGGATGCTGCCGACCGGGAAGACGATACAAATGAGCTCACCTTTCCAGTATGTCCATCGTCCTATGAGGCGGCTATGAGCTTCCTTGGCGTTGGCCGAGCGCACCCCCTACGCGAAATGCTGGGTTTGAGGGGTGGCCGGTGAACCGCACCACCTCAAATCCAGCATCTCGCGGCCCTTCGGAACGCTAGCCTGCAGCATCCAGACGGGCGAAGGTGTCGCGCGCGATCCCCAGCGCCGAGTTCGCCGCAGGGACCCCGGCGTAGATGGCCGTGTGCAGGATCGCCTCGCTGATCTCCGCCCGGGTCAGCCCGTTGGTCAGCGCCGCGCGGACGTGCATCGCGAGCTCCTGCTCGTGCCCGCCGGTCACGAGCGACGCGATGGTCAGGAAGCTGCGGGTGCGCCGATCGAGCCCCGGACGGGTCCAGATCTCGCCCCAGGCGTATCGGGTGATGAAGTCCTGAAAGTCCGCGGTTTCGGGCGTGATGGCCGCGGTAGCCGCGTCGACGTGTGCATCGCCGAGGACGGCGCGGCGCACGACCATCCCCGCCGCATACGTGTCGGCAGCGGTTCGGGGGTCTGTGCCGCCGATGTGTTCCAGCAGAAGTGCGGCTACCTCGTCCGGTCGCTCGTAGGCCGGCAGATGGGCGACGCCGGGGATCGTCACCTGTCGTGCACCGGGGATGGCGTCGGCGAGTTCAGCGAGGAGGGCCGGGGGCGTGGGGGCGTCGTTCTCCCCTGCGACGCACAGGGTCCGTGAACGGATGCCGCGAACGGCATCCGTGACATCGAAGCCGGCGAGCGCCTCGCAGGCGAGCGCGTAGGACTCGTCGTCGACCTCCATCAGAATCTCGAGGGCCCTGGATCCGGCCGAGGGGTTGCGGTCGAGGAACCCGGGAGCGAACCAGCGCTCGGAGCTGCCCCGCACCTGTGCCGGGGTGCCGCTCGCCCGGATCTGCGCGGCGCGCTCGAGCCAGCCGTCGGCGGTTCCGATCTTCGCGCCTGAGCAGATCACCGCAAGACTCAGCACCCGGTCCGGGTAGCGCAGTGCCAGTTCCAGTCCGATCGCCCCGCCGAGTGAGATGCCCGCGTAGTGGAACGGGCCTCCGCCGGCTGCGTCCACCGCCGCGACAACGGATGCCGCAAGCTCAGCGACGGTGAACGGCTCGGTGGCCGCCTGGCTGATGCCGTGCCCGGGCAGGTCGAAGCGCAACACCCGGTGCTGCGCTGAGAGCGCACCCACCGTGTCGTCCCACAGGGCGGTTGTCGTGCCAAGCGAGGGACCGAGCACAATCAGGGGACCGTTCCGTTCCCCGGTCGCGGCCGGTTCGACGAGGCAACGGAGGATGGGTTCAGTCATGACGGCGTTCCACTTTCTGTTTCTTCGCTGCGAGCATGGTGCGCGCGGTATTTCTCCAACACCCGATCGATTCCCGCATCCGCCTGGCCGAGATCGCCCGAGTAGTCGAACGCCGCCCAGATCTGCCGGCGCAGATCTTCTGAGGCGCCTTCGGAGGCCAACGCCCCGGCCAGCACGACCTGCAACGGACGGGAGGTGCCGACTGATTCGGAGGACGCCCGCGTGACGAGCTCGAACGCCGCCGTCTTGCCCAGCGCCTCCGCCAGGATCGTGGTCACCCGTTCGCTGAAGATCAGCCCATCGGTGGTGTCGAGGTTGGCACGCATCCGGTCGTCGTCGACGACGAGGCGATCGGCGAGCGACGCGGCGCCGGTAACGGCGGAGAGGCTGAGCCGTTCGAGCTCGCGCAGCGCCTGCCACTCCGCGTGCCACGCGCCGCTCGGGCGCTGATCTTCGGCGAGCATGCTGCCGTACAACGTGGCGACGAGCCCAGGAGCACGCCGTGCCGCGGCGGTGACGAGCACAGCCGTCACCGGGTTGCGCTTGTGGGGCATGGCGCTCGATCCGCCCTCGCCTTTTCCGAGCTGCTCGCCCACTTCACCGATCTCGGTGCGGGAGAGCACGGTGACATCGAGAGCGAACGCGCCGACGACGCCCGTCGCGCCGGCCAGTGCCGAGGCGAGCTCCGAGATGATGAGGCGGTCGGTGTGCCAGCTGAGCGCGGGTTCGATCAGACCGAGCCGGGCAGCAAAACCGGCAAGCACGTCGTTCACGACGGTGTTCGACGCTGTGTCCGCACGCCGGGCACCCGCGACGCCCGTGAGCACAGCGAGGTTGCCGACGGCTCCTCCGAGCTGCGCCGGAAGGACGGCGCGCACGGCGTCGAGGCGCTTCCCGGCAGAAAGGACCGCGTCGAGCCATCCGGCCGCGAGAAGCCCGAAGCTCGTTGGCGAAGCCTGCTGGCCAAGAGTGCGCCCCGCCATCACGGTCGTGCGGTGCGAATCGGCGAGGCCGGCCAGCGCTCCGGCGAGCGCGCCGAGCTGCGTGTGGACCTCCGCGGTCACCCGGGAGGCGATGAGCATCGTTGCGGTGTCGAGGATGTCCTGGCTGGTCGCGCCCACGTGGATGTGGTCGGAGGACCCGGGCCGCACGGATTCCGCGGCGGCTCCGAGGTGTTTGACCAGGGGGATCACCGGGTTCCCGCCGCCGCGACCCTCCGCCGCGATCGCGGCGAGGTCGAGTGACGCGGCATCCGCCACCCGGTCGCACACCTCGTTCATCCATTCCGGCACGAGGCGCGCATCGATGAGCGCTCGAGTGAGGGCCAGTTCGACGTCGACCATGGCCTGCAGCCAGGCTGCGTCGCTGGTGAGTTCGGCAGCACGAGAGCCCGCTCCGAGGGGCTCGAGCAGCCCGACATCCCATGCCGATCGTGGGACTGCGGCGGCCGCCGCAGCATCCGGTCCTGAAGCCGGGACGTGGCGCTGCTCAGTCATTGAACTCCAGGAACACGGTCTCCTGCTCGCCCTGCAGGCGGATGTCGAACCGGTAGGAGTCGGGTCCGTCTGAGACGCTCAGCAGTGTCGAGCGCCGGTCGGCCGGCACCGCGGCGAGCACCGTGTCCGTGGTGTGAGCTTCGGTGTCCTCCGGAAAATATGCCCGCGTGAACAGATGGTGGGTCAGCCCGCGGGCGAAAACGGTGACGAGAATGGACGGGGCTGCACCGGCGGAGGTGGAGCCCGGCTTCACCGTGGTGAACGAGTAGTGCCCGGCCTGGTTGACGCTGGCCCGGCCGAAGCCGGTGAAGGTGTAGCCGTCGGGTTCGAGGCTGCCCCGCTCCCGGCTCATCGC
This sequence comes from Mycetocola sp., assembly GCF_046716805.1. Lineage (GTDB taxonomy): Bacteria > Actinomycetota > Actinomycetes > Actinomycetales > Microbacteriaceae > Mycetocola_A. The sequence goes on along the minus strand of NZ_JBKJWH010000028.1, from coordinate 3,366 downwards.
GCCGGTCCCGTCGGCCTGCCAGATTTCGAGGATGGCGTCCGGGACGACAGCGCCGTCGCCGTCGAACACGGTTCCGTGGACGCGGATGGCCGCGGCGTGGTGCGGTGGGACGAGTTCCCAGCCCTTCTCATAGGGCAGGGCGTATCCGAAGAACGGACCGACGGTCTGGGACGGGGTCTGCCTGCCATCACTCATGGGCGTCTTCACTTTCCATCCAGGTGGACTTCGGACCGGTCAGGACGATGTCCCAGCGGTAGCCGAGGGAGTACTCGGGCACGCTCAAATTGTGGTCGTAGGTTCCGATCAGCCGTTCCCGCGCGGCCGGGTCGGCGATGGACTGGTAGATCGGGTCCAGAGCGAACAGCGGGTCGCTCGGGAAGTACATCTGAGTGACCAGCCGCTGGGTGAACGCGTTCCCGAACAACGAGAAATGGATGTGTGCCGGGCGCCACGCGTTGAGGTGGTTCCGCCACGGGTACGGCCCCGGCTTGATCGTCTGGAAGCTGTATTCGCCGTTGTCGCCGGTGATGGCACGGCCGACTCCGGTGAAGTTCGGGTCGAGCGGGGCAGGATGCTGGTCACGTTTGTGCACGTACCGACCGGCGGCGTTCGCCTGCCAGATCTCCACCAGCTGGTTGCGGACAGGCCGGCCCTCCCCGTCGATCACACGGCCGCTGACCGTGATGCGTTCGCCGAGCGGTTCAGCCGCGTGCGCGATGGTGAGGTCGCTTTCCAGCGGGCTCACGTCGGTGTGGCCGAACGCCGGGGACACCAGCTCGATCTCCTCCGGGTCGACACGCACGAGCTCATGAGTCGGATGGCGAAGGATCGAGCTGCGGTAGGGGGCGTAGTCGCGGCGCGGATGCAGCTCCGGCGCTCCGCCCGCCTCGACCTTCCTGCGCGCATCTGCCTCGATGGCGACGATCTCCTCGGTGATCTCGTCCTGGGTGTTCGGTGTCATTCTTTGTCTTTCGATGCATACGGAAGCCGGCGACTGGAGCGCACCGGATTCGGTTCGCACAAGCCGGGTGATGGCATCAGTCTGCGAGCACGCGACAGGGATCCCAACGGCGTTTCCACTGAGTGGAAGGTCTTCCTCAAGAACCGCAGCCTAGGAGTCGGACCGCCGGTACCCCAGGGCTCGGCTGACCCCGTGAGCAGCCGCCCTGACCGCTTGTTCATGCGCCGGGTGGGGTTTTCGCGGAGCATCCGGATTCGTCCTCGTGACGATTGACACCGCGGCGACGACGCGGCCGGTGCGATCGCGAATCGGCGCGGCGAGGGAGCTGGATCCGGCGGTCATCTCCTCCGACATCACCGCAACGCCCTGGGCGCGGATGCCGGCGAGCCGCCGTCGCAGTTCCTCCGGCGAGGTCACGGTGCCGGGAAGGTACTTGTCGAGTGCGTCGGAGAGGTACTCGTCGATCAGATCGTTGGGGGCGTAAGCGAGCAGCACCAGACCGACCCCGGTCGAGTGCAGCGGCAAGCGACCGCCCACCCGCGAGATGACGCGAACGGCGTGGTGGCCCGAGAGCTTCTCGAGATAGAGGGCATCTCGCCCGTCGAGTATCGCCAGATGTACATGCTCACGCGAGGACTCGTACAGGTCTTCCAGGTACGGCAAGGCGATGGTGCGGAGGTTCCGGGCCGTCGGCGTCTGCACACCGACCTCCCACAGTCGCATCCCGAGCGAATACCGGCCGTCGTCCTGGCGGGCCAGGCCACCCCAGGACACCCATTCCGCGACCATCCGGTGGGTGGTCGAGAGCGGAAGGCCGGCCCGTTCGGCGATCGCGGTGAGCGAGAGCGATGAGGCCAGGGTGGGCGTTGTGAAGGCATCGAGGATGGCGAACAGCCGGGCCGCGACGCTGCGGTCATCGACCGGGGACGGAAGTTCGCCCTCGCCTCGCTCTTCGGTGAATCTGGCCCGCGCCGGCTTTCCTGACATCTGCCCTCACGCTACAACACTCGCGAGTTGCTGCACTTGCAGGGTTCCGTCGACCTCGGACCACCTCACAGGCAGCATCTCGCGTCAGTCGCGCCAGGAATGCTTCGGCGAGTAGTCGAGGATGCGACGCGCCTTGTCGATGGAGAGCAGGGTCTCGTGCTCGCCGACATCCCGGGTCACTGGGACGTCCGGGAACACGGCGGCGAGGAGTTCGGCGTTGGGGCGGGCAGACACCGTGTCGGCTGCCGCGATGATGAACCGGTCGAAGCCGACGTCCTCCAGTTCGAGCGCGCGCAGCACCGCCTGGGCGCCGTCACGGGCGTCGATGTAGCCCCACAGGTTCCACTTGCGGTTCCTGGCATCGTCGTCATACGAGGAGAAGTCGGCGTAGTCCTCGGGGTCCATGACGTTGGAGAAGCGGAGGGCGACGATCTTCAGGTCCGGATGCCAGCGCACGAGCTCGATCGCCATCTGCTCCTCGAGGTGCTTGACGAGGGAGTACGTGCTCTCCGGGCGCGCCGGATACTCCTCATCGACCGGGATGTACGGCGGGGGCACATCGAACGGCAGCCCGAGCACGGTCTCACTCGACGCGTACACGACATTACGAATGCCGGCACGGATCGCCGCCGCGAAGACGTTGTAGGTCGCCTGCATGTTGTTGGAGAAGGTAGCGACGTTGCTCGTGAGACCGGGAGCCGGAATGGCCGCGAGGTGCACGACCGCGTCGAACCCGTCGTGTTCGCCGTCCACCCCCAGGAGCGCGTCGAGAGTCTGTCCATAGTCGGTGAGATCGACGCGGACGAAGCCGCGACCCCGCTCACCCGCCGCATCCAGGTTGACGACATCGTGCTCCGCTTCGCGAAGCTCCCGCACAACTGTCCTGCCGAGCTTGCCTGACCCTCCGGTGACTGCGATTCTCATGGCGCCAGTCTGGTCCATGCCGCACACCGAGGGGAATGGGATTGCGCCGCGCGTGGTTTGCTTGAAGCATGCAACTTGTTCTCTACACCTCGGCTTTCTGCGACCCGTGCACTCAGGCACGTTCCGTGCTCTCGGATGCCGCCCGGCTGGTTCCACAGGCGACGGTGATCGAACGCGACGTAGCACGGGAGAACGTTCTGGCAGCCGATGACGGCATCCGGATGACCCCGACCGTCGTCGTGCTCGACGACGCAGGCACCGAAGTCTTCCGCGCGGTCGGCGTTCCCACCCTCAACCAGGTGCTCACCGCGGCGGCGCAGGCACTCTGAGTTCAGGCGGATGGATTCCGCGACAGTCGGCGTGCCGCAGCCGGCAAACGGCTTGTCGGCGAATCGATCCGCTCGAACCCGATCCCCGGACGCGCCGACGGATGCCGCTGGCGGGCGTGTCGCCGTCCGCGAGGCACAATGGAGAGGTGCATTCCACCTACCTCG
>NZ_JBKJWH010000027.1:0-3727 GCF_046716805.1 Mycetocola sp. | reverse complement strand
GCGACCGGGGCGCGCAGGGGCACTCCGGCGTTGAGAAGCGACAGGGTCGAGGCGCAGACGGAACCCATCGACGTCGAACCGTTGGAACCGAGAGCCTCGGAGACCTGGCGGATGGCGTACGGGAACTCCTCGCGGCTCGGCAGAACCGGAACGAGGGCGCGCTCGGCGAGGAAGCCGTGCCCGATCTCGCGACGCTTCGGCGAACCGACGCGACCGGTTTCACCGGTGGAGTACGGCGGGAAGTTGTAGTGGTGCAGGTAGCGCTTCTTCGTGATCGGGCTCAGCGAGTCGATCTGCTGCTCCATCTTGAGCATGTTCAGCGTGGTGACACCCAGGATCTGAGTCTCTCCGCGCTGGAAGATGGCGGAACCGTGGACGCGCGGGATGACCTGCACCTCGGCGTCGAGCGGACGGATGTCTGCAAGACCACGGCCGTCCATGCGGACGCCCTCGGTGAGGATGCGGGTGCGGACGACGTCCTTGGTGACGGACTTGTACGCGGCAGACACCTGGTTGTTGGAGTCAGCGGACAGCTCGCCTGCTTCGACCTTGGCTGCGATGGCAGCCTTGACGCGGTCCTTGAGCTCGTCGTCAGCATCCTGGCGCGCGATCTTGTCAGCGATCTGGTAGATCGAGACGAGTTCTTCGCGGGCGAGAGCCGAGACGGCGGCGAGAGTTTCGTCGTTGTAGGGCAGGAACACCGGGTAGTCGCGAACTTCCTTGGCCGACTGGGCAGCGAGCTCGGACTGAGCCTTGACCAGCTGGAGGAGGAACGGCTTCGCAGCGTCGAGGCCCTCGGCGACGACGTCTTCGTTCGGCTTGATGGCGCCGCCCTGGATCAGGTTCCAGGCGCCTTCGGTTGCTTCGGCTTCGACCATCATGATGGCGATGTCTTCGTTACCGTTCTCGTCGGTGACGAGTCGGCCGGCGACCGTGAGGTCGAAAACGGCGTCAGCGAGCTGTGAGGCCTTCGGGAAGGCGACCCACTGGCCGTTGATGAGGGCGAGACGGATGCCGGCGATCGGTCCCGAGAACGGAAGTCCCGAGATCTGCGTCGACATGGATGCCGCGTTGATGGCCAGAGCGTCGTAGAACTCGTCGGGAGCGATGCTCAGGACGGTGATGACGATCTGGACCTCGTTGCGCAGGCCGGTGACGAACGACGGGCGCAGCGGCCGGTCGATCAGGCGGCAGACGAGGATGGCCTCGGTCGACGGACGGCCTTCGCGGCGGAAGAACGAACCGGGGATCTTGCCTGCAGCGTAGCTGCGCTCTTCCACGTCAACCGTGAGCGGGAAGAAGTCGAAGTTGTCCTTCGGGTGCTTGCCTGCGCTCGTCGCGCTGAGCAGCATGGTTTCTTCATCGAGGTAAGCAGCAATGGCACCCTGTGCCTGCTGTGCGAGGCGGCCGGCTTCGAACCGGACCGTGCGCTTGCCGAACTTGCCGTTGTCGAGGATTGCCTCGGCGAACTTGATTTCTGGACCTTCCACAGGTCACTCCTTACGTTTAGCGCCGCCCCGTATGGGCGCACGCTCTGCCTAGGAGCAGGAACAGGCAGTAATTACTCAGACCTTCGAGGGTCTGGCTGATCTCCAGTGAAAAATCGCTCTCGGCGCCGCCGTGGATGCCGGTGTACCGCAAGGGGGTTCGTCGGGGTCCCGACGCGAGAGAAATTCACCACCGAGGACCAGCTTCCTGCCGGCCTGCTCCGTGAATGTGTGCCCGATATCTCTATCGGACCAGGTTAAGCCTAGCAGAGGAGCGGTTTTCCGCAGCTGGGAAGACCCCGGTGCGCGTGTCCATCCGGTAAACGGATGCCTGACGGCAGCCTCCCGGTTCGGCCGCCGGCGGCGAGCGCCTCTTCCGCCGGTCTCGGCGGCGGCGGTACGGTGGCAGTCGACGCACGAGGCGCCGCTGCACACGTGCCGTGAGGGGGATGATGTCGAGCACGGATGACGGCCCGGGACTGCTCGTTCTGCCCCTGGATCCCGGCGTCGATGAGGTGCCGCGGTTCCTGACCGCGGAGGAGCACCGGGCGCTCACCCCGCGCCATCACCGGATCCTCCGCGCCGCGCTTGCGATGCGGGGCGGGGTGAGCCTCGCCGTCTGGACCGGCGGGGCTCTCGCCGAAATCGACCTGTGGCGTCGCATCCGGATCCTCCGCCGGGTCGACGGAACCACCGTCGCCGTGTTCATTCCGCCGTCGCCCGAACCCGGCGGGACCGACGGTTCCTGGCTGAGGCGGGCCGTGGAGTACGCCAGGATGCTGGACTCTCGTGGGTTCGACGCCATCGAGTTCGATGTGATGGCCGGCGCGAGCGGGGGCGGGCTCAACGCGGTGATGTACGCGGTCGCCCAGAGAGCCGGGGCGAGCGTGGACTCGCTCCTCGACACATGGCGGGATGTGGGCAGCGCCTGGCGCCTGATGCATCCACCGGGTTTCAGCAGGCTCGATTCCGTGCTGCGGGGCGATGGATACCTGTGGGTGGAGCTGCGAAGCGCGCTCCGCGATTTCCATGACCCGTCGCGGCACAGGATGCATGAGGCGCACCGTGCCGGAGGGATCACGGTCGACCTGTCGGCGACGATCGTCGACAGCGAGGACGCGAACGAGCGGGGCACCAGGGAGGGCAAGGGACATTTTCACTTCGTGGGCACCGACGACGGCGCCGCGAACGAACACGGCAGGGACATTCCTGCCCGTCTCGACGCGTCAGCGGAGGCGAGCCTCGCGCGGCTCGCCTACGCGGCGAGAGCCACGTCGGCGTTCCCGGGAGCGTTCGAACCGGCATTGATCTTCTCGCGCGTCACAACCCCGGGCATCCGCGCCGGCGATGCCGAGAGCATCGACATGACGTTCGCGTTCCATGCACACCGAGAGGATTGGTCGCATCCGTTCCGTGTCGTCGACGGCGGCGTGTTTGACAACATCCCGATCGACCGCGCCTTCCGCGCGATCCGGGGGATGGCGTCAACGGTGAACGCAACGAGGGCGCTGCTCTATCTGGATCCGAATCCTGTCATCCAGGCGCCCGGATCGGTGCGGCCGACGTCGTACGGCATCAGCGCTGAACGCCCTGCAGCCGCCGGGCCCCGCCGGGTACTCGACCGATTGGCGGACCGGCGATCCCGCCTGCTCGAGAAAATACTCGCCGGGCAGGGCGAGCGCGGCGAATCGGGAGAGGCGGAAGAGAACGAGGTGGAGCGGTTCCGGCTGCATCTCGCCGAAGTTGATGGCCGGGCCGAGTCACTCGCGGTGCTCTCGGACGCCGCGGTGGCCGACTACGACCTCGTCAGCGCACGCCGGGCGTACCTGCGGTTCCGCGGCAGCACCGACCTCCAGCTGCTGACACTGACCCTCGCCAACCCGTCCCTGTGGCAACTCGGCACCAACCTGCCCGGCCGGCAGAACTGGCCCGCGTTCTCGCCGGAGGAACGGAGCGGCCTGGCACACTGCTTCTCAGCCGAGTACGAGGCGGCATCGCACGGTCCAGAGGATTCGGCCTTCTTCATCGGGATCGCGCAGGGCCCGCAGGCCGTCATCGACACGATTTTGTGCGCTCTGAACTGGGTGCGCGCCCTCGAGGAGCACACGGATGCCGCGAATCTCGACGATCGTCTGCTCGCGGCTTCCCGCGGCTCGGCGCCGGGCGAACCGCCGATGCCTGCCCGTTCCGTCGCTGCCCTGCGGGCGCAGCTGTATGCCTTGCTCGCCCGCGCGACGGAC
>NZ_JBKJWH010000026.1:0-5568 GCF_046716805.1 Mycetocola sp. | reverse complement strand
TGGACGGCGGCGCACAACAGTTGGCCGTTAGTGAAGTGGACCGAGGCCGAGGTGCCTGGGCAACGCAGTCCGATGGGCGCGCCAGCGCTCTAGGCCGTGGCCATTCGTCCAGCTAATGTCCCGGTCAATGAACGGATGCCGCAAGCCCGTCGGGCTTGCGGCATCCGTTCGTTCGAATCGAGTCAGCCGTTGATGACCTGGGGCACGCCGAGAGACTTAAGGCCTTCGACGCCGAATTCGAGCCCATAACCGGACTGCTTGGCGCCACCGAATGGGATCATCGGATGCACCCCGCCGTGAGAGTTGATCCAGACGGTGCCCGCCTCGATGCGTGCGGCGACCTCGCGGGCGCGCTCGCGACTTCCGGACCACACGGACGCTCCGAGGCCAACATCGAGGCCGTTGGCCATCGTGACAGCCTCGTCGATGTCCGAGTAACGGATGATCGGCAGCGCGGGCCCGAACTGCTCCTCGGCGACAAGAGCGTTGTCGTTGTCGATGTCGGCCACGAGGGTCGTGGGGTAAAAGTAGCCGGGCTGCTCGCGGTCGGGTTCTCCGCCGAGCACGACCCGTGCGCCTGACGCCTTCGCTGCTTCGACGAGACGGTCGACGATGTCGAACTGGGCGCGGTTCTGCAGCGGGCCGAGCACGTTCTGCTCATCGGTTCCGACGCCCATAGGCATCGAGCTGGCGACCTTCTCGAGCGCCTCGACGACCTCGTCGTAAATGTCGTCATGCACGTAAAGGCGCTTGAGGGCAGCGCACGTCTGCCCGGTGTTGATGAATGCGCCCCAGAACAGGCCTTCGGCGATGGCTGCTGGATCGACGTCGGGCAGCACGATGCCGGCGTCGTTGCCGCCGAGTTCGAGCGTGAGCCGCTTGACGGTGTCGGCCGAGCTGCGGATGATCGCCTTGCCGGTCGAGGTCGAGCCCGTGAACATGATCTTGCCGATCGCAGGGTGGCCTGAGAGCGCGGCACCGACCTCGCGCCCGCCGACCACGATGTTCAGTACACCTTCGGGCAACACCTCGTTGATCACAGAGACCAGCGCGAGCACGCTGAGGGGGGTGTACTCCGACGGCTTCACTACGACGGTGTTGCCCATGCGCAGCGCCGGTGCGATCTGCCAAACAGTGATCATCTGGGGCCAGTTCCACGGGCCGATGGCACCGACCACGCCGATCGGGCGGTAGTGCACCTCGGCGTGGGTGTCGCCGTCGTCGAAAACGATCTCGGGCTCGAGCGGTGTCGTCGCCGCAGCACGCAGCCACCCCGAAGCGCCACCGACCTCGAATCGCGCGTTCGGGCCATTCAAAGGCTTCCCCTGTTCGCGGGTGAGGATGTGGGCGAGCGCCTCTGCTTTCGCATCGATGGCATCAGCCGCCCGAAGCAGCAGGGCGCTGCGCTCCGCGTGGCCCAGGGCGGCCCAGGCAGGTTGTGCGGCCTGTGCCCGGGCTACGGCCGCCTCGAGGTCCTCAATGGTGTGTTCGGGTGCGAGTCCCACCTGTTCACCCGTGGCCGGATCGAGGATCTGCCGCGTCCGACCCTCGGTCGGGGTGATTTCGGTCAGCAGAGCGGTGTGGTGGTCGGCGGGGACGTCAATCAGTCTGTTCATAACTCCTCCTCGTTGAGTCTGGCCCTTCACGCTACGCAGCCGGGCGTCGTCGTGCTTGTTCCTGAACGCGTCGATCTTGACCGTCCGCGCATGGACAGGTGAGGTGCGATTCGGGAAGCCGTGCCCGCGAAGTCAAGCACCGTGCGGGTAATGGCAAGACGGGGTCAGATGAATAGGCCAGAATCGGGGCGACACCCACGAGTTTCGTCTCGCGCAGAACGAAGGAGTTCCCATGAGCCTGAGCCCCCAACAGGTCGCCAGCGGCCCGGGCGACGAGGCCGAAGCCAGGCGCCGCCCCGCGAAGCGCAAGCTTGGCGTGCTGTCTGTCGCGTTCCTCATCGTCGCCGCGTCGGCCCCGTTGACCGTCATCGCCGGAGGTTCGACATCGGCCTTCTCGGTTACTCATGTACTCGGCATCCCGCTCGGATACGTGGTCCTCGCGGTCGCCCTTGCGATCTTTGCTGTCGGATATGCCGCTATGAGCCGGTACATCACGAATGCCGGCGCCTTCTATGCCTATGTCTCTCAGGGCATCGGCCGGCCGGCCGGTGTCGGCGCATCGATCATCGCGCTGATCGCATACAACGCCATGCAGGTCGGGATCTACGGCATGTTCGGTTTCCAGATGTCGATGTTGGTACTCGAAAAGACGGGCGTGGACATCCCGTGGTGGGTGTTCGTCTTCGGCTGCATCGCCGTCATCGCTTGGATGGGAGTGAACCGCGTCGACCTTTCGGCCAAGGTGCTCGGCGTGCTGGTCGCCCTCGAGTTCGCTGTCGTGATCGTGTTCGACGTCGTTGCGATCGCCAACCCCGCTGAGGGCGGCTTCTCGGCCGCGCCAATGAGCCCGAGCGAACTCTTCGTTCCCGGTGTCGGCGCGGTGTTGTCCTTTGGCATCGCAGCGTTCATGGGCTTCGAATCGGCGGCGATTTACAGTGAGGAGTCGAAGGACCCGCGCCGCACGATCCCGCGGGCGACTTTCCTTGCAGTCGCGGTAATCGGCGTGTTCTACGCGATTTCGTCGTGGGCGCTTGCCCTGGCGATCGGCCCCGACAAGATTCTCGACCCCGTCGGCATCACCGCCGAGGAAGCCGGGCCGCCCCTGTTCTTTGGGTTCGTCGCACAGCACCTCGGCGTGCTCTGGGTCGACATCATGTCGGTCCTGTTCATCACCAGCCTGTTCGCGGCTCTCGTAAGTTTCCACAACGCGGTCGCACGTTATATCTTCGCGCTCGGTCGCGAGGGAGTGCTGCCGTCGGGGCTCGCCTCGGTCCGGTCGCGGAGTAGCGCCCCGTGGGCCGGCTCGGTCGTGCAGACAATCGTTGCCATCGTCGTGGTGATCTCCTTCTCTATCGGCGAGATCGGCTGGAACCCTGAGAACGGGCCGTTCGCCGTGCTTATCCTGTTTACCTGGCTGACCAACACCGGCGCGTTCGGCCTCGTCCTTCTGATGGCGCTCGTCTCAGTAGCGGTTGTCGGGTACTTCCGTCGTGACCGGCGTGGTGTCGGCATCGGAAGCAGGCTGGTCGCGCCGATCATCGCCGCTGTCTCGCTCGCGGCCGTGGCGGTCCTCATCCTGGTCAACTTCGATGTGCTGCTCGGACAGGCCGAATCCAATGCACTGACCTTCCTGCTTCCCGCGATCGTCGTCGTTCCCGGAGTGCTCGCCATGCTCTGGGCCAGACGCCTCCGGCGCACGAGGCCTGATACTTATCGTCGCATCGGCCACGGCAATGACGATGATTCTGCGCGGCACCTGGGCGACAGCGACTGACACGGAGGAGTCGCTCCGGTTCGCTGCAGAGTCGCCGGTGATGCGTTTCACGCCCGCCAACGACAGGCTCGCCAGGGGCGAAAGTCTCTAACAACGCTTGCTCCAAGGCGCCGACCACCCGCCCCACGCGCATGCCGTCACGGAAGCCACAGGTCTGCCGGTGTATCAGATCGCCACCCTCGTCAACTGTTCAACGTTTATTCACTCAACATTGACGAGACGAGCCGAGGTGAGCCGAAAAATCGAGGCACGTTACACAAGAAACTCCTGGTCAGATCGAGATCGTCCTAGGTATCCGAGTCCAGGACGGACCCGTGAGAACGATCCGTCGCCTTCCGTCGGCCGCGGGTTCAAGCCCCGCCTACCCCACAAATCTGAGAAGCTTTCTACAGGTCGCGCGTAATCACTCGTGGGCGCTGGCGAAAAGGTACAGCCTTCAGTTCATCGGCACTATCCATCGCGCTCCGGGTGTAGCTGGGCGTCAGAGGTCCTGGCAACCGAGCGCCTGAGCCTTGTGCCCGTTCGCCCGTGGGCTTTGACAGCGTGACCGTCGCGCAGTCGATCGCCACGCTGTCAGGACTGTGCGCATGAGTCACCTGACTGGGAAACCATTGCGGGCGGATCGAACGGGGAACTTCCTCGTTCATCAGCCATACGCGTGTACTAACGCCGGGGGAGTGTCCGTGAGACGTCCGGCCATCGGGTGGCTCTCGATCTAGGTGTTCTTCCCACGGAGGTTGTGACCATAAGTGATGGGCGATCACATGCTAACTGTCCGGGTCGTACCCGAACTCGCGGAGTTCCTGCGAGCAACGGCAGGCCACCGCGAGCCTTCTCGCCCACTCGACGGCATCCTCGCGCGTTGGCAACTCCAGCACGGTGAACCCGCCCGTAAGGTCGCTGCCCGCGTAGATTGCAGTGCCCACTGACCCGTCGGAGGAAACGAGCACGGGATCGACTTCCTCCTCGATCCCGCCACCGAATACGTAGACGCCGGCAGCCTTCGCCTCCTCAATCACAGCGTGGGATTCAGCGACGACGATCGGGAACTCTTCCTCGGTGAGGACCATAGCTTCGCTGGGGAAGGAGATGAGGTATTTGGTCATGTCTCGATGTTGCCCCCCGACGGACAGGACAGCAACGGTTAGGACACGGCGCAGCTACTCATATCCGTCCCGTTCGACGTTGCTCCGTGACGACGGGCTAGTCGCCTCAGATCCTCCCCGGGTACGATTGCCTTCTGCTGTGGCTGGCCGCCGTCGCGCTGTCCAGGCCACCTCGGCACAAAAGCCTTCCAAAGTTGGAACCCACGTCTCGTGCGCTAACCGAACCAGATTCGAAGGGACACCATGGATCTCGACGATCTTCTGGATTCGCTGAATGCCGGCCGGACCATTCCCGGCAACTCACCATTGCATGAGGTCATGCACCGAGTCAGCCAAGATGCGCTTCGCATCACCGGGGAACTCAACAACGGATACCGTGAGCCGACGAGGGTGCGGCAATTGCTGGCGCAACTTACCGGCGCACCAGTTGACGAATCTGTGACGGTGTTCCCGCCCTTCTACTCGGACTTCGGTAAGAACATCACCCTCGGAAAGCGGATTTTCATCAACTCGGGCTGCAAATTCCAGGACCAGGGCGGTGTGGTCATAGGGGACGACTGCTTGATCGGGCACAACACGGTGATGGCCACGCTCAACCATGACCTTGCGCCCAGCCGGCGTGCGGATATGCATCCGGCTCGCATCGTCATCGGCCGCAATGTGTGGATTGGATCGAACGCGACCATTCTGCCGGGTGTGACGATTGGTGACAACGCAGTCGTTGCTGCTGCGTCCGTGGTCACGAAGGAGGTACCCGAGATCGCCATCGTCCTGGGCTCTCCGGCGCGCGTGGTGCGCTCCGTGCCCGATTGAACCGCGCTCATCATCCCCGCACAGGATTCCGTGTGCATCCAGTTTGGGTCAACTCGTTCTGGGTCGGAGTGGCGAAAATACGATGGGCGGTATGCCTCGAACGATCTGGATGCTCGGCAACACGGGCGTTCGTGGTATCCATCATCACACCAGTCGTACGACGGCCTTGAGGGTCCTGCCTCGGTCGAACCGACCCGATAAGGGTTCCCTCGTGACACGGGGCTGCCCCGCCGGGATAGTCGAGGAGGCTGTCCAGGCT
>NZ_JBKJWH010000025.1:0-10297 GCF_046716805.1 Mycetocola sp. | reverse complement strand
CCTGTTGCCTCATGTCAATACCTCCGGGAAGGTCGATACGTTGCCTCAGATGAGAACCTTCGCGGAGATCACCGGTTGAAGGCTAGGTTGATGGCTGGTTTCACGACGGCCGGTTTCTTGGCCAGGGTGAGAGTCTCAAGCTGGCCGGTGAGGGCGAGGATCTGCCTCGACAGGGCAGCGGGCTTGATTCGTTTGAATTCCGCGTTCATCTGAATGATCGGCCGTTTGCGCATCTCCTCGCATGCAATCGCGCGCTGGTGCGGGGTGGTCGCGGTGTCGTAGCGTTTGGTCACTTTCGCGCCGTTGCGTTGCTTGAACACGAGCTTCTGCTGGGGCAGCAGGTAGTTCGTGAACACCCGGTCGAGGTCCCAGATCTCGTTCAGCAGGGCCAGCTCCGCCGGGGTGTCGTAACGGTGGTAGCCGACGAGTTCGCGCACGTGGGTCCAGTTCTTCTGCTCGACATGCGCTCCGTCGTTGCTGTTACTCGCCCGCGATCTCGTGAAGGTGATCTTGTTCGCCACGCAGTAGTCGAACAGGTGGTGGTTGATGAACTCGGACCCGTTATCGGAGTCGATGCCGATGATCGGGAACGGGAACACCCGGCAGACCTGCATCAGCGCTTCGAACACCCATTTCTCCGCCTTGTTCTGCACCGACCGGTTCACCGTCCAGCCGGTCGCGATGTCAGTAACCGTCAGGGTGAAACAGAACTCGCCCGACGCGTTCCCGCCCTCGTGGCCGACCAGATCGATCTCCACGAACCCCGGGACAGCGTCGTCCCAGTCGGCCCAGGTCCGGATCGGGATCTGTGACTTCAACAGGGTCCCGGGCTTGGTATGCGACCGGCCCCGCAGGATCAGCTTCGCCCGCTCCGGCGCCAGCCGCCGATCGATCGTCGCCGCGCTCATCCGCACCAACAACGCCGCCTCGGCATCGGTGAGATCCAGTTCGCCATCGCGGCGCAGCAACGGCACCAAGACGCCCAGCATCGGCGCGAGACGCTTCCCGGCCGGCGCCCGGAGCACCGCCCAGCACCTCACCAGCGCCGTCGTCACGGCCGGCCCATACCTCGGCGTCCGCCCCGCCCGGGGTTTCACCACCCTGAGCGTTAACGCGTCCCGCAACGCCGCCCGCGCATAGTCGCGATGCCACCCGGTCAACTCGACCACCTCGGTCAGGATCCGGCCCTTACCGGCCCGGTCGGCGCTGCGATACGCGAGCGCTTTCTTCTTCGTCACAGCCTGCCGCTGCGTCATCGTCAGCTCCATAGAAACGGGCGTATCCCACATCCACCGGCTCACCTCTCGACCCACGCCGAAGCGGAGGTTTTCAAATGAGGCAACGAATAGGGCCACGCGGAGGTTTCTTATGAGTCAACGCGCAGGCTTCTCACGACACCGGCAGCGCAGTAAACTCCGGACGTGGCCTCCGTGCAGGTGCCTGTCCGCGTTTCCGCCATCGTTCTTGCGGTGAGTGGCGCAGTCACCGCAGCTCTCGTGCCATTGCACCCCAGCATCTTCGATCGTCCTGTTGCTGAGGTCGTACGAGACACCGCCGCGTGGCAGCTCATCCATGTTGCCAGCATCCTCGTGTTTGCGTTCGCGTTCATCGGCGCCGTCGGCATCGTCGCCGTTCACGGCGGCCGACTGCGCCGATTCGGGCAGGTGGGGCTCGCCTTCTCCCTCTCCGGCGCCGTTGGCGGTTCCGCCATTGGCTTCTTCGAAGCGTTGGCATTTCCAGTTGTGGCGGACTCCGACCCACGGTTGTTGGATCTGAACGGCCCGATGTTCAGCTCATGGCTGTTCCTCGGGGCAGGGCTTCTGGCGATCGGGTGGGCGCTCGGCCTGGCGGTGATCGGAGTTGGAGCCGCCCGTGCGGCTGTATTCCCCCGCACGGCGGGCGTGCTGCTGGCTGCCAGCGGACCGGCGTACCTGGCATTGGGCGGACCTTTCATTCCTGTCGCCGGAGTGCTCTCAGGGGTACTGTTCGGAGCGGTTCAGCTGTGGTGGGCCTGGCTGATCTTTTCGTTTTCCGCCAGCCGCGCGGAGACCCGTCGCGGATCGGCCGAGCAATGAGGCGACGGTGGGGCGGGTGCACGAAGAAGCGGTCGGCCGGCGAAACGCCGACCGACCGCTTCGCTTCCCTCGGTCAGATACGGTCGCGACCCGTGCCGCGTGCCGTTGTGTCGTCTCCCTCGAGTTCGATCTCCTCGCGGGCGACGTCTTCCGTCACGGTCTGCTGCTCGGTGACAATGTCCTTGTCGAGCCGGACACGTTCCACCGGGACGGTCTCCTTGTTGACGACGACGCGTTCCTCGGTGAGCGTGACTTCGTGCTCTTCGCTGCTGAGGTCGGCGCCCGACACGGCGTCGCCGACGTTGGCATCCGTGATGGGCTCACGCTCCAAGCGGACCTCCTCGCGCTGCACCGGGACTGTGACGTTCTGCTGCTCGGTGACGACGTACTTACGCAGGCGCGCCTTGCCGGTCTGGACCTTCTGGGTGCCCACGTTGAGCTTCTGCTCCGAGCGAGTCATGGCGTCGTCGGTGTTCGGCCCCGAGGTGTCATGTCCCGGGCCCCCGACGGTGTCGCGGCGGTCGGTGGAGTCAGCGGTGTCGGTGTATCCGGCCCCGCCGGTGGAACCGGAGCTCACGCCGTAGTACTGGTAGAGCGCTTCCTGGTCCTCTGTGGAGAGTTCACCGTCCACGTCGATGCGCGGAGCATCCTTCACGAAGGCCTTGTCGTACTGAACGCGAAGGCCGTCGCTGTCGAAACTCGCGTTCTCGAGAGGGACGAACGATTCGCTCGTGCCGAAGAAACCGGTGTTGACGCTGGCCCAGACCGCGTGGCCGTCGTCCGGGTCGACGTACACCTGGCCGACTGTCCCGATCTTGTCTCCGTCTTTGTCATACGCGGTGGAGCCCATAACGGTGTCGATGGTGCTGGTCTCGATCATCATTGATTTCCTTTGCTCGATGGTTGTTTCGCGCAGGGGGCAGCGGGCGAGAAACAGCAGCCCGGGGACGGTGCTACTGGCTCAGTTAGTATGCGTCCGGACGGCACCGGATCGTCGGGGCTTGACTCTCGCTGCAAGGTGCCGGAACATGCGCCGGGTGTCCCCCGACCGCGGGGCGCAGTTCGCACCACATCCGCTACGTCGTTGTCAATGTCTGCACCGGATGACCGTTTCTGTCGGAGCCGGTGCATTATTAATCAATGTCTGAACAACGCGTCGATCCGTCGACACTGGCCGATCCGTCCGCAAAACGCGTCGCCAGTCACTGGCCGTGGATTTCCGGGGGTGTCGCCCTCGCGCTCGGAGCGATTCTCGCGGTCCTCATCATGCAACGCGGCAACGAACTCCCGTTCATGCTCGACTCCGAGTGGAGCGAAGAGGTCTTCGACGACGATCGCCTGCCGATTCTGGAGTGGATGTCGTACGGCATGAACTGGCTCGGCGGTGGAGCCTTCGCGACGTTCATCCTCCCCATCCTCATCGTCATCGTTCTGCTGGTTCTCAAAAGGCCCTGGTCTGCTCTGTTCTTCGCGCTTGTGTCGTTGGCGAGCGTCGGCCTGGTGCAACTACTGAAGAGCGTGGTCGATCGAGCCAGGCCGGAAGAGATGCTCGTGGTGAGCGATCACGGCTCCTTCCCGTCGGGCCACGCCGCGAACGCGGCGACCATGGCGGTCGCTCTCGGCATCATCTTCCCGAGGATCTGGGTCTGGGTCGCCGGCATTCTCTGGGTCGCCCTGATGATGTTCTCTCGCACCTACCTCGGCGTGCACTGGCTCACCGACACGATCGGCGGGGCGCTGCTCGGCGCTGGCGTCGTGCTCATCCTCTGGGCCCCGTTTGCGGCGAAGATCTCCGGCGAACCGATACGAAGGAAATCCCCGGCCGTCGTGGACCGCGAGGAGTCAGTGGCGTGACGTCGGCCCGAGAACAGGCGGATGCCGCCGCGCGCGACTGTGCCGCGGACATCAGGCTCGCAGCGAGCCTGACCGACTATGCCGAGGTCTGCCGCCTGCTCGACGACACGTGGGGGCGCGGGTCGGGCGCCGATCCGTCATTCATCCAGGCGATCGCCCACGCCGGGAACACCGTTCTGGTCGCCGAACGCGAGGGCACCGTGATCGGCGCCGTCGTCGGGGTGCTCGGCTGGGACCAGGGGCTGCACGTCCATTCGCACGTGGCCGCGGTCACGCCTTCGGCCCGCGGCGGAGTGGGATTCGCCCTCAAGCTCGCCCAGCGCGCGCTCGCCCTCGACAACGGCGTGAGCGAGGTCCGGTGGACGTACGATCCGCTCATCCGGCGCAACGCCCATCTCAACCTCGAGAAACTCGGCGCGACGGTGCGCGCGTATCACCCGGATTTCTACGGCCGGCTCGATGACGCCATCTCAGGTGCCGACCGGAGCGACCGGTTCGAGGTCAGCTGGCAGCTGGACTCCCCGGAGGTGTCAGACGCCATTGCACGGTCGCTGGCTCGCGTCGGTCGGTTGAGTGAATACACCCGGCCGACGGTGCCCGCGCATGATCACGGCATCCGGTTCGAACTTCACCCGGACTTCGAGGCGTTGCGACACGACGATCCGGATGCCGCCGCGGAATTCCGCGAGGCATCCCGCGCGGTCTTCGTGCCCGCCTTCGAGGAGGGTCTCTCGGTCCGGTTCGTCGACGGCGGCTACGTCTTCACGTGATGTGGCCCAGGCTGCGCGCTACAGTCAGCAGATGAAGGTCGACTCGATCACGCTGCACCGCATCGCGATGCCCCTTGTGCGCCCGTTCGAGACCAGTTTCGGTCGAGAGACCGAGCGCGTGGTTCTGCTCGTCCACCTGGTCACTGACGTCGGCGAGGGCTGGGGCGAATGCGTCGCCGGCGCGACGCCGGGTTACAGTTCCGAGTATGTCGAGGGCTGCGCCCACGTGATCGAGCACCACCTCGCACCACTGCTGTTCGGTGCCCCCGTACTGCGCGCCGCGGACCTCGAGCGGCTGTTCGCCCCGGTCGTCGGACACCGCATGGCGAAGGCGGCGCTCGAGGCGGCCGTCCTCGATGCCGAGCTGAGGGCATCCGGGACCAGCTTCGCCCGGCACCTGGGTGCCGTCCGCAACGAGGTCGACTGTGGTGTCTCGGTGGGCATCAGCCCGACGATTCACGAGCTGCTCGACGAAGTACAGGGCTATGTCGACGCCGGTTACCGCCGCATCAAGCTGAAGATCAAACCGGGCTGGGACCTCGAACCGGTTCGCCGCGTGCGTGAACTGATCGGGCCGGATGCCGCGCTGCAGGTCGACGCGAACACCGCGTACACGCGCCGAGACATCCCCCATCTCCGGCGGCTCGACGCGTCCAGGCTGCTTCTCATCGAGCAGCCATTCGATGAGGAGGACATCGCATCACACGTCGCCCTCGCGCAGGCGATCGAGACGCCGGTCTGTCTTGACGAGTCCATCGTCTCGGCGGGTGTTGCGATCGACGCGATCGAGCGCGGCGCCACCTCCATCGTCAACGTCAAACCGGGCCGGGTCGGTGGCTACCTGCCCGCTGTCGCGATCCACGACGCCTGCCTGGCCCGCGGCATCCCGGTCTGGTGCGGCGGAATGCTCGAGACAGGCATCGGCCGGGCGATGAACGTGGCGCTCGCGGCACTGCCGGGCTTCACGCTGCCGGGCGATACGAGTGCCTCCGACCGTTACTACGCCGAGGACCTCACCGAGCCGTTCGTGCTGAACGACGGCCGGCTCGCCGTGCCGACCGGCCCGGGCTCCGGGGTGACCGTGCGCACCGACCTCGTCCGGGCGTGGGCGGTCCAGCCGCCGCGGCTTCTGCAGCCGCGGGCGCGGTGAACGAGAACACCCGGTCCGGCCGGGCACAACCCGCCCGCCCCGTGGTGCCGGGCCGCAACGGGTGAAATGGTCGGCGCCCGGACGGCACCGCCCGGCTGAACCACACCCGCTCGGGAACCCGGAAGGAGAATCGAAGGGTCCGTCCTCTCGACGTGGACAGATCCCCTGTATTTCCTCCGAATACTTCGGGCGATTTCGAACTGCGGGGATTTTGCTCAAGCCGGCTCCTCAAGGCACGAAACGGCAGCCGAGGCGGAGAATCTCCGACGTTGCGAACAGCGCCGCCGGATCCCCGCAATCCCTCGGCCGGGGGAGGGGCCGATGGCTAGGCTCGTGGCATGAGTGACGCACCCGATTCCCTCGCCGCTGCCCGTGCCGAAGCCGCCGCGCTCGCGGAGGCGGCCGAGCAGGCGCAAGCCGCGGCGGCGGCGGCGCTGAAGCGGTTCGAGGAGGCTGCAGCGGCAGCCGCCACTGAGGCACAGGCACAGGCCACGAAGAACCACGCTGCCGAACCCGCGGCCGCAGCTCCGGCGCCTACTGCCTCCGCGGCATCCGGCCCACTGGACACCGCCGACATCGCGAACATCCGCGCCGGCTATGCCTTCGAGGGCCCGGCTCTGCAGATGGGCGCGCTCATCAACGGCGACCCGCTGCCGGACGTGCAGGTGCGCATCCCGCTCGCGATGATGAACCGGCACGGCCTCGTCGCCGGCGCGACGGGAACCGGCAAGACCCGCACCCTGCAGGGACTGGCCGAACAACTCAGTGCCCACGGCGTCCCGGTGTTCGCCGCAGACATCAAGGGCGACCTCTCCGGGATGGCGGTTCCCGGCGAAGGCAGCGAGAAACTGTTCAGCCGCACGAAAGGGATCGGCCAGGACTGGACCCCGGATGCCTTCCCGCTCGAGTACTTCTCCCTCGGCGGTGTCGGCAGGGGAGTGCCGATCCGCGCGACGATCGCTGGTTTCGGACCGATTCTGTTGAGCAAGGTTCTCGGCCTCAATGACACCCAGGAGTCCAGCCTCGGGCTCGTCTTCCACTACGCCGACAAAACCGGACTGCCCCTGCTCGACCTCACCGACCTCCGCGCCGTGCTGACGTTCCTCGCGAGTGACGAGGGCAAAACAGAACTCAAGGACCTCGGCGGGCTCTCCAGCGCCACGGTCGGTGTCATCCTGCGCGAGCTCATCATCTTCGCCGACCAGGGCGCAGACGTGTTCTTCGGTGAACCCGAGATCGACACGGCCGAATTCCTCCGCACCACCTCCGACGGCACGGGCATCATCAGCCTGCTCGAGGTGCCCGGGGTGCAGGATCAACCGGCACTCTACTCGACCTTCCTCATGTGGCTGCTCGCCGACCTGTTCAACGACCTGCCCGAGGTCGGTGACCTCGACAAGCCCAAACTGGTGTTCTTCTTCGACGAAGCTCATTTGCTCTTCCAGGATGCGTCGAAGGATTTTTTGGCACAGATCACCCAGACCGTGCGACTGATCCGTTCGAAGGGCGTCGGGATCTTCTTCGTGACGCAGACGCCGAAAGATGTCCCGGGCGACGTGCTCGCGCAACTCGGCTCGCGTGTGCAGCACCAGTTGCGCGCATTCACGCCCGACGACGCGAAGGCGCTCCGTGCCACCGTCTCCACCTACCCCAACTCCGGCTACGACCTCGAGGAGACGCTGACCGTGCTCGGCACCGGCGAAGCCATCGTCACGGTCATGAACGAGAAGGGCGCCCCGTCGCCCGTCGCGTGGACCCGGCTTCGCGCTCCCCAGGGATTGATGTCGCCGAGTCCGGATGCCGCCATCGACGCGGCCGTCGCGGCATCCGTTCTTCTGCCGAAATACGGCACCCCCGTGGACCGTGAGTCAGCGCGCGAGATCCTCGCGGCGAAGATGGAGTCCGCGAATCAGGCGGCGGCGGCCGAGGAGGCGGCCCTGGCGCAGGCGAAGGCCGAAGCGGAGTACGCGAAGCAGAAAGCCGCGATGGACAAGGCACAAGCGGCCGCGCAGAAAAAGGCGGATGCCGAATACGAGCGACTGCTCCGCAAAACCCAGGGCACGACCCGACGCACAAGCACCCGCAAATCGAAGACAGTGCTCGAGGAGGTGCTCACGTCGCGAGCGACGAAGACGATCCTCACCGGCGTCGTCGAGGGAATCTTCGGCACCCGCCGGCGTCGGTAGGCCAGCGACCGGAACCAGATCGGCAGCGGAATCAGCCCGTCCGGCTTCGGCCGATCGGATGCCGCACGCAGCGTCGCCGCGACATCACAGAGAATCCGGGTCGCACAGTTGTCGTCCGGCTCGGCGTGGTCGGCCAGCGGATCCCCGCCCCACTCCAAAACTGCGGCGCGATGAGCTGCCGGCGGCGAAGGTATTCGTCGAGCGTCGCGGGCTGCCAGGTCAGGCGATTCAGCCAACGACGGGTGCGATTCACCGAGGCACTGTTCCCAACTTCGGAGTTTCGCGACGAAACGCGCTCTCGAGGGCCGGAAGCGGCTGTTCCTGTCGGATTCTCCGACGTTGCGAACGGCCCTGGCCTGGAGGGGTGCACCGCCAACCAGTTTCCAAAGGAATTCCGGAGTGACCGGCCTCATGCGCCCACGGACCACACCATTTCCCTCCCGAATGCATCACTCACCTGCGTAAACTCAGGCGAGTGATGCGCATTCGGCCGTATGAGCCCAGAGACCGTGCCGATGTCGTCGATATTTGCATCCGAACCGGCGACAACGGGCAGGATGCCACGGGGCTGCACTCCTCGGACGCCCTGCTCGCCGACATCTACGCGCTGCCGTATGTCAACCATGAGCCCGGGCTGGCCTTCGTCGTCGACAACGGCGAGCGAGCCGTGGGGTACATCCTCGGCGCGGCAGACACGAGGGCCTTCGCCGAGTGGTTCAGCTCAGAATGGTGGCCGACGGTCGCCGGGAAGTACTCCAGCGACGGAGAGCTCGAGCGCTCGATCATCGCCTCGGCGGAGAACCCCGAGCGGATGCTGATCGCCGCCGTCGATGAATACCCGGCTCATCTGCACATCGACCTGCTGCCCGAGGCGCAGGGCCAGGGACTCGGCCGCCAGCTCATCGAAACGATGGCGGCGGCCCTGGCCGAGCGGGGTATTCCGGGACTGCATCTCGTGGTCGGCTCAGGGAACACGAACGCCCAGGCGTTCTACCGTCGGGTCGGGTTCACCGAACTGGCCTCCGATGCCGGCGGCATCGCGATGGGGATCAAGCTCGCTTAGGGCATCCGGCTGGGTCGGCGCTCGAACCAGTAGAGCATCTCCGGGCGCGTGGTCTGCAGCTCGTCGAGCGTGACGGGGTGATCGATGTGCTCGATCGGCGCCATCGTCAGGTGCGAGGCGATGCGGTTGATGCCGTTGCGCGACCAGTATTCGCCACGCATCCGCACGAGCGGGCGACCGCCGGCATCCAGCACGAACATCTGAAGCCGCGACTGCGACGCCATCGTGCGATGCATCTCGAGCATGACCACACGGCCGATCGAATCGAGCGGCACGCGATTGGTTCCGAAGAAGAAACGCCGTTCGAGCAGGTGCGTGGGCGTCACACTGATGCACACCCGCAGGTAGCGATACACCCCGAAAATCACGACGACGATCACCAGCGTCTGGACGGCTGCCACCCACACCCACGCCCCGGTCGGGATGGTCAGCCAGTAGAGCACGAGCAGCACAGGCACACTCAGTGCAAGGAGCGCGGCAATACCTTGGGCCAGCAGTCCCTGGCGCACGCGAACGGACACCACCACCTCATTGGTCTCAATCGTCACGTTGCGCCCCCGCCTCGAGATTCATTCTGGGGCATGAACCGGTGAATCGGGTAGCCACCCATCCGGGGAATCGTTCATATGCTGAAAGACCACGAACGGATGCTGCGGGAACCGGCTCTGGGGTGGCGCCGTGGTGAAGAGAACTGGCGTGGGCCAGGCCACTGAGCGGGCGCTGTAGCAAAACGCAGAAACGCCCACCGTTGCCGATGGGCGTTTCTGTGTGGCGGAGAATGGGGGATTCGAACCCCCGAGGGCGTTAACCCAACACGCTTTCCAAGCGTGCGCCATAGGCCACTAGGCGAATTCTCCTGGCCGGTTTTCACGTTCGCACGTTTTCAACCTCAGCTATCCTATCCTGCTTGCGGATGGCATCCGAACGCAGAGCCGCAACGCGCGCACAACCATCGGCTCGGATGTCATAGAATGGATGCTGGCTCCTCGCGTGGCGCCATCCAGGCCAACTCCCCCAGGACGGAAACGTAGCAAGGGTAACTGGGCTCTGGTGGGTGCGCGAGGAGTTTTACTTTGTCCGGAGGCAATCGCACAAGAGTCATTGCACAAGAGTTCTTGTGCATCTACACTCGGAGCATGACCACCCCCGACGCCCTGCCAGACCCTGCTGTCGTCTCGCTCACGAGCGCCAAGCAGATG
>NZ_JBKJWH010000024.1:0-16762 GCF_046716805.1 Mycetocola sp. | reverse complement strand
AGGCCGCCGAACGGAGCGAGGTGCTCCTTGAGCACGTCGGCGAGATCCTCGTCCCTCGGCCGGTCCGAGCGTTCCATTTGGGCGTTGTAGAAGAGGTATGCGAGGTCGGGGCCGATCGGCACGAAGCCGGGCCATCCCGTGCGGACCTGCCACGCCATACATGCAGCGTCGCGCAACCGGGATCACGACGCCGTAGAGCGTGCCTCTGCTCGCTTCACGCCGGTACCCTGAGAACATCATGCGTGACGACGACGAAGTAGACCTGCTGGTGGATGCGTGGGCAGGCCGCCTGCCTGAGGTGGACTTCACCCCGCTGGATGTCATGTCCAGGCTCCGGCGGGTTGCCCTCCGGCTCAACACGCTTCGCGCGGCCGCCTTCCGCAGTGCCGATTTGAGCAGTTGGGAATTCGATGTTCTCGCCGCCCTGCGGCGCGCCGAGCCGCCGCACGAAATGAGCCCCATGGAGCTGTCGCGGGCAACGATGATCGGCACCGCTGCGATGTCGAACCGGCTGGAGAATCTCGCTGCCCGTGGCCTGATCGAGCGGAAGGCCAACCCTCGGGACGGACGGAGCAACCTTGCCCGATTGACGCAAGAAGGGGCATCCCGGGTCGACGCAGCCATGATCGCGCTGGTGCGGTCAGAGGCGGAGGAACTGCGGCTGCTGACCGGCCAGCAGCAGGCGCAGCTTGCGAGCCTCCTCCGGCTTCTCGGGCGCTCGTCCGCGTAATCGGGGGCTTCGCGGCAGCCCTCAGCCGATCTCGCTCTTGACAGCGGCGTATGTTGTATACAGAATACACATGCCCCGATTTCCTCAGTGGAGAGGTTCACATGTCCAGCCCCATTCCTTTCAAGCGAAAGCTCACCGCTGTTCTGGCGGCCGGAGCGGTCACGTTCACACTCGCCGCGTGCAGCGGCAGTTCTTCATCCGCCGACTCGGACACCGTCGTCTGGTCCACCTGGGGCACGCCCGAGGAACTGACCCGGTTCGAAGAGTTCAACGACGAATTCATGAAGCGCCACCCGGAGATCAAGGTCGACCTCCAGCCGGTTGCCTCATACGGCGATTACCACTCCAAGCTTCTCGCGCAGCTCACGTCGCGCACGGCACCCGATGTCTTCTACATCGGAGACGACAAGATCGGCCAGTTCGTCGATGCCGACGTCCTTCTGCCGCTGACCGACCTGATGGAGTCGGGCGAGAGCAAGACCAAGCCCGACGATTTCTTCCCCGGACTATTCGGTGCCGCACAGGTCGAGGACGAAATCTACGCTGCTCCGAACGACGCGAACCCGGACGTGCTCTGGTACGACAAGGTCGCCCTGGAAGCAGCCGGCATCACCGAGGACCCTGCCGAACTCGCGGAGCAGGGCACCTGGACCACCGATGTTTACCTCGACATGAACGCGAAGCTCGCAGCGGCCGGTCTCACCGGTTCGTTGTTCTGGAACTACTGGGCAACTCACTACAGCTGGATTTCAGCGCAGGGAGGAACACCCTTCGACGAATCCGGCGAGTTCATCGGCAACGCCGACGCGGCGACGATCGCCGCGACCGAGACCCTGGGCGAGAACTTCCAGGACGGAACGTTCGTGGTCGCTGATTCCCTGCCAGAGGGCGCAGGCGCCGACAGTCTCTTCGTGTCGCACAAGGCAGGCTTCTTCTCCCAGGGTCGTTACACGATCGGCACGGTGAAGTCCGCAGGCGAGGAAGCCAGTTACGACATCGTGCGCTGGCCGACGCCGGATGGCGAGGCTGCTCCGACCGGCGTGGCCACGTCATACCTCGCGATCAACGGCCAGTCCAGGAACACGGATGCCGCGTTCACGTTCTGGACCGAATTCCTCAGCGCTGAAGGCCAGACCTTCCGCCTGCAGGGAGGTGGCAACGCGGTGCCTTCCATCAAGGGTGCAGACGACGTCGTGCTCGAGGACAACTACCCCGCGCACGCGCAGACCTTCCTCGACATGCGCGACATCGGATTCGAGGACCACCCGACGGTGGCGGCTGTACCCGGACTGTCCACCGACATCAGCGACCTGATGCTGGCTCTGTACGAAGGCAAATCCGACGCGCAGGCCACTCTGGACGCGATCGCGGATCTCATCGCCACCAAATCCGGCAAGTGAGGGTGATCTGTGACCACCGTGCTTGATCGGCGCTCCACAAGAAGCGCCCTCGGTGCACATCAGCCAGGCGGACTCCGGAGGGAGTCCGCCTGGCGGCGCCGTGACCGCCGCTGGGGCTACGTCTTCGTCGGCCCCCAGCTGATCGGCATGGCCGTGTTCGTCCTCCTCCCGTTCGTCGGAAGTGTCGTCCTCGCCTTCGCCTCATGGAACGGGCTCAGCGAACTCACCTGGGTGGGCTTCGACAACTTCGTCTCCCAGCTGCAGGATCCGCTTCTCCTGCGCAGCATCGTCAACACGCTTCTCATCGCGCTTGTCACCGTGCCGATCGGTCTGGGCTTCTCGGTCCTTATCGCGGTCGCACTGGAGAAGCTGAAGACGCGGACCCTCTACCTCGTTTTCTTCTTTGCCCCCGTCGTCACCAGCACCGTCGCCGTGGCCATGATCTGGCAGCAGATGCTCCGCTCGGACGGCGTGCTGAGCACGGCCATCGGCACAGTCCTCGGCATCGCGCCACCCGACTGGCTGGGCGATCCCAGGCTGGCGCTCGCCGCCGTCTGCATCGTGTCCATCTGGGCATCGATGGGGCTCAACGTCATCATCTTCCTGGCCGGTCTGCAGAACATCTCAGCATCGGTCATCGAAGCGGCCAAGCTCGATGGCGCCGGCGCCTTCACGCTGTTCTGGCGGATCCGCATGCCCCTCCTGTCACCGATCATCTTCTTCTCATCGGTCATCGCGTTCATCAGCTCCCTTCAGACCTTCGACGTGGTCTTCGTTCTCACCGCGAACGCCGGCCCGGACAACGCGACCCGGACGATCGTCTACCACATCTATGATCTCGGCTTCGGTCGCTTCGAATTCGGGCCGTCAAGCGCGGCAGCAGTGATCCTGCTCGTTTTGACACTCGTGGTCACCGCCGTCCAGTTCGGCGCTCAGAAGAAGTTCGTCCACTACGAGGATGGTGCCGCATGACCCGCGTCGACCAAGCGGCGCCTGCTCTCGGTGCACCAGCCGCGAGCGGCATCCGCTCTCGCCGAGCCGGTGCCGTGGCATTGCACGTCATCCTCGCCATCGTGGGAATCGCCATGGTGTTCCCCTTTGTCTGGATGCTGCTCACCGCATTCAAGACCCTGCCGCAGCTGCTGCAGGATCCGCTCAGCTTCTGGCCGGCGCCGTGGACCATCGACAACTTCGTCGACGCGTGGAACGCCGCTCCGTTCGCACAGGCCTACCTGAACAGCATCTACATCGCCGTTCTTGCCGTGATCGGCACCCTGGTCACGGCATCGATGGCCGGATACGCGTTCGCCCGCATCCGGTTTCGGGGCAGCAACGTCCTCTTCATCGTTTTCCTGGCGACGCAGATGATTCCCAAACAGGTCACCCTGATTCCGTTCTACTTGCTCATGAGCAATCTCGGCTGGGTCGACTCGCACCTCGCGCTCATCGTGCCCGCGGTGATGGTCAATCCATTCGCCGTGTTCCTGATGCGGCAGTTCGTACTGTCGTTGCCCCGCGAACTCGAGGAGGCGGCGCTGGTCGACGGCGCGGGCCGGTGGCGGACCTTCTGGAGCGTCGTCCTGCCGAATCTTCGTCCGGGCCTCGGTGCGCTCAGCATCATTGTGGCACTCGACGTCTGGAACGCGTTCCTGTTCCCGCTCGTGCTCCTCAACAGCTCGGAGCTCTTCACGGTGCCGCTTCTGCTGGCGTCGTTCCAGGGCCAGCACGGTTCCATCAACTACGGACTGGTCATGGCGGCATCGGCCGTCGCGACGATCCCGATGCTGATCGCCTTCGTCATCGGGCAGCGCAAGATCATCAGCAGCATGGCTGCATCCGGGCTCGGTGGCCGATGATCCCCGTGACGTTGAACGGGGCGGTGCCTGGGACCGATGATCTCCTCGCGATGGTGGGATCGTCACTCGATCTGATCGGTGCGCCCTTCACCCTCCCGCGCTCGCGCATCCTGGTTCTCGCGGTCGCCGGCGGTGATTCCGGCCCCGTCACTGAACTGCGCGTGAGCCGGGCAGAATACGAGCGACCAATCGACGAGTGCACGGTATTTCGGACGCTGTCCGTCACCTCCGCTGACGGATCCGTACTCCCGGTGACCGGTGTCCTCCCGCACGTCATCGAGTTCGGCGACGGGGTGGTCACTCTCACCTTCGCCGGTCCGCACGCCTTGAGCATCGGTGCCGACGGATCTGCCGCTGAGCTGCGGCTTGAGTCACCCGACGGCGAAGTCCGGCTCGTTCCGCTGGGCGCCGACAGCGAGTCCGTCCAGATCCACGTCGACGACAGTCGTCTGCCCGAACTCCGCCGCTCCGGCGATCACTGGGAGCACGTCGCCGAGACACTCGGGGTGTGGGCCGCCTGGATGGACCGGTGCCCACGCGTCCGACCCGATCTGCAACAGATGACCGCGTTCTGCTGGTGGGTACTCGGAGCGAACATCGTCGAACTCCCCGGTCAGGGGAAGGCGCGCGCCGTCGTGCCGTCGAAGATCGGCTACGTCGGCCTGTGGCAATGGGACGCCTACTTCATCGCCGTCGGCCTCCGCCACGGCGACCCTGACCTGGCTCTCGAACAGCTCGATCTTGCTTTCCGGTTTCCGACGGCTGATGGCCAGCTTCCTGATGTCGTCCACGATGAGGGGGTCCTCGCATCCAGCGACGACCTGCCCCCGCAGGACCGCGAGACCCTTCGCCGGCATGGCTCAAGCATCGCCGACCCCGCCCGGCCGGTGCCGCTGACGAAACCGCCGCTCGCCGCCTGGGCCCTGCGGAAGGTCCTCGACGCAGCGGCGCCGGCGGATGCGGGTTCCGCCGAGGAGCGCTGGACGGAGGCGGCATGGGACACCATCGCCCGATCGCAGGACTGGTGGTTCACTCATTCGGATTCCGACGGCGACGGAATGCCGGAGTACGGCCACCCCTATTCGTCCGGGCTGGACGACAGCCCGATCTTCGACGGTGACCTGCCGTTGGCATCCCCCGATCTTGGTGCCTACCTCGTGCTGCAGGACCGCGAGCTCGCGCGCGAGTTCGCGGCGAGGGGGGACCGCCACAAAGCCCAGCGCTTCAACGATCGCGCCGACGCCACACTGGCCGGATTGCTGGGAATGTGGGATCAGCCGACGGGCCGTTTCCGCGCCCGCGCCGCCGGGCACAGCCTTGCCTCGTATTCCGCCGTCAGCCTGTTGCCCCTGCTGACCGGGGAGCTGCCGTCCGAGATATCGGCGACGCTTCTTCGTGCACTGGCTGATCCCGAGCAATTCGGAACGCCGTGGACCGTCCCGACCGTCGCCGTCTGCGACCCCGATTTCTCCCCGGAGCGGATGTGGCGCGGACCGGTCTGGATCAACATCAACGCGCTTCTCGTTGAGGGCCTGAAGCGATCAGGCTTCGACGACAATGCCTCTCAACTGGCCGAGGACACCGTACGGCTCGTCAAGCACGGCGGCGGCCCGCACGAGTACTTCAACCCCGAGTCCGGACGTCGCGCCGAAACCGCGACGACATCCTTCGGGTGGTCTGCCGCGCTCTTCGTCGATCTTGCGGTTTCCCTGTCCACCTGAACATCCGCCGCCGGTGGTCTTTGACCCCAATCAGTTAACCGTGTACTGTATACAATATTCTGAACACCCCAACGAAGAGGTTTCGATGAAGACGTCCAAGATCCTTCTCCCATCACTCGCACTGGCCGCCTTGCTGGTTCTCCCCGCCTGCGCAACCGGCGGAGCCGTCGCGGGGCCCGCAGCGGCTCTCGATCCGGATGCCACGGTCTCCGGAGAGATCACAGTGTGGTCATGGGACACCGCAGCCGCGGGCCTCAAACGGCTCGCCGAGGATTACGAGAAGAGCCACGAGGGAACCTCGATCGAGGTCGTCGATGTGGGTTACGACAACGCCTACGACAAGCTGTCGGTTGGCTTGCAGGCGGGGAGCGGGCTGCCGGACCTCGTCACCATCGAGACCGATCGCGCTCCCGGGTACATCACTGAATTCCCTCGCGGCTTCACCAATCTCGACCCGATCCTGGGGAACCACGAAGCCGATTTCGATCCATCCAAATGGTCGGCGGGAAGCAACGCCGACGGCGAACTGATGACCGCTCCCTGGGACTCGGGCACCGTCGCCCTGTTCTACCGCTCCGACTACCTGGCCGAGGCCGGCGTCGACGCCGCGTCGCTCCAGACCTGGGATGACCTGGTCGCAGCCGGAGAACAGATCAAGGAAGCCACCGGCCACACGCTCATGTCGATCGATGTGGCAAGCGGCGCCACGTTCACCATGCTCCTGCAGCAGGCCGGCCAGGGCCTCTTCGATCAGGACGGCGAGATCGCGGTTGCGTCGCCCACCGCTGTCGAGGCCCTCACCCTCCTCAAGTCGATGAACGACAAAGGGTTGATTAAGAACGTCAAGGGCTGGGATGGCCGCGTCACCGCCACCAAGGACGGCGACTCAGCAGTGCACCCGGAAGCGGTGTGGTGGATCGGAACGCTGACCGCCGAGATGCCCGAACTGTCCGGGAAGTTCGGGGTCGTGGAGCTGCCCGCGCTCAGCGACGGCGGCGCGCGCACCTCGAACAACGGCGGCTCCAACCTCGCCATCCCCGCGCAAGCGAAGAACCCCGACCTCGCTGCATCCTTCCTCGCCTACGCGCTGGCGGATGCTGACAACCAGGTGTCGCTGATGAAGAACGAAGGCCTGTTCCCGTCGTACCTGCCCGCCCTCGAAGACGGCTACTTCCAGCAGGAGGACTCATACTTCTCGGGGCAGAAGGTGTACGAGCTCTTCGCCGAACAAACGGCCGAGATCCCCTCGATCGTTTACACGAGCGACAACGCGAAAGCGCTCGACATCGTCGCCAACGCCGTCGTCGCATCCGTCATCAATGGGGCGGACCCGAAGAAGACGCTGCAGGATGCCGCCGCCGAGATCGCCACCGCCACCGGTCGAGAGATCGCGGACTGACATGACTGTTTCGGGAACCACTGCCCGGGCGCGCACACGGTCCGGGCAGGGGCCCCGGACACTGGGGCGGAAGCTGCAGCGCCCAGGATTGCTCTTCACCCTGCCGGCACTCGTGCTCTTCGGCCTCTTCTTCGCCTACCCGCTGCTCGCGTCACTCTGGCAGAGCTTCTTCGCGACCAGGGGAGGGGTGACGACGTTCGTCGGGCTTGCCCAATACGCCCGGTTGTTCTCCGACCCCCTCATCGGCAGGAGCCTGGGGACCGCGGGCATTCTTCTCCTCGTCCAGGTGCCCCTGATGATGTGCCTGGCTGTCGGGCTGGCGTATCTGCTCAACCAGAGCTGGCTCCGATTCAAAACCGGTTTCCGGGTTCTGCATTTCCTCCCCGCGGTCACGACGCTTGTGGCCTATTCCGTCGTGTTCCGGGTGATGCTGGCGACAGACGGGGGCGCGGTGAATCAAATGATCGGCCTCGTCGGAATGGCGCCGATCGACTGGCTGAACAATGAGACCTGGGCACGGGTCGCGCTCATCGCCTCCATCACCTGGCGCTGGACCGGTTACAACATGGTCATCATCCTCGCCGGTCTCCAGGCGATTCCGGCCGAGTTGTACGAGGCGGCGCGGATCGACGGCGCCGGCCGCTGGGCGATCTTCACCAAAATCGTCATCCCGCAATTGAGGCCGGTGCTGTTGTTCACCGGGGTCACCTCCACCATCGGGGCGCTGCAGCTGTTCGACGAGAACTTCATCCTCACCGGAGGAGGCCCGAGCAACGCCACACTGACGCCGGTGCTCTACCTGTACGAGGTCGGGTTCCGCCAGTTCGACTTCGGCTACGCCTCGGCGATCGCCTGGATGCTGGTCATCCTCACCGGCATCATCTCGATCATCCAGTTCCGGCTCACGAGGGAAAAATCATGACCCGCACGCTCGAGCGGCACCGTCCGCCGGTCGGTGAATCCGCCAGTCCGGCAGGCCGGTCGCGCGCGGATGCTCGTCTGGCGGCCGGCATCCGTCACCTCCCCGCGTATGTCATCCTGCTCGTCGGAAGCATCATCAGCCTGATTCCCTTCCTGTGGATGGTCATCGCGTCGACCCACGAGACATCGGCGTTGTTCGGCACGCCCCTGCCGATCCTCCCCGGCGGTGAACTCCTGGCGAACCTGGCACGACTGCAGGAGGAGACGAACTTCGCCCGAGTGATGGCCAACAGCCTCGGCCTGGCCATCGTGTACACGGCGTTCAGCTCGGCCATCAGCGTGATGGCCGGCTACGGACTCGCGAAGTTCCGGTTCCGCGGTCGGGGGATCGTGCTCGCCCTCATCCTCATCACCATGATGATTCCCATGCAGGTGCTCCTCGTGCCCCTGTTCCAGATCATGGCCAGCCTCGGCTGGATCGACACCTACCAGGCGGTCATCCTGCCGTTCCTGGCCAACGCCTTCGGGATCTTCCTGATGAGGCAGTCATTCCTTGACTTCCCCGATTCCCTCATCGAGTCCGCGAGGATCGATGGCGCCAGCGAGCTGAGGACCTTCTACCGGATCGTTCTGCCGGTGGCCCGCCCCCAGATCGCCGCCCTCATCATCTACACGTTCATGACCCAGTGGAACGCGTTCATCTGGCCGCTGCTGATGCTCAACACCGAAGACAACTACACCGTACCGGTCGCCCTCAACACGATGATCGGACTGTCCCGGGTTGACTATTCAGGACTCATGCTCGGTTCGTTGATCGCTACGCTCCCGCTGCTGATCCTGTTTGTGATCTTTCAGCGACAATTCATCGCCGGGCTGCTGGGTGGCGCGGTCAAGGGATGAATCCGGCGCTCAGGGCGTCAGGTAGGAGAGGCTGGCGTTGGCGCGGATGCGCTTCGCGCCGTTGATCCAGTTCGCGCGGAGTGCCGCCTGCGCCGCTGGGATGTCGCCGTCCTTGAGCGCTCGCGCGATGTCGCCGTGCTCGGCCGCCACGCGCTCCACCATTACTTCATCAGGGATCAGGAGTGACTCGTACCGGTGGAAGAGTTCACGGACGGTGCCGATGAGGTCGACGAGCCGTGAATTCGGGCACGCGCTGACCATGAGTTCGTGCCACTCGTCATCCCGGCGGGAGATCAGGGAGCGCTCGGCGATGTTCTGGTTGAACTCTTCGGCGAGCTCGGCCAGGCGGGCGCCCAGATCGCGCATGGCGGGGAGCGGGGTCAGTTCGACGGCGAGGCCCTCCAAATTCGCGAGGACCGGGCCGAGTTCCTCGAACTCCTTGGCGGACAACTGCACGAAGCGAAAGCCTTTGCCGTTCTCGCTGGTGATCTGCCCCTCGCTCTCGAGACCGATGAGGGCTTCGCGCAGTGGAGTGCGGCTCACGCCGAGCTCTGCCGCAAGCTGCACCTCGTTGATGCTCTCGCCGGGATGGGCCGCGCCGGAGCGCATTCGCGCGAGCAACTCTTCCCTCACCTGTGAGCGAAGTGTTTTCCGTTCGATTGCCATGTGCCCTCCGAGGCTTCCCAGCAGTGTGTGGCCAGTTTATGGCTTGACCCCGCTATGTCTTGGATTTACGCTGTGTATACAGAATACAATGTGCACGCTACGATGTACAGCACCGAACCCCATCTCCGCAGCTTGCGAAGGAGCACTGTCATGACGGCCTTTCCACCGCGCACGATCCGACTGGACGCGCTGGCCTACGGCGGCGACTACAACCCGGACCAGTGGCCCGAGGAGACCTGGGAGGAAGACGCGCGGCTGATGCTGGAGGCCGGCGTGAACATCGTCTCGCTGCCGGTCTTTTCATGGCCGCTGATCGAGAAGACACCGGGCCACTATGACTTCGGTTGGCTCGACCGCATCATCGACTTGCTCTGGCGGCACGGGATCAAGGTTGACCTCGCGACAGCGACGGCGACGCCGCCCGCGTGGCTGGTGCGCCAGCATCCGGACATCCTGCCCCACAACGTCGACGGCGTACGACTTGAATTCGGGTCACGCCAGGCCTACTGCCCCAGTTCGCCCGTCTTCCGCGAGCACGCCCTCCGTCTGACCGAGGCGATGGCGAACCGCTACGGAGAACACCCGGCTCTCGCCCTGTGGCATATCTCGAACGAGTACGGCGACCATGTGCCGCGATGCTGGTGCCCAACGTCCGCCGCACACTTCCGGGACTGGCTCGCGAAGCGCTACGGCGACATCGAGGCGCTCAACGAGGCGTGGGGCACGAGCTGCTGGGGCCAGAACTACACCGACTACGACCACGTCGAACCCCCGCGCACATCGATGGGGCCGATCAACCCATCGCAGCAGCTCGACTTCGAACGGTTCTCCTCCGACGCGCTGCTGCAGCTCTTCCAGGCCGAGATCGACGTCCTGCGCCGGATCACACCGGACATCGCCGTCACCACGAATTTCATGAGCCTCTTCAAAGAGCTGAACTACTGGGACTTCGCCGCCGTCGAAGACCTGGTCACCGACGACGCCTACCCCGACCCGGCGGATCCGCAGGCTCACGTGCCCGCCGCGCTCAACTACGGGCTCATGCGTTCCCTCAAGGGTGGCCAGCCCTGGCTTCTGCTCGAACAGGCGCCGAGCGCGGTGAGCTGGCGGGACGTCAACGTGCCGAAGGTTCCAGGTCGGATGCGCCTCGACAGCCTTCAGGCCATCGCCCACGGCTCAGACGGTGCAATGTTCTTCCAGTGGCGGCAGGCAAAATTCGGTCCGGAGAAATACCACTCGGCCATGCTCGGCCACCGCGGCGAGAAAAGCAGGAGCTTCCACGAGACGGCTGCGCTCGGCGCGGAACTCAAGCGACTTGCGGCTGTGCGCGGCACGCGCGTCCGCGCTCGCGTCGCCGTTGTCGCCGACTGGGACTCCTGGTGGGGTTCAGCAGCGCCTGACTCTCTGCCCTCTCAACGGCTGGACTGGCTGGAACAGACCCGTGCCTGGCACGGCGCGCTCTTCGCCCTCGGCCACACCGTCGACGTCGTGCAGGCGACCGACCTGCGCGAGGGCTACGACCTCATCGTGGTCCCCAACCTCTACATCGCCACCGAGGCGCAGGCGCAGTCCCTGGCCGCCTTCGTCGAAGGCGGCGGACAGCTGATCGTCGGCCCGTTCAGCGCCGTCGTCGATCCGACGGAAAAGGTTCATGCCGGGGGAGCGCCCGGGCCGCTGCGGGACCTGCTCGGCGTCGAGGTGGACGAATGGTGGCCACTGCCAGACGGGCAGGAGGGCACGATCACGTCGATCGCCGGCCGCACACCGACGCTCACAACCCGGATCTGGACGGAGTGGATCGAACCAGCGCCGAGCGCTGAGGTGGTCGCCCGCTACGACAGCGGTGTACTCGCCGGACGCGCGGCAATCGTCCGAAACGCGCGAGGCCGCGGCGCCGCCTGGTACGTGAGCGCCGCGCTCAGCGACGACTCGCTCGAGGACGTCTTGCGCCTGGTGCTGGAGTCGGCAGGGCTCCCCGCTCGCGAGACCGCCGACCGGGACGTGGAGATCGTCACACGGACGGACGGAGAGACCGACTTCATCTTCGTTTTGAACCATGGCCAGACGGCGACGTCCGTCACCGTGCCGGCCGGTGCACTGGATCTCCTCACCGATGTCACCGCGTCCGGCCCGCTTGACTTACCCGGCCTGGGCGCTGCCGTCCTCGCCACTCCCGCGCGCCATCCGAAAGACTTTCCGACCGTCACCATCTCACCGAAGAACATCGAGGTTTAGCACCATGACACAACCGTTCGTTCACCCCTACCTGCCGAACTCGGCGCCGGAGATCAAGGCGGCGATGCTGGCTGCCGTCGGCGCTCAGTCCATCGAGGAGTTCTACGCTGACATCCCGGCCGATCTTCGCCTGAACCGGTTGCTCGACCTGCCGGCACCCCTCGTGGCCGAACAGGACCTCGTCCGGCACGTCGAATCCATCCTCGACCGGAACGTCACCACCAGGCAGAAACTCAGCTTCCTCGGAGCAGGCACCTACAACCACTTCGTCCCCGCCGTCGTCGACGAGGTCATCGGCCGCAGCGAATTCCTCACCGCATACGCCGGTGAGCCGTACGAGGACCACGGCCGGTTCCAGGCGCTGTTCGAATACCAGTCGCTCATGGCGGAATTGCTCAACATGGACGTCGTCAACGTTCCGACCTATGACGGATTCCAGGCCACGGCGACGTCCCTCTCCATGGCGGGACGGATGACGGGACGCCGCGGCGTGATCGTCGCGAGCGATGTCCTGCCGGACAAGCTCTCCAGGGTCAGCGATTTCGTGCGCCCGAACCTCGACCTCGTCTTCGTGCCGACGGTCGACGGCACCGCAGACATCGACGCTGTCACCGCGCTGGTCACCGAGGACACGGCCGCCATCTGGGTCGAGACGCCCAGCTACACCGGGGCCGTCGAATCGGCGATCCAGCGACTCGCGGACGCGGCGCACGCCGTCGGAGCCGTCCTCGTGGTCGGCACCGACCCGGTCGGCTACGGTGTGCTCACCCCGCCGGCCGACCAGGGCGCCGACATCGTCTGTGGCGACATCCAGTCCCTGGGCCTGCACCAGTGGTTCGGCGGCGCCCACGGCGGTTTCATCGCCGTGCACGACGACCCCGCCTTTGTCATGGAAATGCCCTCGCGTTTGTTCGGGCTGGCAAGCACCGACGTGCCCGGAGAAATCGGATTCGGCGACGTGGCCTACGACCGGACCTCCTTCGCTCAGCGGGAAGACGGCAAGGAATGGGTCGGAACCGCGGCGGCGCTCTGGGGCATCGCGGCTGGTGTCTACCTTTCGCTGATGGGCCCGCAGGGAATGGCTGACCTCGGTGAGACGCTCCTGGCCAGGACCCGGTACGCGCAGCAGAAACTGTCCGCGATTCCCGGGGTCAGGCTCACGGACGAAGCGCTGCACCTTCGCGAGTTCGTCGTCGACTTCAGCGGAGCATCCGTCACCAGCCACTCTGTCGTCGAGACGCTGCGCGCACAGGGCATCGAGCCGGGTGTCGTCGTCGGCGAATACGAACTGCTCGTCTGCGTCACCGAGGTGACCACCCAGGCCGACATCGATCGGCTCTCCGACGCCATCGCCGCAGCTGTACTCTCCAGCGCCCCCACCAGTTCCGCCGTCAGCCACACCGAGGAGAAGAGCGCATGAGCCTCCCCATCGCCCCGAAACCCGCCATCCGCCGATTCCACCAGGCCAGCTGGGACGAGCCGATCATCTTCGACCTCGACACGCCCGGCGAACGCGGTGTCCTGGTCTCCCGGCCCGAGCCCGGCGTT
This sequence comes from Mycetocola sp., assembly GCF_046716805.1. GTDB lineage: Bacteria > Actinomycetota > Actinomycetes > Actinomycetales > Microbacteriaceae > Mycetocola_A. The sequence continues at coordinate 3,386 of NZ_JBKJWH010000024.1, read as the reverse complement.
GTCGACGCCGTCGGAGACGTGCTCTCCTCACTGCCGGCCGGCATGCGTCGCGAAACGAAACCGGCACTGCCGGAGATCGCACAGATGCGCGTGGTGCGTCACTACCTCCGGCTCAGCCAGGAGAACCTCGGCGCCGATTTCAACATCGACGTCGGCCAGGGCACCTGCACGATGAAGTATTCGCCGAAGGTCAACGAGGCACTCGTCGGTACCCCGAAACTGGCGGAGCTCCACCCCCTGCAGGACATCGACGATGTCCAGGGAGTCCTCGACATCATCTGGAACCTCGAGCGGGCGATCGCAGAGATCTCCGGGATGCACCGGGTGTCGCTGCACACCAGCGGCGGCTCCACCGCCATCTGGACGAACATCGCCATGATCCGCGCCTACCACGAGGCCAACGGCGAAGGGGAAATCCGCGACGAAGTCATCACGACGATTTTCAGCCACCCCTCGAATGCCGCGACCGCGAAAGCCGCCGGTTACAAGGTCATCACGCTGCACCCGGACGCCGACGGCTACCCGGATGCCGATGCGCTGCGTTCGGTGATCGGACCCCGCACCGCCGCCATCATGATCACGAACCCCGAGGACACCGGCATCTTCAACCCGCGTGTCAAGGACTGGGTCGACCTCGCCCACTCCGTCGGAGCGCTCGCCTCATACGACCAGGCCAACGCAAACGGGATCCTGGGGATCACCCGCGCCCGGGATGCCGGCTTCGACGTGTGCCACTTCAACATCCACAAGACATTCTCCACGCCGCACGGCTCCGGCGGCCCCGGCTCGGGTGCGAACGCGGTGTCCGAAGCCCTCGCGCCGTTCCTGCCCGGTCCGGTGATCGAACGGGTCGGGGATCGCTACATCCTGGATGCCGACCGCCCGCAGTCGATCGGCAAGGTGGCCCCGTTCTACGGAGTCGTGCCGAACCTCGTTCGGGCGTACTCGTGGATCCTTGCGCTCGGCGCCGAGGGGCTCAAGGCGGTCGCCGAGATCGCGGTCCTCAACAACAACTACCTGATGAAGCGGATCCTCGACATCCCGGGCGCCTCGGCGCCGTACGCGACCGGCCGTCGCCGGATCGAGCAGGTGCGCTACTCGTGGCAGGAGCTCTACGAGGAGACGGGCATCACATCCGAGGAGATCGGAGTTCGGGCGTCGGACTTCGGCATGCACTACTGGACGAGTCACCACCCGTATGTGGTGCCGCAGCCTTTCACGCTCGAGCCCACCGAGTCGTACTCGATGGCCGAACTCGACGAGTACGCTGCGGTCCTGGCCGAGGTCGCGCGGGAAGCACGGGAGACCCCGGAGGTCGTGCGGTCAGCGCCGCACAACCAGACGGTGCACCACACCCACCACGATGACCTCGACGACCCTGAGCGCTGGGCGATCACCTGGCGTGCCTACCAGCGTAAGTACTTCAGCTAGCGTGGCATCCCCAGCGACAGCCCAGCGGGTCGTCGGCCTTGTGATCAACCCCGTGGCGGGGGTCGGCGGCCCCGCGGGGCTGAAGGGCAGCGACGGATCGGACGTCCAGGCGGCCGCGGTCGCTCGCGGCTCCGCCTCGCGCAGCGCAGAACGAGCACTCCTCGCGCTCGCCGCCATCGCGGCGTCGAGCCCCGGCGCGCGCCTGATCACCGCTGCCGGTGCCATGGGCGAGGATGCCGTTCGTTCGGCTGGTCTGTCGCCTCAGGTCGTGCACGACGGCGGACAGCCGTCGACCGGGGCGGACACGGCGTCCGCTGCCGCAGCAATTGCGGCGGCGGGCGCGTCCCTCCTTCTCTTCGTCGGAGGCGACGGGACCGCGAGGGACGTCGCATCCGGACTGCCGGCGGGTATCGCGATGCTCGGCGTACCCGCCGGAGTGAAGATGTACTCCGGTTGCTTCGCCGTCAGTCCCTCCGCAGCCGGAGCGCTCGCCGCGCGCTGGATCGATTCCCCCGTCCCGGTCGAAGACCGCGAGGTCCTCGACGTCGATGAAGAGGCGATCCGCACCGGGCGAGTCGATCCCCGGCTCTTCGCGATCGCCTCGGTGCCCTTCCTACAGGGTCGGACTCAGGCCCGCAAAAGTTCGACGCCGGCTTCCGAAGCCGCCGGGGTGCGTCTCGCGGCGGCGGGCGCCATCGCCGTCATGGATCCATCAACCCGCTACCTGCTCGGTCCGGGAGGGACGACCATGGAGATCGCCCGCCAGCTGGGCATCCGGAAGACTCCCCTGGGCGTGGATGTCGTCCGTGATGGACAGATCGAGCTCGCCGACGCTTCGGAACGTGAACTCCTGGAGCTTCTCACCGACACCCAGTCGCCTTCGCAGGCAATGATCACCGTCATCGGCGGGCAGGGCTTTCTGCTCGGCCGGGGCAATCAGCAACTGTCGGCAGCGGTTGTGCGGTCGCTGGGGAGCGACCCGCTTCGCGTCGTCGCCACCGAACAGAAACTCACGGCTCTCGGCGGGCGTCCGCTGCTCGTGGACACGGGAGACCGTGACCTCGACCGGACCCTTGCCGGTTACACCACCGTCATCACCGGGGTAGGACGAGCGAGTGTCTACCCTGTCCATGCACCAGAAAACGAAGGAGCGCAATTATGCGTCTGAAGAACAAGAACGCCATCGTCACCGGAGGCGCCGGCGGAATCGGCCGCGCCACAGCGCTCGCTTTCGCGGCGGAGGGCGCCCGAGTCGCCGTCGTCGACCTGCGAGCGGATGCGGCTGCTGCGGTCGCCGAAGAAATTCTCGCCGCCGGCGGATCGGCGATCGCAATCGGCGCCGACGTCTCAAGCGAGACCGACATCGAACGGGTTCTCGACGAGACCGTGAAGACCTTCGGCGGTGTCGACGTCGTCTTCAACAACGCCGGGATCATCCGCCGCACGACAGCTGTCGAAACCACGGTCGAAGAATGGGACCGTGTCTTCGGCGTCAACGTGCGCTCCATCTTCCTGATGTGCAAGCACGTGGTGCCGCTCATGGCCGTGAACGGCGGAGGTTCGATCATCAACACGGGCTCCGGCTGGGGCTTGAAGGGCGGCGGCCAGGCGATCTCGTACTGCGCGTCCAAGGGCGCCGTCGTGAACATGACACGGGCACTCGCCATCGACCACGGGCCGCAGGGCATCCGCGTCAACTCGGTCAACCCCGGTGACGTCAACACCGGGATGCTTCGTGAAGAGGCTCGCCAGCTGGCCCAGGATGACGCCTCGTTCCTGGCCGAAGCCGCGGATCGTCCGCTCGGCCGGATGGGTGAGCCGCGCGAAGTCGCTGCGGCTGTCGTCTGGCTCGCGAGCGACGAGTCGTCCTATGTCACAGGGTCCGCCCTCGTCGTCGACGGCGGCGGGATCGCCTGACCGAAGCAGTTCCGGGAGTGGGGGCCGGCGAGCGGGGG
>NZ_JBKJWH010000023.1:0-7360 GCF_046716805.1 Mycetocola sp. | reverse complement strand
TTGGGGAATGTGCCCATGTGGCCATTCCAGGGGTACATGGGGCTGAGCCTTGCCGGCATGGCTGCCCTGGGTGGCGGGTTGCTGGCACGGGCTCGTGCTCACGCCAATTCCGGCACCCTGCCAAGGGACCCGCGCTGGCCGGGCTGGCTCAATGTGGGCGGGGCCGGAGTCTTCGCCGCCGTCCTGGTGGCTACCGGTGACTTGCCGCCCCTGCTGGTCTACGTCGTGGAGCTGGTGACCGGGGCTGCGCTGATACGGCAAGTCCGCCGGGGCGCCAACCCAGAGACGCCGGCCTAACTCCTCGCGGATCACTCATCGATTGCGAACTTGGACGCACCCCTATTGATTTGGGCCGTCGCTGACCACGCAGCGGATCTGGAACGCCTCGCTTACCGGTCCGGTCCCGGCTGGCCTTCCTTGGCTACTGTAGCCACCACATATCCGACTAAGACCCCGACACGGACCAAATAGACGCGACTGCAGTATTAAGGGCCGCGGCCCGACGTCGGTCACCGCACACGAGCGCTCAGCAGGGGTTCGGCTGACTTCCAGCCGAGATGTACGCGAACGACTGTGGGATTGCCGGCTGCGGATTCAGCGCGCCAAGCGCGAGCGGCTCCGGGAACCTATCCGCGTTCGATACGACAATCGCCACAGCCGCTTCGTTCGACGCGTAATACCTGAAAAACGCGTCGCGCTCGATGACTCCGGCGTCCCCGAATCGGTCCCATATAGCTCCAGGGGTGTCCTTGTGAATCTCTTCGACCGTGAATCGACCGATTACACGACTAACAGGGGCGGTCGCGTAAACCCAAACCGTGCGGATATCGTCTGCAAGACTTCGCTTTCGAAATTCAACTGTCTTATGGCCGTCCATGATGGCGTTTGCGTACCGCGGGTGAATAGCCATCAGTGCGACACGTTCAGCTAACTCTCGATCCACATGACTCCTTCAGGATCTTTGACTTGCACGATTGACTGCGGAGCACCCGCTACGACTCTATGCGCGATTAGCACATCGATCGGCCAAGGCTGGTCTAGAAATCGGTCGTGCCGAAACTTGATAGCCAGGACGCTCTTCCCATTCTTGTGTAGACCAACGACATCGTCATTCGAATACACGGTCCGCTTGAAGGCATATCGCATCGTGGCTTGCGGGTCGTCGGATCTCTGGGATTCTTCGTACCCGGATCTTTCCCGCGTCTGGCTCTCGTAAGCCGGACCCTCAGCGGACGCCCACTGCGAGGGGGGTGCACTCGTTCAATTCCGAGCAGCGCCTTGCTTTCCGACTTGTTGAAAGTTCACTCCTCGTCCGATGGCTAGATTCAGCGCGGGAGAATGGCGGCATGCGAACTCTTAAACCAAGCGAAGTTGTGTACATCGGTGGTCGCGCTGGCGTAGGCAAGACCACCGTGGCGGCAGAGATCTCTCACATCCTGAGAGACGCAGGTGTCCCGCACGCCGTGATCGAGGGCGACAACTTGGACCAGGCTTACCCAGAACCGTGGCGCAACGGAATGCCCCTAGCCGAGAGAAACCTCGCAGCGATGTGGCATAACTACCACGAGGCCGGCTACCGGCGCCTGATCTACACCAATACGGTCAGCGTGCTCGAAATGGCGAATCTGAACGAAGCGATCGGTGGCGAGGTCCGTGCCACTGGAGTGTTGCTTGGTGCCGAAGATAAGACGGCAGCGCTCCGATTAGCTGGACGAGAGATAGGTTCTGACCTCGAAGCACACGTCGAGCGGAGCAATCGCGCCGGGGAGCGGCTTGAACAGTCCGCCCCTGAGGAAGTTCACCGGGTCGCAACTGACGCTCGAACCGTAACTGAGGTCGCACGAACGATTATCGGCCTGACGAAGTGGACTCTGATCTGACCATTAGTCCGACGTGTCGTATGTGAACCCTTTGCGCGAACCTCTTGCGGGACAAGCGGCACGAGACGGAGTGGGATGACCTGGCCCAGACATCCGACTGGCCATTTCGCGTTCCAGAACGATCCGGCCATGGGAGCCGCCATGATCCGGCAGTTCACGATAGTTGCGTCTGTGGGCAGACCTCTGGCGCGTGACAGTTCGATGAGGCTCCAACGGCGGGCCTGCCCCGTCCTGCTCGCACCCGCCCGCCTGGGATTGACGCCACTTGATGCTGCAGAGTCTACTTAGAGACGAAGCAGCCACCTTCCTTGGCCCACTTCATCATTGGAGGCACCGTGACTGATGATCTGCAGGCGAGGGAAGGCCACGTTGAGGTTCGTGGCGGCAGGGTCTGGTACCAGGTGGTTGGCGATGGATTGAAGATTCCGCTGGTTACTGTCCATGGCGGCCCAGGGGGCACGCATGACTATCTGGAACCACTGGAGGCCTTGGCCGACGAGCGGCCGGTCGTGGTTTATGACCAGCTTGGCGCCGGGAAGTCGGATGTCCCGGACGATCCGGGTCTTTGGACTAATGACCGACTGGTCGAGGAGCTTGGGGCGGTCCTCGACGAGGTGGGGTCACCGAGGGTCCACTTGCTCGGCCATTCGTGGGGAACAATCGTCGCGGCCGAATATGCGCTGCGTTCCCCGGGGCGGCTGGCGAGTGTGGTTCTGGCCGATCCGTGTCTAAGCATTCCTCGCTATGCCGCCGGCACTGCGGTACTCCGCGCAACCCTTCCGGCCGACGTGCGGGCGGTCCTTGACCGCCACGAGGCCGCCGGCAGCACTGACTCCGAGGAGTATCAGGACGCAACGATGGAGTTCTACCGGCGACACGTCTGCCGATTGGATCCGTGGCCGGATTCGGTGATGCGTACATTCGGGCAGCTGAACCAGTCCATTTATGAGCGAATGCAGGGTCCGAACGAATTCGTTATCACAGGCATCCACAAGGACTACGACCTCACGGATCGGCTCGGGGGGCTGACGATCCCTACTTTGTTCGTTTGTGGGCGCTATGACGAGACACGGCCGGAGGACACGGAGTTGTACCAGAGCCTCGTAGCCGGATCCGAACTAGCCATCTTCGAGGAGAGCAGCCACCTACCCCATCTTGAGGAGCCCGAGCGCTACACCCAAGTGCTACGAGAATTCCTGCACAGGTGTGAGGCGTAGACATTCCCTGCATAAGCGCCCTTCTCGCTGTCGCTTGCCATGGAAGCGCTCCTCCGTGTTGTCCGGTCGTTCCGTCGCGATCAACTTCCATACGGATTGCCCGAGAATTCGGGTTCCAGCGAGATTGGCTCAGTTCCTGGCTGGCGGTGCGGGTGTTCCATTCTGCTGGGAATCTCTCGCCTTTTAGCGTCAGCTACGACGCTCTGTGGGAACAGTGGACTGTCGCGGCTTCCCGTACCGGCGCGCTACCGTTCGATGTCCCACAAGCTGTTGGACATATCAAGCCGGAGCCTCACCCTCCGAAGGCCCAAATCTGGGTCCGGAACCGGCGATGGCATAAGCCGGACCTTCTAGGGGCACCACCCGATCGTTGCAGCCCGCCACGATCGGTGGCGAGCGCACGTTCGCAGATACCCTGCCCGCAAGAGCTTCGCGGAGAGGTGCCCTTTACGGACCCATGAAACCATTGTCGGCCCTCAGAAACGGGCACCGGGCGAAACAAGCGTCGAACGCCCTCCGGTTCAGCTGACGCTGACCACCGGCGATCCGAGGGACGACTCACTCGCCGGCATTTCGGCAGCGAGGCGGTTCGCCTCTTCAATGAGTGTCGCGACGATCTCGGACTCAGGAACAGTCTTGATGACCTCGCCCTTGACGAAGATCTGGCCCTTGCCGTTGCCGGAGGCGACGCCGAGGTCGGCTTCGCGGGCCTCACCCGGTCCGTTGACGACGCATCCCATCACGGCCACGCGAAGCGGCACGCTCATGCCTTCAAGGCCCTTGGTGACATCGTCGGCGAGGGTGTACACGTCCACCTGTGCCCGGCCGCAGCTCGGGCAGGAAACGATCTCGAGTTTGCGTTCACGGAGGTTCAGCGACTGCAGGATCTGCAGGCCGACCTTGATCTCCTCAGCGGGCGGAGCGCTGAGCGAGACACGGATGGTGTCTCCAATGCCTTCGGACAGCAGGATGCCGAACGCGGTCGCACTCTTGATCGTTCCCTGGAACGCCGGCCCGGCCTCGGTGACGCCGAGGTGCAGAGGCCAGTCGCCGCGCTCGGCGAGAAGACGGTAGGCCTTGACCATGACGATCGGGTCGTTGTGCTTGACCGAGATCTTGAAGTCGTGGAAGTCGTGCTCCTCGAACAAGCTCGCCTCCCAGACGGCGCTCTCTACCAGCGCTTCGGGTGTTGCCTTGCCGTACTTCTGCAGCAGGCGTGGGTCGAGCGACCCGGCGTTGACGCCGATGCGGATCGACACGTCCGCGGCCTTCGCTCGACGGGCGATCTCGGCGATCTGGTCGTCGAACTTGCGGATGTTGCCCGGGTTGACCCGCACAGCGGCGCAGCCGGCGTCGATCGCCGCGTAGACGTAGTTGGGCTGGAAGTGGATGTCGGCGATGACCGGGATCTGGCTCTTCTTGGCAATGATCGGCAGCGCCTCGGCGTCGTCACGGCTGGGTACAGCGACGCGGACGATGTCGCAGCCGGATGCCGTCAGCTCAGCGATCTGCTGCAGGGTCGCGTTGATGTTCGGGGTCGGCGTCGTCGTCATCGACTGGACGCTGACCGGCGCGTCACCACCGACGAGGACCTTACCTACCTTGATCTGGCGGGTCTTCCGACGCGGAGCGAGGATCTCAGGGACCTTGGGCATTCCCAAATTGACTGCTGGCACACGATCATCCTACGCCGGGCGCGCTGAGCGGTTGCCGACTGCTCATCCCCCGATGTGAGCGAGCAACGCTTCACGGAACTCGACCGGACGCTCGAGGTGCGGTGAGTGGCCGCAGCCGTCGAACAGCACCTCACGAACCGCACCGCCGTTGGCGCCGTAACGCTCGAACACCTGACGGGTCTGGCTCACCATCGGCTGCGGGGGTGCCACGCTCGCTCCCGGCCAGCCCGGGATCGCCCCCACCGAGCCGAGCATGTTGAGGTCGAAGAACGACGCATCGCTGACGATGGCGTCGGCGTCGCCGCGGATCCAGAGGATCGGCGGTTTGGTTTCGAGTTCCGTGATGGCGGTGACGTTGAAGTGGTCGGCCGTCATGGTGTTGAGTACGCCGCGGTCGCCCGGTCCGAAGCCTGGCCACGCGTCGTTCGGCACCGAGTTTCCCGGATAGTTGTCCTCGCCGGTCTTTGTCGACAGCATCGACTCCACCCAGAGATCCTCGAGCCCGGTCTCGTAACCGGCGGCGACATACGTCGCGCGAAACACCTGGCGGGGCGAGGTCGGCGAGTCCGCTGTGGTGTCCCCTGCCGCGAGTGCGGCGACGAAATCGGGGTTCGCCCCTCCCCCACCGGTGCCAGCGGCATCCGACAGGATCGTGCCGTCGATCGTCGTTCCGCCGAAGCCATAGGGAGAAACAGGAGCCGTCAGGGTCGCCGTCGCGACGACATCCGCCCGATCCAGCATCAACTGCATGACCACGCCGGCCCCCATGCTCCAGCCGACAAAGTGCGCCCGCTCGATGCCGAGTGCCTCGAGCACCCCAAGCACGTCGTCGCTGAAATCACGCAGTCCCCGTGTGGCGTCGACCGGCGCGGTCTCGCTGTCGCCGAAGCCACGCAGGTCGATCGCGATCGGCCGGACCGAATCCGGCAGGTCGAGCATCAGCGGCTGCCAGAACAGGCTCGACGACACGTTCCCGTGCAGGAACACCACAACGGGGCCGGTGCCCTGATTCTCGCGCTCGAGGACGTTCACGGCGAGCCTCGGCGTCGCGACGGTTCTCGCTGTGATCCCGGCGAGCAGTGTGGCCATGCGTGAACTCCTTCGTTCGTTTCGGTTCAGGCGCTGACGGCGACCCGAAGCCGAGGCTCCGTGGCGGCGATGACCTCGTCGACCGTTACTCCAGGCGCTACCTCCACGAGCACGAGGCCATCCGGGGTGACGTCGATCACGGCGAGGTCCGTGATGATGCGGTGAACGACGGCGCGCCCGGTCAGCGGAAGCGAGCATTCGTTCACGATCTTGGCCGAACCGTCACGAGCGACGTGCTCCATCAGCACGATCACCCGGCCGGCACCGTGGACCAGGTCCATGGCCCCGCCTGGGCCCTTCACGACCTTGCCCGGGATCATCCAGTTCGCGAGGTCGCCTGCGGCGGAGACCTGCATGGCTCCGAGGATCGCCGCATCGATCTTGCCGCCGCGGATCATCGCGAAGCTCAACGCCGAGTCGAAGAAGGCGGTTCCCGGCAGGGTCGTCACCGTCTCCTTTCCCGCGTTGATCAGGTCGGGGTCGACCGCGTCCTCCGCCGGGTACGGACCGACACCGAGGATGCCGTTCTCCGACTGCAGGGTGACTGTCACGCCCTCCGGCACATAGTTGGGTACAAGCGTGGGCAGGCCGATGCCGAGGTTGACATAGGCGCCGTCAGCGAGCTCGAGCGCTGCGCGTGCGGCCATTTCGTTGCGGGTGAGTGCCATGGTTCAGCTGCCTTCCGTTGAGCGAACGGTTCGACGTTCGATGCGCTTCTCGATGTCCGGACCGACCAGCACGACCCGGTGGACGAATACCCCGGGGAGGTGAACAGCGTCGGGGTCGATCTCGCCGGGTTCGACGAGTTCCTCGACCTGCGCGATGCAGATCCGGCCGGCCATCGCCGCCAATGGGGAGAAGTTGCGGGCGGACTTGTTGAAAACGAGGTTGCCGTGCCGGTCGCCGCGTTCGGCGTGGACGAGGGCGAAGTCGGTCGAGATTGCTTCCTCGAGCACGAAGGGTTTCTCTTCCCCGCGCACCGGGAAGTTGCGGACGTCCTTGGGCGGCGAGGCGATCGCGATTCCGCCTGAACCGTCGTAACGACGGGGCAGTCCGCCTTCCGCGACCTGCGTGCCGACCCCGGTCTGGGTGAAGAACGCGGCGATCCCGGACCCGCCCGCCCGCAGTTTCTCGGCCAGCGTGCCCTGCGGGGTGAGTTCGACCTCGAGCTTACCCGACAGGAACTGGCGCTCGAACTCCTTGTTCTCACCGACATAGGAGGAGGTCATCTTGCGGATGCGGCGGTTGGCCAGCAGCACCCCGAGCCCCCAGTCGTCGACGCCGCAGTTGTTGCTGACGATCGACAGGCCGTCGCTGCCTTTCTCGAGCAGCGCTTCGATCAGGGTGATCGGGTTGCGGCACAACCCGATACCGCCGACTGCGATCGAGGATCAGCTGGCGATGTGCGCCTCCGCCTCAGCTGCGCTTGCCACTGTCTTGTCCATTGTCACTGTTGCACCTCCGTTGCTGCGTGTGCCGCCGAAATACGGCTCTGTTG
>NZ_JBKJWH010000022.1:0-22283 GCF_046716805.1 Mycetocola sp. | reverse complement strand
CCGGCGCGCGAGGTCGCGCATGTCTCGGTAATCGCCGCCGCGTTCCCGCTCGGCCACGATCTGCTCGGCCTTGCGCACCCCGATCGACGTGACCGCGGCGAGGCCGAGCCGCACCGCGTAATGCCCGTCGCGACGGTGGGTTCCGGGGTCGAACGGTGCTGACCGGTCGAAGGCTTGAACCGGGGGCTGGGAAGAGTCGAGGCAGGCGTCGAAGTTTGTGGAGCCCGATACGCTCGCTCCGCAACCGGCTGCTGAGCCTGTCGAGGTGCGATCAACGAGTAGCGGCTCAAGGCCCGCCTCCACCCCGGAGAGCAGGATGTCCGGGCGCCGCGTCTCGACGCCGTGCCGCGTGGCATCCGCGACGAGGGACTGCGGCGAGTAGAAACCCATCGGCTGCGCCCGGAGCAGGGCCGCCAAAAACGCCGCAGGGTAGTGCAGCCGCATCCACGCGCTGGCGTAGACGAGCAGGGCGAAGCTGATCGAGTGGCTCTCGGCGAAACCGAAGTTCGCGAAGGCCTGAATCTTCATGTAAATGGTGTCGGCGTCCTCGCCGGTGATCCCGTTGGTGGCCATTCCCTCATAGAGCTTCGCCTTGAGCGACTCGATCTTCTCCTGCCCGCGTTTGGAGCCCATCGCCCGGCGCAGCAGGTCGGCGTCCTCACCGGTGCAGCCGCCGACCACCATGGCCATCTGCATGAGCTGCTCCTGGAACAGCGGAACCCCGAGGGTGCGCTTGAGCACCGGTTCGAGGTCCGGGTGCAGGTAGGTAACGGGTTCTCCCCCGGTGCGCCGCCGGATGTACGGGTGCACAGCGCCGCCCTGGATCGGTCCGGGCCGGACCATCGCGATCTGGATCACCAGGTCGTAGAAGCGTCGCGGTTGCAACCGGGGCAGCATGCCCATCTGCGCCCGGCTCTCGACCTGGAACACCCCGACGGTGTCAGCGCGGCAGAGCTGGTCGTAGACCGCTTGCTCTTCTTTCGGCATCGACTGCAGGTCCCACCGCTCACCACAGTGCTCATCCGCGAGGTCGAAGGAGTACTGCAGGGCGGCGAGCATGCCGAGCCCGAGCAGGTCGAACTTGACGAGGCCCATCCAGGCGCAGTCGTCCTTGTCCCACTGCAGCACCGTCCTCCCGTCCATCCGTGCGTGTTCGATCGGGCAGACTTCGCCGACGGGCCGATCGGTGAGCACCATCCCGCCGGAGTGGATGCCGAGGTGCCGTGGAAAGGTCAGCACCTGCTGGGCGAGGTCCACCACCGGTTCGGGGATGTCATGGTCGTCACTCGAGGTGACCGCACCCCAGCGCTCCACCTGCTTCGACCAGGCATCCTGCTGCCCAGGGCTGTGGCCGAGCGCCTTGGCCATGTCGCGCACGGCGAACTTGGGCCGGTAGGTGATGACGTTCGCCACCTGTGCGGCGTTGAACCGGCCGTATTTCTCGTAGACGTGCTGGATCACCTCTTCACGACGGTCGGAGTCGAAGTCGACGTCGATGTCGGGCTCCTCGTCGCGCATGCTCGAGAGAAACCGTTCGAACGGCAGGCCGTAGGCGATCGAGTCGACAGCGGTGATGTCGAGCAGGTAGCAGACCGCCGAGTTGGCCGCCGAGCCGCGACCCTGGCAAAGGATGCCGCGGCTGCGGGCGAACTGGACGATCTCGTGCACGATGAGGAAATAGCCGGGGAAGTCCTTCTGCTCGATCACGTCGAGTTCACGTTCGATCCGTTCGGTGACCGATCGGTCGGCGCCCGGGTAACGTCTCGCGGCACCCTGCCAGGTGAGTTCCCGCAGCCAGCTCATCGGCGTATGGCCGTCAGGTACCTCCTGGAGCGGCAGACCCGGCTTCACGCTGCGCAACCGGAACGCCAGCTCGTCGGCGATCTCGACGGTGCGCGCGACGGCACCAGGGTAGCGGGCGAATCGGTGGGCCATCTCGGCGCCGCTTCGCAGGTGCGCCCCTCCGGATGCCGGCAGCCAGCCGTCGAGATCGTCAAGGCTTCTCCGTGCCCGCACCGCGGCGAGCGCCGAGGCGAGCGGATGCTGCGCCGGCGTCGCATAGTGCGCCCCGGTCGTGGCGACGATCGGCAACCCGAGTTCCGCGGCTACGGCCGCGAGGGTGTCATTGGAGGTGGTGTCCTCCGGGTTGCCGTGATCGAAGAGTTCGACGACGACGTTGCTGTCACCGAACAGCCGGACGAGCTCGGTGAGTTCCCGCCGCGCGCCTCGAGCACCCTCGGCGGCGAGCGCTGTGCGTACCGCGCCTTTGCGGCATCCGCTCAGCACCAGCCAGGTACCGTCTGCAGCGGAAGCGAGGTCGGCGATGTCGTAGCAGGGTTTGCCCTTCTCGGCCCCTGCGGCAAGGTGCGCGGCGGTGATCGCCCCGGCGAGCCGGTGGTAGCCCTCCTCCCGCCTGGCGAGGACGACGAGGTGGGTGCCTTCTGGGTCGGCCTCGCCGTTCTGCGGTTTGCTGAGGCCGAGCGACAGTTCGGCGCCGAAGATGGTGCGGAGGCCGGGGTGCGCTTCGGCCGCCTCGGCCAGCCGGACGATGCCGTACAACCCGTCATGGTCGGTGAGGGCAAGGCCGTCGAGGCCCAGCCGCGCCGCCTCCTCGACGAGCTTCTCCGGCGACGAGGCGCCGTCGAGGAAGCTGAAGTTGGAATGGGCGTGCAGTTCGACGTACGGCACAGCCTCGTCGACGGGCTCAGGTGTCGCCTCGGGAACATAGGCCAGCCGCTTCCGTGACCAGGCCGGGCTGTCACCACCGTCAGCGCCAGGGGGAGGCGAGCCCGGGCGGCTGGCGTCCGAGAGGGCGCGTTCGAACTCGGACCACGGCACAGGCGGGTTATGCCAGCCCATGGGTACACCTTCTCTCGTACTCAGTCATAGCGGGCCTCCGCCCACCAGCCGGAGTCGTCGAGCACGAGGAGCCAGGCTCCCCCGCTTTCATCGATGAGCTGGAACCGGTTCAGCCGCCGGCCGCCGGCATCCCACCAGCGTTCGGTGACCGGCCACGGACCTGCCCATGCCGCGACCGCACCGGGTCTGCCACCGGGTTCCGCGAACTGCACAGGGACCGCGGAGAGCTGCCCCCGTTCGTCAACGGCGACGTCCGCACCGCTCGCACCGGAGACGACGACCCGTTGGCGTTCAGGGAACACGGTCGCCGGCGGTGGGCCAGGCAACCGGCCAGGCCACGGCAGCGCCTGCGATGCGCGAACGGATGCTTCCCCTCCGGGTGGCAGGTCACCCCACGGCACGAGCACCCGGCGGTCAGACGGTTGCCTGCCCCCGGAGATACGGGCGGTGAGCACCCCGGTGTGACCGACCATGCTCTGCACCCGGGAGAGACCGGAGTGGATGCGCTCATCGGTCGCACCCCCGTACAGTCCGGCTTCGTGGTTGCCGGTCGGGTCGACGCTCTCCGGTTCCACCCGGAGTTTCGCGATGGCGCTGTTGAGGCCGCTTTCGGCGAGGCCTGCCCCCTGTACCTGCCAGCGCACCCGGTCGAGCACGTCGCCGGCGGTGAAGAACCGCGGGTGCAACCAGGTGCGGAAGCGGGAGTCCCCGCTCTCGGTGGACACCTCGATCCGGATGGCTGTGGCTACGAGCGATGCCGCCTGCAACCGGGCCACGAACTCCTCGGCGGCAGTGCGGAACGCGAAGGCGACCTGGTCGACCCGGTCGAGCGGCGGCTCGAATTCGACGACGCTCGAGTGGTCGGCCGGTGGCACCCGGGCGTCGACATCGCTCGGGTCGAATCCGGAGGCGAGCCGGTGGGCGAGCACTCCGTCTGGCCCGAAGCGGTCGCGGACCTGCGTGTCGTCGAGCGCCGCGAAGCTGCCGAGAGTGTGGATGCCGAGCCGCCGAAGCAGGGTGGCCAGTTCGGGGCGGTCGAGCAGTTCGACACCGAACGGGGCGAGGAACTCCGGCGAACTTCCGACGGGAACGATGCGGATGTTCTCCGCACCGCTCGACGAGTGCAGCTTCGCGGCCTGCTCAGCGGCGAACGGGCCGTCGGCGATTCCTACCTGCGCCCCGGTGACGCCGACACCGGCGAGAGTGTTGAGCAGGGCCTCGGCGGCCTCTCGTTCTCCGCCGTAGTACCGGCTCGGCCCTCTTGCCCGCATCACGCAGGTCCCGGGGCGGGAGAGTTGCACGCCTGGCACGATCTGCTCGACGGCGGCGACGACCGGTTCGAACACCCGGTGGTCGAGCACCGGGTCGTACGGAACCACGAGAAGACCGGTGCAGCGGGACTGGGCTTCCCGCACGCGAAGACCACGACGGACCCCTTCGCTGCGGGCCGCCGCCGAGCAGGCGAACACCTCACCCCGCTCGATCAGCGCGAGCGGGGTGTCCGGTGCGAGGCGGAGTTCGGCAACCGCAGCGTTGGTCGGCCAGTCCGGACACCAGAGGAGGAGAGTCCGCACAGGCAAGCCGGTCATGAGACGGCCGCCTTGTCGTATCGCTCGGGGTTGACGGGCACAGGCACACCGGCCAGCCCGGCCGACCGGATGACCTGTTCGGTGTCCGGGAGCCACAGCTGCTTGCGCCGCGGTTTGCCGGTGAGGGTGCGGCCGGTGACCGACACGGTCACCCGGCGGGCGGCCAGATAGCCGTGACCGTCGCCGAGTCCCATCCACCGGTCATCGGACACCCGCAGGGTCGCCTCACTCTGCGGCCACTCCCCGAGGGCGATGAGGGTGGAGCCCCGCTGGCGCAGCCGGGACCCGAGCCGCGCCACCTCGGCGGCGGAGAGCGAAGCCGGCGGCCGGGCGAGCACCACGGTGACGACGTCGGCGAGGGCAGCGGTGACCTGCAACCACTGCTGCCCCGGTTCGGGCACGAGCACGAGCCGGTCAAGGTCGATGCCTGCCGCTGCCGCTGCTTCGACACCGAGCGCGGGCAGGCCGACGACACCGCACCAGGCCCCGGCCGCGCTGGGCCCCGCAAGGAGGGCGAGAGCGAGACTTGTCGATTCGTGCACCGAATAGGCGGCGCCGGCGCGGAGCACCCCACCCGGCAACAGTTGGGCGATTCCTGGTGCTGTCGGCAGCCCGTGCGAATCTATCCGGGTGCGTTGCATCCCCCGGATGCGCGCCTGCAACTCGGCGACCTGGCTCGCCGCTGCCGCACCCGGCGCACCGGTGAAAACCGGTGGTAGAGGAGAAGCGACGGACAGGGACATGCGTTAATCGTCGAACACATGTTCGATTAAGTCAATCGGGTGATTCAGCCCGGGAGAGTCGTTCCCACGGGAACGAAACCTGCGCGCTAGAAGTAGGTCACATGGATAGAGCTGCGGAGAATCCCAACCTGGAACGGCGACAGATAATCGCCCACCGGACTCGTCGCGACCATCAGATCGTTCGGCGACGCGTTGGCATGGCCCAAAAGTCCTAGTGCATGGCCCAGTTCGTGCACGATGATGCGCTCGTTGTAAAACCCGTTCGGCACCCCCGTCACTGGCTGGCTGTCCGCGACCGTCGGCGGGAACGGAGTCAGCGGAATCCGTGCCATTCCTGGATTGCGGGGATCCGCAACAACCTCAGGCACCACGAAGTCCCGCTCGACCGCGACCCAGTCGGTGAATGGTCCCCCCGACGCGCCCACGACGTTACCCGGTCCGTCATACCCGACCTCCCGGATCACGTAGATGACGATCGGTTGGCCGAGCCCGAGAAGGGAGGAGAGGTTGGCTTCGAACATCTTCACGGTGTTCAACTGGTGCCACGCGCCCTTCAACCACGCCTCATCAAGGATGAGGTCGACTTCTGTCCCCAGCCGCAGCGCGTTCTCCGGCGGGTTGCGGATCGGCTCATGAAACGACGTGTGGAGGCGAATCCGGGCTCGGGCAAAAAGAATGCGAGCTGCGGCGTCCAGGGTCGGTTCGAGGTTGGCGCGATTGGCCAGAGGGCTGTTGCCGACGCAGAGTGGAACAACAACCACCCGGAGATGCTTGGTTATGCGGACACCGATGAGCCCCAGGAGTCCGTCAACAAGGCCGACGAGATAGCTGACAACCGAATTCACCGCACGGATGACGAACCTGATGATGAAGCCGATGATCGGTATCGCCAGGATGACGTTGAGAATTGCGGCAACAACATTGACCAGAACAGTGACCACCTCGCAAACGACGCGGATGATCTTCACCCAGATCGTGACGATAACTTTCACGATGAAGGTAACCAGGGAGCAGAACCAGCTCAGCGGCCACGGCCATTTCTTGCAGCGCTGCTCCTGTTTGCGAACCTCCTCAACGACGTTCTGCTCGATCCATTCCTCAACGTCTCGGCAGACCTGCACAGGTCCTCCCGTCTGATCGCCGCGCACCCGCTGGCCCCGTCCGGCACCTTTCGCTCCACCCGGCTGGGCGCTACAGTACTTTTCTCAGATGGTGAGAACAAGGGCTTGATATGGATCAGGGAACGCCGAGCGCGAAGCCGTGTGGATGCGTGGAGAGTGCGGTGGCGGCAACCGTCGCGCTCATAGGCTGGCCGGTCTGGGCGGTTCTCACCCAGGAGGTTGGCTTCGAGCAGTTGTTACCCATTGCCGTCGCCTATCCCGTCGTCGTGGTCGGAGCGGGTGTCATCGGCAAGCTGTTCGGCATGTATCGACCGCGGACTGGTCCTGATGACCACCGCGACGACGATGTGACGTCATCCGTGCGCTGACGCGCCGTCCGACGAATGACCCTCGTGATCCCGTGGGGGCTACGACGGGGCACGACGCGCGAAAACGAACGGCGCACCGGTGTCATACTGAAATCCATCGCGAATCGGCAGACATGCCTCGAAAGCAGACGAATGTCCGACAGGACCAGCACCCCCGGAACTGCCCTCTCTGCCGACCCTGCACGGATCACCTGGCTCGAGGACGGCTCGCCCCGCTCAGCCCTCTGGCGCTCCGAAAGCGGCTGGCCGGCCCCGGCCACCGTTCTGCTCGGCGACGACGACCTGACCGCCGAGAAGGCGTTCCGGCTCGCGTCGGCGGGAACCGCCATCCTCTGGACCGGAGACTTCCACAACGCCCGGCAGCTTCTCAGCGCAATGGGCAGGCGCCTGGCAGACTCTTCCCGGCCGAAGAACGACAACATCACCGCGGCGTTCCACCGCTCACGGGAAGGCGCGCTTCGCCGGGCGACGATCCTCGGGATGCTTCTCGTCCCGCTCTCCGCTGACGGCACCATTCCCCTCCGCCGTTCCCCCGACATCCGCCTCGCCGCCTCGCACGCCTGGGGTGCTGTCGACGAAGTATCCGTCCTCTCGCTGCGCGAGCTGCTCGGCGTGATCGGCGCCGAGGAATGGCGAACGACAGGGGTCCCGGTGCCTGCGCTCGGTGCCCGAATCCACCCGCATTACGGCGTCTTCTCCCCCGTCCGCGGCGAATACCTCGACCTCGTCGCCACCGCGCCTCTCCCCCACGATGCCACCACCGCTTTCGACATCGGCACAGGCACGGGAGTGCTGTCTGCGATCCTTGCCTCCCGCGGCATCCGGTCGATCACCGCCACCGACATGGACTCGCGAGCGATCGCCTGCGCACGGGAGAATCTCGCCGCCCTGGGTTTCGCGGATGCTGTCACCGTGGTCCAGGCGAACCTGTTCCCCGAGGGCCGCGCCGACATCGTCGCCTGCAACCCGCCGTGGATTCCGGCGGTTCCGAAGACCGCAACGGATTTCGCCGTCTATGACGAGGGCGGGCGGATGCTTGCCGGCTTCCTCTCAGGGCTGGCCGAGCACCTGACCCCGAACGGCGAGGGCTGGCTCGTGATCTCCGACATCGCTGAACGGCTCGGGCTTCGCTCCCGCGGCGACCTGCTCGACGCCATCGACGATGCGGGGCTCACGGTGATCGCGCGAATGGACACCCGGCCGACGCACGCTCGGGCAACCGACGTCACCGACCCGCTGTACGCCGCCCGGGCCGCCGAGGTCACCTCGCTCTGGCGCCTGGCAGCGGAGCCCGCCGCTTAGACCGGCGCGAAGCCGTCGGCGCGTACGCCCCAACGGGCTTCCCAGGTTTCTCCCGGCGCGAGCCATCTCAGACCCTGGCCCGAGTTGAAGGCATCCGTCGGCGCCGTCATCGGTTCGATCGCGACGGCCTTCGACTGGCCGGGGTACAGCTCGGTCGTGAACACCTGCCAGTACGCGAAGTTCTCGTCACCCCAGACCGTAACCGTGCGCCCGTCCGGGGCCGAGACGGAGTGCTCGGAGACCCCGTCTCGCATCACGGCGCCGCCGAACCCGTCGTCGATTGTGAGCCCCCCGAGCAGCACTCCCTCGCGGAGGTCGTAGCTGGTGCCGTCGACGGGAACCTCAGCCGTCGGCAGCGAGCGCTCGTCGGCCTCGAAGTGGGTGGTGACGTTCACGGTGACCGTGAGCTCCTCGGGTTCCACGTCGCCGATGGTGAAGAAGGGGTGGGCGCCGATCGCGACCGGCGCCGCGGCATCCGACTGGTTCGTGATGGCGTGGGTGACCTCGATCCCCGCATCGACGAGCCGGTAGGTGACCGCAGTGTCGAGGAGGAACGGGTAGCCGTGCTGGGGGAAAACCTTGGCTTCGAGCCGCAGCGTCGACTCGGTGCGGGCGGCGACGGAGTACGGACTGTTGCGAAGCAGACCGTGGATGGCGTTGTTCTTCGCCGGCTCAGTGATGTCGAGCTGTTGGATCTTGCCATCGAGGTTCCAGCGCGCATCCCTGACGCGGTTCGGCCAGGGCATCAGGACGATACCGCTGCCGAATGGGCGCTGCCGGCCGGCGTCATAGGGCGGCACGATGTCGATCCCGCGCACACTCAACCGGCGGATGCCTGCAGCCACCTGCGTGATCGTCGCCGAGACCACACCGCCTGACGACGTCTCCAGGCTGAGGTCGAATTGTTCGCCGGTGGCTGAGTTCATGGGTAACTGGGCTCCTTGAGGACACTTTCCTCCCCGAGCGTAGTACCTCGGCAGGCCGCGGGCGACGGCTAGCCAGAAAGCGGCGTGAGGGGAAGAATCAGCAGAATTCAACCACTCTCAAGGAGGAGAGCATGACTTCAGTAGCACGCATCACCACCATCAGCGCCCGCTCCGAGACCAGCTTCGAGGACGCGGTCGCCGTCGGCGTCGCCCGAGCCAGCGAAACGCTGCGCCATGTCTCAGGCGCGTGGGTCAAGGACCAGAAGGTCGAAGTGCAGGGCGGCAAGATCGTCGAATGGCAGGTCGCCCTCGAGGTGACGTTCGTCCTCGAGTGAGAATCAGGCGGTGAGGACCTCGACGCCGGCAGCCGACAGATCGGCGACCAGCGCGGGGTCCGCCCCGTCACTCGTGAGGATCAGGTCGACCCGGTCGAGCGAAGCGATCGTGCCGAGGCTCACCCGGCCGAGTTTCGACGCATCCGCGACGACGACCACCCGCTTTGCTGCCGCGACCATGAGCTGTTTCACCTCTGCCTCCGGCAGGTTCACGTTCGTGACGCCGTGGGCGACGTCGACGCCGTTGCAGCCGAGAATGGCCACGTCGGCGTGCACCTGGTCGAGCACGGCACGGGCGAGCGGCTGCACGAGCGAATGCTGGAGCGGCCGAAGCGCGCCCCCGGTGACGATGACGGTGAACCGCGGGATCTCCGACTCCAGTTCGAGCGCGATGTGGAGTCCGTTGGTGATGACCACGAGATCCTCGAGATCGGTGCGCTCCTTGAGCGCTTGCGCCACGGCGAGTGTCGTCGTCCCCACGTCGAGCAGGATGCTTTGACCCGAGCTCACGAGTGAGGCGGCAAGCCTGCCGATCGCCTGCTTGTCGTGGGCGGATGCCTCAAGCGACTCCTCGAAACTGGATTCACGGTCGCGGGCATCGCGCGGCACGGCGCCCCCGTGGACCCGGCGGATGCTTTCGCCGTCCAGGGCGGCCAGGTCACTGCGAACGGTGACCTCACTCACCCCGAAAAGGGTGGACAATTCGGCGACCCGGACGAAACCACGCCGACCGACGAGTTCCGCCATCCGCTCGCGCCGAACGATGGCGGGCATGGCTTCATCACCCTCGGGAGCAGACTGCACAGTCATAGGCCCATCTTCAGTTACTTTCGGAACCTTGTCAATAATGAAAGCTTGGCCCTAGAATCGGTTGCGTATTCGAAACCGTTGGGAAGGCGTAATCCTCGATGTCCACCATCACTTCGCAGTCGGATGTGCTCGCCGACGGGCGCGAGATTATCTACTTCGACGACGCCGACTCGTTGCTGGGCGAGAAGCGCTCCGCCGATTCCCGGGAGCTTCCCGGCCGTCCGCCGACGGCGTCGATGCGCCAGGACCCGCTCAGCGGCGAGTGGATCTCCATCGCGTCCGCCCGCCAGAGCCGTGCGTTCCTGCCGCCGGCCCACCTCGACCCGCTCGCTCCGCAGACCCTGACGAACCCGTCGGAGGTTCCCAGCAACTACGACGTGGCGGTGTTCGAGAACCGTTCCCCGTCCTTCGGACCCCTGCTCGAGGACGACAACGCCCCGCGCGGGCTCGACGACCTCGCCGAGGTCGGGATCGGCCGCACCCGCACGTCCGTCGGCCGGTGCGAGGTCGTCTGCTTCAGCCCTGAGCACGAGGGATCCTTCGGATCGCTCAGCCGCTCCCGTGCCCGGACCGTCATCGAGGCGTGGGCCTCCCGCACGGCGGCCCTCTCGGCGCTGCCGGGCATCGAGCAGGTTTTCCCGTTCGAGAACCGGGGGGTCGAGATCGGCGTGACGCTGCTGCATCCGCACGGCCAGATCTATGCCTACCCGTACGTCACCCCCCGCAGCCAGCGGCTGCTGGCATCCGTCGACGATTACGGGCCGACTCTGTTCGCCGACATCCTCGCGAGCGAGCAGGCCGGCGATCGCGTGGTCCTCCAGGGCGAGCACTGGACGGCGTTCGTACCGTTCGCGGCGCGTTGGCCGGTCGAAGTGCACATGCTTCCCCACCGTCATGTGCCCGACTTTGCGGGGACCACCGACGAGGAGCGGAACGAACTGGCGGTGCTGTACCTGCGCCTCCTCCGCGGCGTCGACGCGCTGTACGAGACCCAGACCCCGTACATCGCCGCGTGGCACCAGGCGCCGATATCGGTCGGTCGCGACGACATCCGCCTGATGCTGCAGCTGACGTCGCCGCGTCGAGCGTCGGACAAACTGAAATACCTGGCCGGATCCGAAGCCGCCATGGGGGCATGGATCGGAGATATCCCGCCGGAACAGACCGCAGCACGGGTGCGCGAAGCGATCACTCGCGCAGACAAGGAGAACCCCGTATGAGCCAGCTGAGCACCCGGGTGCGGGCCGGATTCGAGGAGCGGTTCCAGCGGGAGCCCTTCGGCGTGTGGCGGGCGCCCGGCCGGGTCAACCTCATCGGTGAGCACACCGACTACAACGACGGTTTCGTCTTCCCGTTCGCCATCGACCGGTCGACGGTCGTTGCCCTTGCCCCGCGCGAGGATCGCATCATCCAGATCACCACCGCACACAGCGAGGACGTCGTACGGATCGCGCTGGACGACGTGTCTCCGGATGCCGTCTCCGGCTGGTCGGCGTACCCACTCGGCGTCGTCTGGGCACTCGGCAAGTTCGGCGCCGACCTCTCAGCCGTTTCCGGCTTCGACGCCCACATCGACTCCGACGTTCCCATCGGTGCCGGCCTGTCATCGTCGGCGGCGATCGAGTGCGCCGTTGCTGTGGCACTCACCGAGGTCTGGAAGCTGGGGCTCGATCGCGAGACTCTCGCCCGCGTCGGGCAGCTCGCCGAGAACAAGGCCGTCGGTGCGCCGACCGGCATCATGGACCAGTCGGCATCACTGCTCGGGCGGAAGGATGCGGCGGTGTTCCTCGACTGCCGCAGTCTGGACGCCGAGGTGATCCCGCTCGGTTTCGAGCCGGCCGGCCTCGTCCTTCTGGTGATCAACACCCATGTGTCGCACTCGCACGCCACCGGCGGCTACGCCGACCGACGGCGGTCGTGCGAGCGAGGCGCCCGCGAGATGGGCGTCTCGTCACTGCGCGAACTCGATGTCGACGACCTCGCTCGTGCCGCTGTCGTGCTCGACGCCGAAACCCTCAAGCGGGTGCGCCATGTGATCACCGAGAATCAGCGCGTGCTGGACACTGTGCGGTTGCTGCGGCTGGAAGGCCCTGAGGCGATCGGTGATTTGCTCACGGCCTCGCACGCATCCATGAGGGATGACTTCGAGATCTCGGTGCCAGAACTCGATGTCGCTGTGGACAGCGCGCTCAGCGCTGGGGCCGTCGGGGCCCGGATGACCGGCGGAGGTTTCGGGGGTGCTGCCATCGCGCTCGTGCGCACGGCGGAGCTGCAGGAGGTCTCGGATGCGGTTCTGGCCGCCTTCGCGAGCCGCGGCTTCGAGCAGCCGGAGCTCTTCACGGTGACCGCAGCCGATGGGGCGTCCAGGGCCGACTAGGGGCTTCGACTCAAGAGAACGAGGGGGACCACCCCGGATGTTCAGCAGGGAGACGGCACACAGCCGCCCTCAGGCCGACGCTCAACAGGAGAAATCGCTCCGATGCGACGCCCAACAGGAGAAATTGGCCGTCTGAGCACGCCCGCTCCTGCTGAGCGTGCGTCACCACGGGGGAACTCAGCCGGGGACGACCGCGGTCGGTGTCCCGCCCGTGAGGCGCACGAGTTCGTCGAACGTCGTCGGGAACACGGTGTGCGGATGCCCAGCGGCAGCCCACACCTCCGGGTATTCGGCGAGTGCCGAGTCGACGAACGTGCGAACCGGCGACGGATGCCCGACCGGTGCCACTCCCCCGATGACCTGACCGGTTGCGGCTCGCACCGTCGCGGCATCCGCCCGCTTGAGCGTGCCGCCGAGTTGCCCGCCGAGCCAGCCGGTGTCCACCCGATGCGCTCCTGAGGTGAGAACGAGCACCGGTTCACCGTCGATGGTGAAGATGAGCGAGTTCGCGATTGCGCCCACCTCCACACCGAGCGCCTCGGCCGCATCGGCGGCCGTCGGGGTGGGGTCGTCGAACCAGCGCACGTCGCCGCCGACCCCGCCCGCGCGGAGCTCTGACAGAACACGGTCAACGGTGGGATGGGTCGACGCGTTCTCACTCATGACCGAAGCCTACCGGCCACCCGCTGCCAGGACATCTGACGGAGACGGTGACCGGTGCCTGCCGCCTATCTCCGAAACAGTTGCCGCCGTATCTAAGTTCTGGCACTATCTAGATATGACGTCCGAACAGTTGCCGCCCGATGTCGTTCGGGCGGCTTTGCCGATCGCCGTGATGGCGCTCCTCGCGCGACAGCCGGCACACGGGTATGCCCTTCTCGCGCGCCTCCAGGAACTCGGGTTCACCCGAACGCAGGGGGGAGCCCTCTATCCGCTCCTCAAACGATTCGAAGACGCGGGACTCGTAACCCACGAGTGGCTGCACGACGGGGCCGGTCCCGGACGCAAGGAGTTCGCGCTCACGCCGTCGGGGCATTCCGAGCTCACCTCGACTTCGGCCGCGTGGAATCGGGTCACCGACATCCTCACCAATCTGATCACCGCACCGGGAAAGACGAGCATATGACGTACGAACAGAAATTGACTTTTCAACTGCGCCTTCGAGGGCAGACCGACGCCGAGATCGCCGAGATCCTTCGGGAGGTGCGAGCGCATCCGCTGGCCGACGCTGAGTCTGCTGAGTCGGTGTTCGGCAGTCCCGAAGGCTACGCGGAAAACTTCGAGAAGAAAAAGCGGCGCACACGGGGTTCCGCAATCGTGGCGGTGGCCGTCGTCATCGCCGTGGCCTTCTTCGTCGGCTATATCACCATTGGCCTCATCCTGAGAAACGAGAGCGGGCCAGGCATCAGCGATTTCATCCCGACCTGGGCGGTATCGGGAGGCTCGGTCGTGTTCGTCGGAATCGCCACCCTCACGGGCTTCCTCGTCGACTACCTTCGCCCGGTCACCCCGAAGGTCGGCCAAGAGCCCGCATGAAGAGGTCAGCGCAGGCGATAACGCAGCAGTGGCTCAGAAATCACTGATCTTCGAGCCACTACTGCTGTTTCGTTCGCTGCAACTACGGGTTCAGGCGCTCCGCCGTGTCCACGACGTTGGTGAGCAGCTGCACCCGGGTCATTGGGCCGATCCCGCCGGGATTCGGTGAGATCCACGCCGCCACCTCCGCTGCGGCCGGGTCGACGTCGCCGACGACGCGGCTCTTGCCGGACTCCGGGTCGGTCTCACGGCTCACACCGACATCGAGAACGATGGCACCCGGTTTCACAGCGGATGCTTTCACGATGCCGGGAACACCGGCCGCAGCGACGATGACGTCGGCGGTGCGCAGCAGGTCGTCGAGGCCGACGGTTCCGGTGTGGGTCAGGGTGACCGTCGCGTTGAACTCGCGCCGGGTCAGCAGAGGGCCGATCGCCCGTCCGACGGTGACCCCGCGCCCGACCACGACGACATGCTTGCCGGCGAGCTCGATCCCGTGCCTCTGCATGAGCTCGATCGCCCCGCGCGGCGTGCACGGCAGCGGCGTCGAGATGGGCCGGTTGACATTGAGTATCAGTCGCCCGAGGTTCGTCGGGTGCAACCCGTCGGCGTCCTTTTCCGGGTCGACCCGCTCGAGGATCGCGTCCGTGTCGAGGTGCGCGGGCAACGGCAGCTGCACGATGTAACCCGTGCAGGCGTCGTCGGCGTTGAGCTCGTCGAGCACCGCCTCGAGTTCCTCCTGGCTGATCGTGGCCGGCAGGTCGCGCCGGATCGATTCGATACCGACCTCGGCACAGTCACGGTGCTTGCCGGCGACGTACCACTGTGAGCCGGGGTCGTTCCCGACGAGAACCGTGCCGAGTCCGGGGACGATTCCACGTTCGCGGAGCGCGGTGACGCGCTCCTTCAGTTCCGATTTGATGACGGATGCGACGGCTTTGCCGTCGAGGATTCGTGCGGTCATCGAGATTACTGCGCGAGGCCCGGGTACAGCGGGAACGCGTCGGTGAGCGTCTTCACCCGCGTGCGCAGCGCCGGGATGTCAGCGCCGGGCTGAAGCGCTGTCGCGATGATGTCGGCGACCTCGGTGAACTCGGCGTCGTCGAATCCGCGGGTGGCGAGTGCCGGGGTGCCGATACGGAGACCTGAGGTGACCATCGGCGGGCGAGGGTCGAACGGCACAGAGTTGCGGTTGACGGTGATGCCGACCTCGTGGAGCGCGTCCTCGGCCTGCTGGCCGTTGACCTCGGAGTTGCGGAGGTCGGCGAGCACGAGGTGGACGTCGGTTCCGCCGGTGAGCACGTCGACACCGGCGGCGCGGGAGTCGTCGGCGGTGAGACGCTCGGCAAGCAGGCGGGCTCCCCGCAGGGTGCGCTCCTGGCGGTCGGTGAACTCGGGCTGCGCGGCGAGGAGGAACGCGGTCGCCTTGGCGGCGATGACGTGCATGAGCGGCCCGCCCTGCTGGCCGGGGAAGACGTTGGAGTTGAGCTTCTTGGCGAGGTCCATGTCACGGCTGAGGATGAAGCCGGAGCGGGGGCCGGCGAGCGTCTTGTGCACGGTCGACGAGACGACGTCGGCGAATGGCACCGGTGACGGGTGCAGGCCGGCCGCGACGAGACCGGCAAAGTGAGCCATGTCGACCCAGAGCTTGGCTCCGACCTCGTCGGCGATCGCGCGGAACGCGGCGAAGTCGAGCTGACGCGGGTACGCGGACCAGCCGGCGATGATCACCTGCGGCTTGTGCTCGAGCGCCTTCTCGCGGACGACGTTCATGTCGACGAGGAAGGTCTTGGGGTCGACACCGTACGAGACCGCGTTGTAGAGCTTGCCGGAGAAGTTGAGTTTCATGCCGTGAGTGAGGTGGCCGCCGTGGGCGAGTTCGAGACCGAGGATCGTGTCACCGGGGGTCGCGATGGCGGAGAGAACCGCGGCGTTGGCGGTCGCGCCTGAGTGCGGCTGAACGTTGGCGTACGCGGCGCCGAACAGGCTCTTCGCCCGCTCGATGGCGAGAGACTCAGCCACGTCGACGTACTCGCAGCCGCCGTAGTAGCGGCGGCCGGGGTATCCCTCGGCGTACTTGTTGGTGAGCACGCTGCCCTGGGACTGAAGCACAGCGACCGGGACGAAGTTCTCGCTCGCGATCATCTCGAGGTAGTCGCGCTGGCGCCCGAGTTCCTGCTCGAGAACGGCGGCGATTTCGGGATCGACCTCGGAAAGTGGGGCGTTGAACGTTGACGACAAAACTGGCTCCTTAAGACAGCGGCGGACAAGAGGTAATCCGTATCGGCCCAGGCGTCCGGCCGAATCCGTGTCAGTCGCTCCCCGATGGTGACCATCCAAACCACCGACCCGGAAATCCTTTGATCAAGAGTCGGTCGTTTTTACGCCAGTTACGACAGACCGATCATAGCAGCGGTCGGGATTCGGTCCACCTCCGCTGCCCCCTCTCCACTTGGGCGCCGGCGCGTGCTTTGATGGTGGCTTGGACCGACCGAGAGAAGCCCGAATGGCAACGCCGATTCTTCCCCTGCCCACCGAGTTGCAGGTCGACGCGAGCGCTGCGCCGTTCGTCCTCCTGGTCTCCTCCCGGATTCTGGCGACGGATGCCGCCGCATCCGTCGCGGGGTATCTCGCACGCATCCTGCGACCATCGACCGGGTACCCGCTGCCGGTGGTGAGCCCGGTGAACGGCCAGATCGCCGGACCCGCCGACATCGCGCTCCACCTCGACCTCGCCGATGTTCTCGAGCTCGGCGGCGAGGGCTACCGGCTCGAGACGTCTGCGGCCGGCGCGACGATCACCGCGGCGTCCCCCGCCGGCCTGTTCTACGGCATCCAGTCGCTGCGCCAGTTGTTCCCGGCAAGCGTCGAGAAGCGCTCGGTGCAGAGCGCCCCGTGGCAGGCCGTCGCCGCCACCATCACGGACCGGCCCCGCTTCGCCTGGCGCGGCGCGATGCTCGACGTCGCCAGGCACTTCTTCGACGTGGCGGCTGTGACGCGGTTCGTCGACGGAATCGTCCTGTTCAAGATCAACGTGCTCCACCTGCACCTCACCGATGACCAGGGCTGGCGCATCACGATCGCCGGCCGGCCAGAGCTGACCGGCATCGGCGCATCGACCGCCGTCGGTGGCGGCCGGGGCGGTTTCTACACGGAGGAGGACTACGCACACATCGTGGCGTACGCGGCCGAGCGGTTCGTCACCGTCGTGCCTGAGATCGACGTGCCCGGCCACACCAACGCGGCTCTGAGCGCGTACCCGGAGATCAACGCCGACCGCACGGCGCGGGAACCGTACACCGGCATCGACGTCGGCTTCTCCAGCCTCGACGTCCACGCGGATGCCACGTGGCAGTTCCTCGACGATGTGTTCGGGTCGGTCGCTGCGCAGACCCCGGGCCCGTACCTGCACATCGGCGGGGACGAGTCCCTCGCTACACCGACCGAACAATTCCCCGGTTTCATCGCCCGCGCCACCGCGCTCGTCGCCGCGCACGGCAAGACACCGATCGCCTGGCATGAAGCCGGCCGCTCGAAGGACCTCGCGCCGGGGACGATCGGGCAGTACTGGGGATACGTCACCCCCCAGGCCACCGCCGACGAGCTTGCCGCGTCGTTCGTCGAGCAGGGCGGATCACTCATCCTCTCCCCTGCGGATGTCGCCTACCTCGACATCACCTATGACGAGACGACCCCGATCGGGCAGGCCTGGGCCGGCGGTCCGACGAGCGTGCGGGCGGCGTACGAATGGGAGCCGGCCGAGATCCTGCCCCACGTGGCCGAGGAGAAGATTCTCGGCGTTGAAGCGCCGCTCTGGACCGAGACCGTCGCCTCCACCTCCGACATCGACTACCTGGTCTTCCCCCGACTCACCGCGGTCGCCGAAATCGCCTGGTCAGCCCGGGCCGGGACGGATGGGCGCGACTGGGACGGTTTCGCCGACCGGCTCGACGCCTGGTACCCCCGCTTCCGGGCGCTCGGCATCGGTGCGTACCGGGAGGGCGAGCCGTATCCGAGTGGGCGTTCTAGCGATTCAGGGGGAAGTCTGTAATGCTCGGACCTGATTGGCTTCGCTGATCCACTCACTCTCTCGAATTCCCAAAGGCCGGATGGCCGACAACGGCAGGAGCAGAACCGATGACCGCACCCGGCGCCTGGATGGACGAAGAGCTCCGAAGCCAGCCAGAGGTGTGGGCGCGTGCCGCCGCGCTGACGGCCGAGCGGGCGGTTCTCCCCTCGGCGGGGCAGCGCGTCGCCGTGATCGGCTGCGGAACGTCCTGGTTCATGGCTCAGTCCTACGCCGCGCTCCGAGAGAGCGCGGGTCTGGGGCAAACCGACGCGTTCGCGGCATCCGAAGCGTTCCTCGACCGCGGCTACGACGCCGTCGTCGCGATCACCCGCTCGGGTACCACGTCCGAGGTACTCGAACTCCTCACCGACGTGAAGGGCACCGTTCGCACGGTCGGCATCGTCGGCGACCTGGCCAGCCCGCTCGTCGACCTCGCCGACGACATCGTCGGCCTGCCGTTCGCCGACGAAAAAAGCGTCGTGCAGACCCGCTTCGCCACCACGGCTCTGACGTTCCTCCGCGCCTCGACCGGTGCGGACGTCTCGGGATCGATCCGGGATGCCGAGAAAGCGCTCGCGGAAGACCTGGACGACGACGTGATCTCCGCAGAACAGGTCACCTTCCTCGGCCGCGGCTGGACGGTAGGACTCGCCCACGAAGCTGCTCTGAAGATGCGCGAGTCCTGCCAGGCGTGGACCGAGTCGTACCCGGCCATGGAATACCGGCACGGGCCCCTCGCGATCGCCGCGCCCGGCCGGGCCGTGTGGATGTTCGGGGATGCTCCGACCGGTCTCTCCGGGCAGGTCTCCCAAACGGGTGCGCGATTCGAGGACTCAACCCTCGACCCGCTCGCCGACCTCGTACGCGCCCACCGCGTCGCGCTGGAGCGTTCCCTGCGCGCCGGCCTCAACCCCGACGTCCCGCGCAACCTGACCCGCTCGGTCATCCTCGACGCATGACGGCCAGCCGGATCCTGGGCTCGGGTCCCGCCGTGCTCGCCTTCGACGTCGGCGGCACGGACACCAAAGCGGGCCTCTTCGACGAGGAGGGCTCGCTTCGCGAGGTCGTGCGGGTACCGACGCCGTACAGCACCGACGGCAGCGGGGATGCCGTGCTCACGCAACTCTCCGTCCTCACGAACCGGTTCGCCGCGCGGCATCCGGACATCGTTCCCCGCGCGGCCGGGCTCATCGTTCCAGGCCTCGTCGATGACGACGCTGGAGTGGGCGTGTACGCCGAGAACCTGGGCTGGCGGAACGTGCCGTTCCGGGACGCCGCGAGCTCGACCCTCGGCCTCCCTGTCGCGTTCACCCACGACGTCCGTGCCGCCGGGACCGCCGAATACCGCCTCGGCGCTGCCGGGCGTTTCGGCAATGTGATGGTGGTCGTCATCGGAACCGGAATCGCCAGTGCGATCTTCCTCGACGGCAAGCCGTATTCAGCATCCGGATTCGCCGGCGAGATCGGCCATGCCGTGGTCGACGTCGGCGGGGTGCCGTGCGCGTGCGGCGGAAACGGCTGTCTCGAGGCGATCGCTTCCGCCGGGGCCATCGCCCGGCTGTACAACCGCAACGCGGCCTCGCCCGTCGCCGGCGCCCGGGAGGTGCTTGAACTGGCCCGGTCAGGCAACCGGGCGGCGGCATCCGTCTGGAACACCGCAACCGATGCTCTCGGCCTCGCCCTCTCCCAGGCCGTTGCCCTGCTCGCTCCCGAGGCAATCGTGCTCGGCGGCGGGCTCGCGCAGGCCGGGAATGCCCTCTTCGCTCCGGTGGAGGAGCGCATGAACTCCCTGCTCACCTTCCACCGCCGCCCGGTGCTGCTGCCGGCGACCGTTGGCGAGAACGCCGGACTGGTCGGCGCCGCCCTCGGTGCGCGCCAGCGCCTCACCGAGGTGACCGCGTGATCCTCACGGTGACGCCGAACCCGGCACTCGACAGCACCATCACTCTCGACCATCTCGATGTCGGTGAAAGCCACCGGGTTCCGCCGGCGGTGACGCGGGCGGGAGGCAAGGGCATCAACGTCGCGCGGGTGTTGCTGCAAAAGGGCTTCGACACGCTCGCCGTCGCCCCGGTCGGCGAAGAGGACTTTCGCGAATTCAAGCACGACCTCGGCGCCATCCCGTCCCTCCTCCTGCCCGTGCCTGGCCGGGCCCGCCGTTCGACCGCGATCGTCGAGCAGGGCTCTGGACGAACGACCGTGCTCAACGAATCCGGCAGGACGGTCCCCGCGAACACCTGGGAACGGGTCGCGGATGCCGTCCGCTCGCGACTTCCGCACACCGGCTGCCTGGTCGTCTCCGGCAGCATTCCCCCGGGTGCGCCCGAGTCGCTGGTCTCCGACCTGCTCGCTCTCGCCCGGGAGGCCGGGATCCCGACCATCGCCGACGCGTCCGGCGCCCACCTGTTGAGCGCCGCGGCAGCCGGGGCAACCCTCCTCAAACCGAATCGGCGGGAACTGGCCGAAGCCACCGGCGACCGTGATCCGCTGGCCGGCGCCCGGGCGCTGCAGGCCGCCGGGGCCGGTCTGGTCCTCGTTTCGCTCGGCGAGGACGGCATGATGGCCGTGCCCAGGGAGGGCCCCGTCTTGCGTGCCCGGCTTGATGTCGTGTTCGCCGGCAACCCGACGGGCGCCGGCGACGCCAGCGTTGCGGCAGCGGCATCCCTGCTCGCGGCCGGGATGTGGGACGTCCGCGTCCTGCTCTCCCGCGCCACCGCGTGGGGCGCTGCGGCCGTTCTCGAGCCCCAGGCCGGCAGCGTCCATCCGGATTGCGACGAACTCGAGCAGCGGCTCATCATCAGCGAAGACCCGATCTGAGCGAGGACGCAATGCCCCGAACCCCCACCGGCGATCTCGTCCGGAACGCCGCCGCTCGCGGCACCGGCATCGGCGCGTTCACTGCGCGTCGCACGCGATGACCGATCCCCGCCGGTACCTGGCCGCCGGTCGCACCAGGCTGACCGATGCAGCCGAACGGCTGCTCATTCTTTTCGCCACGGCCGCAGCGTGACTCGCGACTGCGGCGCTCCAGGTCGGTCCGGCGCTTTCACTCCGAGCCGTATCGACGTTATCGTGGCGACGTGACCCTTCCTTCGCCTGCCTCCCCCGATCTGGTCATCCACAACGCGTGTGTTCTCAGCGGGGGAAAGCAATCCGACGACGGCTACGTCGCCTTCGCCGGGGGAACAGTCTCCGCGACGGGCACCGGCGATGGCTGGCTGGGCCTGAAACCGATCGAATCCTTCGACGCCGCAGGCGCTCTGCTCGTTCCGGGTTTCATCGACATCCATGGGCACGGCGGCGGCGGATGCTCCTTCGACAGCGACGCGGACGGCATCCGCACCGCCCTCGCCGTGCACCGGGCCCACGGCACCACGCGATCTGTGCTGTCACTCGTCACCGGTTCGATCGACGACCTTGTCGAACGGGTGGCGCTCGTCGCCGGGCTCGCCGAAAAGGACCCGA
Organism: Mycetocola sp.; assembly: GCF_046716805.1. Classification (GTDB taxonomy): domain Bacteria; phylum Actinomycetota; class Actinomycetes; order Actinomycetales; family Microbacteriaceae; genus Mycetocola_A. The sequence continues at coordinate 783 of NZ_JBKJWH010000022.1, read as the reverse complement.
CGATCCTCGGTTCGCATCTCGAAGGTCCGTTCCTCGACGTCGGCCACAAAGGTGCGCACGACCCGGCTTTGCTGTGCGACCCGGACCCGGTGGTCATCGAACGGCTTCTCACGGCGGCTCGCGGCACTCTCCGCCAGGTCACCCTCGCCCCCGAGCTCCCCGGCGGGATGGATGCCATCCGGCAGTTCACCTCCGCAGGGGTCGCCGTCGCCATCGGCCACACCGACACGGATTTCGACGGCGCCCGATCAGCGTTCGACGCGGGTGCGAGCATCCTGACCCACGCCTTCAACGCGATGAACGGCATCCACCATCGCAACCCGGGCCCGGTCGCTGCCGCTGCGGCGGCCTCGACTGTCACCCTCGAGATCATCAACGACGGTGTCCATGTGCACCCCGACGTCGTCCGCATCGCGTTCGTTGCGGCCCCCGGGCGCATCGCCCTCGTGACGGATGCCATGGCGGCAGCCGGGTCCACGGACGGCACCTACCAGCTCGGCTCGTTGAGCGTCGATGTGGTTGACGGGGTGGCCAGGCTCGCCGGCGGCGGCTCGATCGCCGGGTCGACGCTCACCCAGGACGACGCGCTGCGCCGGGCGGTCATCGAGGTCGGGATCCCGCTCCCACAGGCTGTGGCGGCCGTCACCGAGACGCCGGCGAGAGCGATCGGTCGCGACGGCGACCTCGGGCGGCTGGACGTCGGTTTCGCCGCAGACGCGGTGCTGCTCGACGACTCGTACACGGTGACGGCGGTCTGGGCCGATGGAGTACGGCTGCGCTAAC
>NZ_JBKJWH010000021.1:0-5963 GCF_046716805.1 Mycetocola sp. | reverse complement strand
GGCTTCGGCTGGAAGCGTTCGAGGGCCGCGCGGACCCGGTGATCCTTGGCGATGTCTCCGATGGACAGGACACTGCCGACAACCCCACCAAGTACTGGCAGGACCGTCTTGTCGAGGCCGCGCCTGGCGCCATCGACGACGCCGCGGGATGCGGCATATCCGCGGTCGACGACCGGCTGGACCTTGTGTTCGTACGTGCTCACGACGGAGGGGACGACCTGTTCACGGCCATATGCACCCAACTGCCTGCTCGCCTCTCGGGCGACGTGGTTGGCGTGGTCTAGAATCTCCTGCTGGGCATGCCACAGTTGATTGGCCTCACCCTTGAGTCGCTTGAGTTCTTTCTTGCGCTTGCGTGACAGACTCACCGCTGACCTCCATTGATCTCGTTTTTGACGCGACAGACCTCCATCTTGCCACCGAATGGCCGGAACGCCACCCGGACGGGGTCAATGCGTGTGTAAGAATTGAAAACATGTCAAAGCACACCGCTGTCGCAACCCTTCACACCAACTACGGCGATATCAAGGTCAACCTCTTCGGGGACCACGCTCCCAAGACGGTCACGAACTTCGTCGGACTCGCTACGGGCGAGATCGAATGGACTGACGAGCGCACCGGTGAAACCAGGAAGAACACCCCGCTCTACAGCGGCGTCATCTTCCACCGCATCATCCCCGGCTTCATGATCCAGGGCGGCGACCCGCTCGGTAACGGCACCGGCGGCCCCGGCTACAAGTTCGACGACGAGATCAACCCGGAACTCAACTTCAACGAGCCATACATGCTCGCCATGGCAAATGCAGGCAAGATCGCCGGCAAGGGCACCAACGGGTCCCAGTTCTTCATCACGGTCGGCAACACGAGCTGGCTGCAGGGCAAGCACACCATCTTCGGTGCCGTCGAGGATGAAGCAAGCCGCAAGGTCGTCGACAAGCTCGCCGAGGTTCCTCGCGATGCCCGTGACCGCCCCCTCGACGACATCGTCATCGAGAGCGTCACGGTTGCCGACGTCTAAACAGCAAGCAACAGCTGGTCCGGGCCTCCTCCGATGAGCCAGTCGTCCGCGCCGCCCCTCCGGTCGGGTAGTTTCTGTTACCGGCATCCTGACCGGCAGAGCTTTGTGCTGTGCCAGCGGTGCGGGCGCACGATCTGCGGCGAGTGCCAGACCCCTGGCGCCGTCGGCGTTATTTGCCCTGAATGCATGAGAGAACAGCGGACGTCGGCTCCGCGCGCGCGAACAGGCTTCTTCAGCCGGAGCGGTGATCGGCCGATCGTCACGTACATCCTGATCGCGGTCACGACGTTCGTCTTCCTGCTGCAGCTTCTTCCAGGACTCGGAATAACGCAGTACCTCCTGTACGCAGGCGTCTATTCCACCCCGCTGGCGTTCGAACCGTGGCGAATGCTCACCACGGTCTTCGTCCACTCGCAGAACCTCATCTTCCATGTCGCCCTCAATATGTACTCGCTCTGGCTGTTCGGCCAGGCGCTCGAGCCCATGCTGGGTCGAGCCCGTTTCCTGACGCTCTACCTCATATCGGGATTCGCCGGTTCGCTTGGGGTGCTGTTCCTCACCGCAGGCAACGTGCCCGTGGTCGGGGCATCCGGTGCGATCTTCGGCCTGATGGGCGCGTTCCTCGTCATCCAGCGCAAGCGGGGCGGCAACATGAACGGTTTGCTCGTCCTCGTCGGAATCAACCTCGTGATCGGCTTCATCCCCGGGATCAACGTTGCCTGGCAGGCGCACGTGGGAGGGCTCGTCGGCGGAGCGCTGGCGGGGCTCATCTACTACGAGACGCGCCACCTCAGGCACAAGAGCCGGCAGACTCTGCTGATCGCGGCGCTGTGCGTCGTCCTGGTCGGTGTCAGCCTCCTCCCCTTCGCAAGCGCATTCCTCCTGTAACCGACTAGAATCGGCCATATGGCACGCGACAAGACGAGAAGCAACCAGGCCGCCCCGAGCACCCAGCGCTCCGGTGAGCAGGCACCCAACCCCGTGTGGTTCAAGCCGGTCATGTTCGGCTTCATGCTCCTCGGTCTGGCCTGGATCATCGTGTTCTACGTCAGTCAGGGCGCGCTGCCGGTTCCAGCGCTCGAGTCGTGGAACATCGTCGTTGGCTTCGGGATCGCCTTCATCGGTTTTCTGATGACGACGCGCTGGCGGTAGTTTCCACAGGCGCCCACCGGCACGCCCGGGATTTCGAGCGTCCGGCTGACGGGCAAACTGGAAAAACCCCGACCAGAGTTATTAACAGGGTTATTAACACTGTGGACAATTACACCGATGTAATTATCCCCAGTATGTGGATAACCCTGTGTACAACTCTTGTTACCTGGAAACATCGCGCCGGTAGACTGAGCTCATGCCCGCCCGCCCGCCATCCGAGCCGGCTGGCAGCGACTCCCGACGCACGAGGCGCAGGAGGAAAATCCCTCGTCGTGTGAGCGTTGTCGGTGTGATTGGCGAACTCCTGGTCACCGGCGGTGTGCTCGTCCTGTTGTTCCTCGTCTGGCAGTTGTGGCTCAACGACGCGGTCCTTCGTGCAGCGCAGGACCGCGAGGCCGCGCAGTTGAGCGAGATGTGGCAGTCCAACGCCTCAGAACCGACCGGGCCAGCAGAAGCGCCGATGCTGCCGGTTCGGCTATCCCAGCCCGCTGACGCTGAAGTGTTCGGGGTTCTCCGCGTTCCGCGCTTCGGGCAGGACTTTGCCGCCCGACTCGCCGGCGGCGTCTCGGCGTCACGAACGCTCAACCCACTCGGCCTCGGGCACTACCCTGACACCCAGATGCCCGGCGAGCTCGGCAACTTTGCGGTCGCCGGTCATCGTAACTCCCACGGCAAGCCGCTCAACCTGATCGGTGAACTCCGCGTCGGTGACGCGATCGTCGTCGAGGTACCTGAGGGCTGGTACACCTACCGTTTCCGGACCCTCGAGTACGTCGAACCGTCGGGGGTCGGCGTTCTGAACCCGGTGCCGCAGACCGACGGGGTTGAAGCATCCGACTCGATCATCACCCTGACCAGTTGTAACCCGGCCTTCTCAACCGCGGAGCGTATCATCGCCTACGGCGCGTTCGAATCGTGGACGCCCCGCACCGCAGGCGAGCCCGCATCGCTGACCGACCCCCTGGAGGACTGATCGTGTACGGAGCGCTGTGGCGAGCCCTACCCGGCCCGATGTGGCTTCGTCTTCTGCTCACGATCGCACTGATCGCGGTAGCTTTGTATGTATTGGGAACCTGGGTGTTCCCCTGGGTGCAGTCATTTCTCGACACCCAGGAAGTAACCGTTGAAGAGTAAGAGGCTCCCGTGACGCGCGTATTGGTGATCGACAACTACGACAGCTTCGTCTACACGCTGAACGGATACCTCCTTCAACTGGGCGCCGAGACCGAGGTGCTCCGCAATGACACCATCTCCGAAGCGGATGCCGCAGCCCGGCTCGCCGAGTACGACGCTGTCCTGGTGTCGCCCGGTCCGGGCAAGCCCGCAGATGCGGGAGTCTCCGTGGCGATGGTGAAAGCGGCGCTGGCGGCTGACACGCCGTTGCTGGGCGTCTGCCTCGGGCACCAGGCGATCGCGGAGGCGTTCGGCGCAACGGTGACCAATGCCGACGAACTGATGCACGGCAAGACGAGCGTCATCGAGCACGACGCGAGCGCCTTCTACGCCGGTGTCCCGCAACCCTTCACCGCGACCCGCTACCACTCCCTCGCCGTCGTCGATGGGACCGTACCCGACGACCTCCTCGTCACCAGCCGAACCCGCGGTGGGGTCATCATGGGCCTTCGACACCGCGAAGCTCCCATCTACGGGGTGCAATTCCATCCCGAAAGCGTCCTCACCGAGGGTGGCTATCTGATGCTCGGCAACTGGCTCGCCGCATCCGGCCTGCCCGAAGCTGCTGAGACGGCCAAGGGACTCTCCCCGCTCGTGCGTTCATAACGTGTAACGACCCTCCGTCCCGTGAAAGGGCGGTTGCGAAGCGGTCAGCGGTCGCGCGATACTCCCCTGTTCGCGGGGTGTCAAGCCTAGGGCTGAAGCTTGGCGTTGGCGCGGGCTCGGGCGAAGATTTCATCACACGACTCGAGACCGTGCTGCCGTCGTCGCTCCTGACTCGGTCGGCTGGTCTCCTCCGAGGAGGAAGAATCATGACACAAACCTCATCAGGCGCAGATGACGCGTCGACCACTGACCGCGTGCGCGAAGCTGGATCGCATGTTGCGGGAACCGCTGCCGACGAGGCTGCCAATGTGAAGAACGAGGTCGGCTACCAGGCCAAGAACCTCGTCGGGCAGGTACGCAACCAGGTGAGCGGTCAGGTCTCCACCCAGAAGGAACGTGCGGCAGGCGGCATCCGAACGGTCAGCGATCAGCTCCGCACGATGGCCGACTCGTCCGAGAGCGAAGGAATGGCATCCAACCTGGTCTCGCAGGCGGCATCTCGCGCCGGTGACGTCGCCGGATGGCTTGAGGCTCGGGAACCCGCTGACCTTCTTGAAGACGCCAAGCGTTTCGCCCGGCGGCGCCCCGGCCTGTTCATAGCGATCGCGGCTGCCGCCGGAATCGTTGTGGGCAGACTCGCGAAGTCGCTGGCGAGCGGTAACGATTCATCGAAACAGGACACCAGTTATCAGGCCGGTCGCGACGACTACATCGGTGATGACCCCACCATCGCCACCACCGGCGCCGGCTACTCCGGGACCACCGCTTACGGAGACGCCGGCTACACCACTACACCCGGCTACACGGGTCAGGCCGGCTCGCCGGATTACCAGACGAGTGGTGACCTTCGATGAGTCAGCCTTACGTGCCCGAACCTGAGGACCGGAGCGAGTCTCTCGGCCAGCTTCTGGGTGAGGTAACGAAGGACATCTCGACCCTCTTCCGTCAGGAGGTCGAACTGGCCAAGGCCGAGATTTCTGCGTCGGCGAAAAAGGCCGGTAAGGGCGCAGGCATGTTCGGCGGCGCCGGCGTGGCCGGGCTGCTGGCCCTTGTCTTCCTATCGGTCGCGCTGTGGTGGGGCCTTGGGTTCCTGACCGGGCTGGTCTGGTCGGCCATCATCGTTGCCGTCATCTGGGGCATCGTGGCCGCGATCCTTGCCATGCGTGGCAAGAAGGAAATCGAAGAGATCCAGGGTGTCCCCAAGACAGTAGAGACGCTCAAAGAAGTTCCCGAGGCATTCAAGACTAGTGAGGACCAGCGATGACGAACGACCCTGAAGCAATCCGACAGGAAATCGAAGAGACCCGGAGCAACCTCAGCTACGACGTCGACGCTCTGGCCGACAAGGTCAGCCCGTCGAGCATCGTCCAGCGACGAAAGGAGAAGGTGAAAGGTATGGCCAGAAAGGTCAAGGACAGCGTCATGGGCGCCGCAGACGAAGCCAAGTCGCACCTCAGCGACGCCACATCGAACGTCGGTGACAAGGCGTCCCGCATCGGCGACGTTCCGCACAAAGCTGTAGACAAGGCAAAGGGCAACCCGATGGCGGTCGGCCTGATCGCCTTCGGCGCAGGGCTGCTCGCGGCCTCGCTCATTCCGGCATCCGAGAAGGAGAAGGAACTGGCGCAGACCGCGAAGGAGAAGGCGGCACCGCTCGTCGACGACCTCAAGGAGACCGCGAAAGGGGTTGCGGAGGATCTGAAGGAGCCGGCGAAGGACGCCGCCCAGTCGGTCAAGGGCGCTGCGGCGGATGCCTTCTCCAACGTAAAGGACGACGCCACCAGCCAGGCGAAAGACGTCAAGGGCGACTCGGGGAGCACTTCCGGGTCCTCAACGGGAACCAGGTCGACCGAGGGATACGTCTCTCCTGCCAGCGGTGCGTCGCCCCTCCTGGACGATGAGCCGGTCTACGACGCCACTCGCACTGACGAGCCGCTGAGATAGCCCTCCGCGCTGCCGCGTCAGCGCTCAAGGGACCGCCCACAGACGGAGGAATGGCGGCCGCGACAGAAGT
>NZ_JBKJWH010000020.1:0-2678 GCF_046716805.1 Mycetocola sp. | reverse complement strand
ACCTACAAGACAACCCGTCGGTAGTGGTCGACGCGATCTGGGTCATGTTGCGACCCGGACATCTCCTCGTGCGGGAGTGCCTGGAATACGGTCGGGTTCTCGATGACGCGGATCCTCACGCATTCCGGCCGGCTACTGGGCAACCGGGCATCCTTCGACCGCTCGAACCCTTCGCCCGGCACCTTGAGCAGCTTCGCACATGCGCGGTAGATGCGTGGGAAGACCTGAATCTGCGCCAGTACAACCATGGCCCTCGAGAATTCAACAGGTCGGAGGTCCCAACAGACTCTTCAGGCATAGCCCAATACATCTGCGACAACGGGCACCGAGTGAAAAAGGCGCCCAATCAGATGAATATAGCCAAGGGCAACGGTCAGACTGGGTGCGGGGTCTGCTCCAATGCGGTTGTGCTTCCCGGATTCAACAGCGCTGCGCAATCACACCCTTGGTTGGCCGACTTCTGGTCCGACGATGACAACGGTGGCCTCACGCTCGATGAAGTTTATGGAGCCGGCGACTTCAACAAATACAACCTACGATGCACGAAAGGGCACCTTTGGCCAACTGTTCTAGGCAACGTTACGGTGCGCGGCTATGGCTGCCCAACATGCAGCGGACGATACGCGATTCCGGGAGAAACAAGCCTGGCGACCCTCCGTCCCGACCTGTTGGCGACCTGGAACTGGGAGCTGAACGAAGGAATCGATCCAGACACTGTGAAGCCCAAGAGTGGCTCCAAGTTCTGGTGGCTCTGCTTCGTGCCCGGCCATCCAACGTGGTTAGCCTCAGCCCTCAACAGGGCCAACGGTGAAGGCTGCCCCACCTGTTCAAACCGGAAGGTCGTCACCGGACTCAACGACTTCGTGACACGCTTCCCCGACGCCGCAAGTGAGTGGGCCTACGATCTCAATTCCGACGACCCCACCGGGCTCAGTGCTTATTATCGTCGGACTCCTCATTTGTGGCGATGCAAGGAAGAACACGTCTACAGGTCGACTATCAGCGAGCGGACTGCCGGACGGGGATGCCAATATTGCGCGGACAAAATCGTTTGGCCCGGGTACAACGACGTGGCTACTCGCTTCGCTGAGGTAGTCAGCGACTGGGACTACGGGAACAACGATGGGATCGAGCCGGGCCAGACATTGGCTGGGTCGCGGAAGTGGAACTGGAATTGCACAAATGGTCATCGACAATCCGCCAGGGCGCCACACCGAGCTGCAAGCGGCGGCTGCACGGAATGTCCTCGGGATCAAAGGGTCGGTTTCCGAGGGGCCGGCTTACCGAGTGTCCAATCGGCTCGCTCGAAGTCGCCCACCAGGGCTTCGGGCAGCTGCGGGACCGATCTCAGGGGCCTGACTGAACACACCTCGCGAGCGCGGAAACTCGAAGAGATCCCCTGAGGGCCTGCGACAACGCGCGGCCAGTCCGAGCATTGTTGGCCGGCTATGTAGACGTTGCCCGTATGTAAGTACGACAGGAAAGACGCATCCACCAGGAGAGCACTCCCTCTCTGTGTAACGAGACCAAAGTGCACCCTCGGCCATTGAGTTCGAGTGGGCGGCGCAGGGCGGGGAGCGGTGGGCGTACTGGATTTGCTCGGGTCGGCGCCGGCAGTGGCAGCCAGAGTCACCGGCCGGCCCCTGGAGTCGGTAGCGCGATGGGACCAAGTGCTGGTGGGCAGAATCGGCGGCGCGATACGCGCGTTCGCAGGCGCTTCGATCTTTGGCAAACGCGCTGCCCCGACTGGGGTCATGACAGGTCGTGCACTGCTCGTATAGAGTCGTCCGGAACCCTGGGGGGGAGCCTGCGATGTGGCCTGACAACGAGACCGATCTGGATCTCCTCGGATTTGAGTATCTGGTCGACGAGCTGATCGTTGCGCTCAGCGAGCCTGCCCTGCTACCGCTCACAGTCGGGGTCTTGGGCGAGTGGGGATCTGGGAAGAGTTCGCTCATCAATATCGTTCAGGCGGAACTCGATTCCAGCGTCGAGCCAAAGTTCTTGACCGTTGGATTTAGTCCTTGGCAGTATGAGGACTACGACGACGTCAAGCTCTCACTCATGCAGTCCGTCTTGGATGCATGTTCGTCTGTAACAAATGACCCTGCTCGGATCAATGCACTGCGAAGGTTTGTCCGGGTGGTGGGAGCGTTTGGCCGCAAGGCAACGCAGGTCGGGCTCCGTGCGGCTCCTGCGGCAGCTGCTGGCGTCGCATCTGCGTTGGACCCAAGCGTCTTCGACCCCGCTTCAGCTCAACTTATTGGAAAGGTTGTCGGTTCGACTGCGGAGGCCATCGCGGACGATCTGGACAAATCCGAGGAAACAGTTGAACAAGCAGTTACCTCGCTGGCGGGTTTCCGGGCCAAGTTCAAAGAAATGGTTGATGAGCTTCCTGTCCAGGCGGTGGTCATATTCATTGATGATCTTGACAGGTGTCTCCCGACCACCGTTGTTGACACCTTTGAGGCCATCCGGCTGTTCCTCAATTCACCAAAAACCGCCTTCGTGATAGCGGCCCACCGGCAGATCGCCGAGTCGGCTATCGACGCTGCCTTTCCAGACTACGGACGGCTCGGTGGTGCCTCGCTAGGGCACGACTATCTCGAGAAGATGTTGCAGCTTCAGATCACCGTGCCGAAGCTTTCTGTGGAAGATGCATCCGCCTACATCAGCCT
>NZ_JBKJWH010000019.1:0-43807 GCF_046716805.1 Mycetocola sp. | reverse complement strand
CCCCCGCCCTCCTCGTTGCGTCCGTTGTTCGAGCAGGCCGCCCGCGGCCGGAGCCAGATCGCCGTCCGCCGAAGGAACACCCAGCCAGCCACCGTAAACTCACGGAGTGACCCTCTCCATCGCCCTGATCAGCCTGCATACGTCGCCCGCCGACGACCCAGGTACCGGCGATGTCGGCGGCATGAACGTTGCCGTCCGGTCCACCGCCCTCGCGCTCGCCGCCTTAGGCCACACTGTTGAGATCCTCACCCGTCGCACCGACCCGTCTGCGTCGGCCGCCATCGAGCTCGCTCCGCGGCTCACCCTCCGCCACCTCGACGCCGGACCAGCCGAACGCCGCATCAAAGGCGACCACGAGGCGTTCATCGCCGACTTCCGGCGAGCTCTGGAACCGTTCGGACCATACGACGTGGTCCACTCGCACCACTGGTTCTCGGGCATGGCCGCGCTGGAGTACGCGACGACCCGCGGCATCCCGCACGTGCAGAGCTTCCACAGCATCGCCGCCGACCCGTCCACCCCGCTGTCGGACGGGGAACGCCCGGAGTCCCCCGGTCGGATGCTCGGCGAAGCGCACCTGGCGCAGCGCTCGGACGCGATCATCACCGTGAGCACGGCCGAGCGCGACACGGTCGTGCAGCGGCTCGGCGCCTTGCCCGAGCGGGTGTTCGTCGTTTCGCCCGGTGTCGACGGCGACCTCTTTTCTCCCACTCCTGCGCCACCCGAGCGTCCCGGCTACATCGTGGTTGCCGCCCGGCTGGAACCACTCAAGGGCCTCGACCTCGCCATCGAGGCGATCGCGGCGCTGCCGGCGAGCATCCGACCGCAGCTCGTGATCGCCGGGGGGCCGACCACCGGTTACGACGACTACCCCGCCGTGCTGCGGGCGCACGCCGACGCGCACGGGCTGGGCGACGGCATCCGTTTTCTCGGACCGCAGTCCCGCGAGGACCTTGCCGCCCTGCTTCGATCCGCCCGGATGCTGCTGGTTCCGTCGCACTCCGAGACCTACGGGCTGGTCGCCCTCGAAGCCGCGGCCAGCGGCATCCCGGTTGTCGCGACTGCCTCCGGTGGACTTCTCGAAGCGGTGGAGGATGGCGTCACCGGACTGCTCGTCAATTCCCGTGATCCCGCCGCGTGGACGGATGCCGTGCGCCGCCTGCTCGAGGACGACGCGCTCTCCGCTCGGCTCGGCGCCGCAGGGCGTGCTCACGCCGTGTCCCTTCCGTGGGACCGCACCGCTGCCGCGACCGCCGACGTGTACGCCCGGCTGGTTGGTTCGCGGGTCAGGGCCGCTTCGTGACCGCATTTCTGACGCCCGGCATCCTCGACGGCGTCTCCTCGGTGCTGTTCGCGCACGCGCACCCCGACGACGAAACGCTCGCCTCGGGCGGGCTCATCGCGGAACTCGTGGCGCGGGGCGTCCGGGTGACGCTGCTGACCGCATCCCGGGGCGAACGCGGCGAGATCGTCGCCGGAGCGCTGCCCACTACGACCGACCCGGATGCTCTGACCCGCGCCCGTGAGGACGAGCTGGCGGGAGCCGTCGCTGCGCTTGGAATCGCTGAGCAACACTGGCTCGGCGAGGCACCGGCTCGTGCCGTCGGAATGCCGTCGAGGCGCTACCGGGACTCAGGCATGACCTGGATTCGGCCCGGGTTGGCCGGCCCCGCGGATGATGCGGATGCCGACGCCCTCTCGGTCGCTCCGCTCGGGGAGGTCGTCGACGACGTGACCGCGCTTCTGGACGCGGAGCGACCGTCGCTGGTGATCAGCTACGACTCGGGTGGAGGATATGGCCACCCCGATCACGTGAGAATCCGGGATGCCGCGCTGGCGGCATCCGCTGCGCTGGAGATTCCGTTTGCCGAGCTGCTCGAGGCGCCGGCCGCCGACGCTGAGTGGTTCTCGCTGACCGAGCACTTCGACGTGGTGACGGCGGCGTTGCGCTGCCATGCCAGCCAACTGACGGTGGTCGGCGACGATGTGGTGCACTCGGGTGGCCAGCGGGAGCCGATCGGTACGGATGTCGGGCTGCGGCTGGTGCCGGCCGACGTTGCGGTGCCCAAGGCTATGGGGCAGCTGCTCGGCCAGCGCTAGCATCCGCAAAACAGGAGATCGCACGATGTGCAGGATGCTTTCGCGGTTTCGGTCCTGAAAAGCGTGCGATCTCCTGCTAATCGTGCGGAATCCGAGATCACACCGGCGACACGACAGGCAACGGGTCCTTCGGGCCGGGCGGCGACTCGACCACGGCGATGGCAGCATCGAGGGTCAACTGTCCGGGAAAGTTGTACCGCGCGAACCGCCCGGTCGGGTCGTCCTTGGAGACCGGCATCCGCACGTTCGACCGCTTCAGTACAGCGACGATGAGCCGCGTCGTTTCCGGATCGAGCAGCCGACCCTTCCGGTCGCGAAGCCACACCATGACCTGCGGACCCTTCGCGACACCGAACCGGAACGTCAGCATCCGCGTGTTCTGTGACGTCGTGGCGAACAGCCAGGCCGAGTCGATCTCCGCCAGGGATGCCGTTCGGCGCCCCGTCCGGATCTCGCCGGTGTCGAAATTCACCCACGGCTGCGGGAAGCGCACGGTGACGAAGAGCAGACCGGATGCCGCCAGTCCGGCCAGCAGGATCAGCACCGGAACAACGGCGCGGGGCCACGGAAGGTCCTGCAAGAACTGGAGCGCCACAACGACGACGAAGGAGCAGACCGCGAAAGATACGGATCCGACCCGCACGACGAACGGGGTGGTCCAGTGGTGCGGTCCGAGCCGCGTCCAGCCCTGCGGAAGGCGCTCGAGGTCTTCTTCGCGGGCGCCCGTGGCATCCTCCGACATGAGGGGAGGCTAGCGAACACAAGCGGCCGGCGCCATGGCGTGTCCAGGTTCCGGGCGGCACGTCGACGTGCGCGAATCGACCCGACAGGCGTGGTCCAGGTCGAGTGGTTGCGAACACTCAACCGGACCGGCCGGCCGAAAGTGGCCCTTTCTTCCTGTTGAATGTTCGAAGCAGACAAAATCTCCTGCTGAGCGGCGCATGCTCGCGTGCTCACGTCCTCGCTCGGCACCGAGCGGCCCGGCTGCCGAGCCTGTACGACCCGGGGAGCGTCAGGCGCTACAGCTCCAGCAACTCCAGCCGTACCTCAACCGGATCGCCCTCACCGAGCCCCTCCGCCACCCGCACCGCTTTCTTGACCGGGAGGATGTACATGCCGACCTTGCTGTCCGGGAACACCGAGGTGTCCCAGGTGGAACCGCCGACCGTGACCCGCACCTTCACGGAACCGAAGCCACGCGGCATCCGCGGGCGGTCACGGATGTCATCACTCTGCTCCGCAGGCACGGTCACGAAATACCAGGGGGCGTCCCCATCCCACGCCCACAGCGGCGCGGTGAAACGAAAACCCATCGGTCACTCGACGAGGCTCGAGGGCAGCTGATCGCCCAGCGGACCTGCCGGTTCGGTGCCACTGCGCACGGCAGCGAGCCGCTCGGTCAGCGCCTGCACGATGGGACCGCGGTTGCCGTGCGACTTCTCGTAGGAGAGCAGGGCCAACAGGCCCTCGGCGTCGAGCGAGTCGGCGAGGGAGGAGTGATCTGCCGCGGGCCCACCGGACGCCGGAACGCCTCCGCATACCATCGCATCGTTCATGGCATCCTCCCCGACGGTCGATGCCCGATGGCATCCCTCGGGACCATTCAACCCCCAGCCACTGACACCCCTCAAGGGCATTGACATGAACGAGGAACTACATCGTGAGCAGGATCTTTCCGGTGTGCCGGCCGGAATCGAAGTGCCGGTGCGCCTCTGCGGCTTCCTCCATCGGGTAACGGGCCTCCACCGCGGTGCGCACCGTGCCCGCTTCGACCAGCGGCCACACGTTCTGGGCGACCTGGGCGACGACCTGCGCCTTCTCCTCGGCCGGCCGGGCGCGCAGCGTCGTGCCGAGCACGCTCGCACGCCGGGACATCAGCAGGCCGAGGTCGAGTTCCGCTTTCGTTCCGCCCTGCAGTCCGAGAACGACCAGCCGACCACCGAAGGCCAGGGCACGGATGTTCCGGTCCAGGTAGGAGGCACCGATCACGTCGAGAATGACGTCGGCGCCGTGCCCGCCGGAGATGTCCCGCATCCGCTCGACGAAGTCTTCGTGCCGATAGTCGATGCCGCCGACGGCTCCGAAACCGCGGCAGTACTCCAGCTTCTCCGTGCTGCCCGCGGTCACCACCGGGCGCGCGCCGAACGCCGCCACCATCTGCGTCGCCATCGTGCCGATCCCGCCGGCGCCGCCGTGGATCAGAACCCAGTCGCCGGCAGCGACGCGGACATTCATGAACAGATTCGACCATACCGTGCAGGCCACCTCGGGCAGAGCGGCCGCATCAACGAGCCCGATCCCCGCGGGCACCGGCAGCACCTGCCCGGCCGGCACGGCGACGTATTCGGCGTAGCCGCCACCGGTGAGCAACGCACAAACGGATGCTCCCACCTCGAACCCGGCAACGTCACGTCCCACCGCGGCGACGGTGCCGCTGACCTCCAGGCCAGGGATGTCGGATGCACCGGGCGGCGGCGGATACACGCCGCGCCGCTGCTGCACGTCGGCCCGGTTCAGCCCGGCAGCGACGACCTTGATCAGCACTTCGCCGGCACCCGCTTCCGGTCGGGGGCGTTGGACGACCCGGAGAACCTCGGGTCCCCCGGCGCCCTCGTATTCGACCGCTTTCATCATTGCCGCTGTCATCGTTGCCGCTGTCATCCCGCCTCCGAACACTCGAACCTCCATCGTTGCATGAGGCGCAGACCGCCAGCCCGGCGGATCTAGCGGTGCCGGCTCAGGGCATCCGCACCAGGAGCGCGACCGCTCCGGCGATCGAGAGGACAGCTCGAACAGTGTTCAGCCGCGTCCACGGCCGGACGAACCCGGGCCACTGTGCGGCCCGGTTCTCGCCAGCCGCCGCCAGGCGCCGATTGAGCGGCACGTTCGCTGCGATCGTCGACACCACACCGGCCAGGTAAAGCGTGGCCCCGACGATGCGCAGCGGCGAGGCAGGCTGAGGGTCCACCACCGCGGTGGCAATCGTCGCCGCGGATGCCACCGCCGCCCCGAAGAACACCGTCATGAACGGTGCGCGCTCAGCGTTCTCGTTGATCGCGACCATCGTCGCGGCGGCATCGGCCGGCGCCCGGCGGCGGAGCGCGGGCATCACCACGGCGGAAAAGGCGACGTAGAACCCGCCGGCCACCGCGGAACCGACCCCGGCGACCACCGGCACCCACCCGATCATCGCGCACCGCGCATGGCGGACTCAACGCGTTCGTTCGAGGGACGCAAGATGCTGTCATCCGCGGTCAGGGCGACGTTTTGCGTCCCTTGAATGGCAACGGACGTCGTTATGCCGCCGGCGAGAAGGACAGGCGGGGAGATGTGTGTTGTGGTCATGCCTCGATCCTCCTCGGCTCAGGATGGACGGAGAATAGTTGCGTGTCTCGTTTTCATCTCCCATCGTCTAGACTCGGCGCATGGACCCACTCTCCCGGTTCTTCACCGACCCGCGCGCCCACGACGCTTTCTCGCTCCGCGTGGTGATGGCGCCGCCCTTCGCGATCGACGTGCGCGACGAGGCGGCGCTGACGCTGATCGTCCCCGTGCGTGGAAGCGCCTGGCTCGTTCCGCAGGCCGGTCCTCCCCAGCTGCTGAGCCCCGGGCAGACAGCGACCGTCCGCGGCCCGGAGCCGTATCGCGTCGCCGACCGGCCCGACCAGGACCCCACCGTCATCATCGGCACCGACCAGGTCTGTCGCACCCCCGACGGCGAGCATCTCGAAACGACGATGCGTCAGGGCGTTCGCACCTGGGGCAACGACCCCGCCGGAGAGACCGTGCTGCTCATCGGAACCTACCCGAGCGAGGCTGCCGTGGGCCAGCTCGTGGCATCCGCTCTGCCTCAGCTCGCCGTCTTCGACACGGATGAGACGGATGCCACGCTCGTCGCGCTCCTGGAACGGGAACTCTCATCGTCGGACCTCGGCCAGGGCAGCGCGATCGACCGGCTGCTGGACCTGTTGCTGCTGCACGTGGTGCGTGCGTTCGCCCGCCGGCCCGCTGGCACCGCGCCGAGCTGGGTCGCTGGCTCGAGTGATCCGCTCATTTCCCGGGCGCTGACGCTGCTGCACGACGACCCGGCAGCCGCCTGGACCGTCGCTGAACTCGCGAACCGGGTGCACGTGTCGCGGGCGAAGTTCGCCGCCCGGTTCAGTTCAACGGTCGGGCAGCCACCGATGAGCTACCTGACCAGCTGGCGCCTCGCCCTGGCCGCCGATCGTCTGGTCGGCTCGGACGCCACCACCGCGACGGTGGCTGCTGAAGTCGGCTACAGCAGTGCGTTCACCTTCAGCACGGCGTTCTCGCGGGCCTACGGCATGAGCCCAACGGCGTACCGGCGAGCGCGTCGGAGTGCGCTCGCGGGCACCGCACCCGCATAGCGACCGGGATCGCGAAACGGATGCCGCGGCATCCGTCACCTGGGACGGGATGTCGTCGAGCGACGTCCCCGGCCGGGCCGGCCGTCCGCCCGCGTGAGCTTCCGCCTGAGCGCGGGAACCGAATGCGCCGCCGTCTTCAGCCGTGCGTCGCCGTATTTCGCGCCGCCGAGCATCCGTGAGCCGACGGCGACCCAGACGCAGACGGCTCGTTCGAGCAGCCAGGCCGGCGCCCACAGTGCACTCGTCGCCGGGAACACCCGGCTGCCGCCCGCTCGCCGACGGCCGACTTCGGCGAGCGCCGCAGCGAGTGCCGCGACACCGGCGAGTCGCAACGGCCGGCGGATGCTCCACGCCAGCAGCGGCAGAAGGCTGAGTTCGAGAACCAGCCTGGCCGGTTGGGCGAAGTCGTCGTACGCCTGCCGCACCCGCTGTCGCCCGAAATGCGCCGCGCGTGGCGGCACCCGGCCGACGAAGAGGTCGTCGACCCGGCGCTCCCGGCCGTGAGCGGCCTGGATCGTGCGCATCAGTTCGAGGTTCTCGAACAGCACGTCTCCGTCGTAGCCGCCGAGTTCGAGCACGAGATCACGGTTGATGCCCATGGTGCCGGGGTAATCGGATGCCACAGCACGGTTGATCAGGCTGCGGGCAGTGTCCCAGCGCGCGTGCCAGGGCAGTTCGGTGAAGTAGTTCTGCGGCCGGACGAGGTCCGCGTCGTGGAGCTCCGCGACCATCCGTTCGAGGCTCGGCCGGTCATAGCGCACGTCATCGTCGGCGAGGATCACGGCGCGATGCCGGGCCAGGCGGATGCCGGTCATCACCCCCGCGACCTTCCCGTTGGCGGTGGCCTCGCCGTCCGGCTTCACGTGCCGCACGAGGTCGGCCCACAACTGATGGTGGGCGGCGAAGATGTCGTCCGGTGACCCGTCGACCACGGTCACGTCGAGATTCGGCGCGATTCGGACGAGGTAGTCGGTCAGTTCCAGGACGTCGCCGGTGCGATACTCCGACCAGCGCAGCGGCAGGACGTACTCGGCGTCGAGGCGCTCGAAACCGGGCGCGGTGGGTTCGCGCTGCCCGGGCGCGCGTGCCCCGGCCTGGCTCGTCGTGTCGGTGCGGGTGCTCATGCCCACACTGTCCGTCCCTGGTCGAGGGCGGGTCAACCCCTGGTCAGCTCGGACGTGTCGTTCGAGGGACGCACAACGTCGTTATCCGCGCTGTGGGAGCACCTTGCGTCCCTTGGAATCGACGTACGCAGGCCGAAGGCCCGGTCGGCGTGAGCCGGCCGGGACTTTCCGCTTCGGGCTAGCTTCGCTGCACGGCGCGCTGACGTCCGCGGAGTGTCACAGCCGCTCCGGCCAGCAGCATCAGGGCCGAGAACCAGAGCAGAATCGACGCTTCCTTCAACCCCGTGTCGGCCAGGTTCGGCCCAGCGGATGCCGCCACGAGCGTGACAGCAGCAGCCGACGGACGTCCGATGGTGGCGTCCTCGGTGGTGTGGCTGACGCCGGTGCCGATGGACCCCATACTGTTCAAGCCGGTGCGGATCGGTGCGGTGCCTGCGAAACCTATTGCGGTTCCACCGAGCCCGTTGTCGTCGCCCGACGTCGTTGGAGCTGACGAACCAGCCGGCACGGAAGCACCGGTCGACGGACCTGTCGAAGCCGAGTCGCCGAGCACACTTACCGCGTTACCGCCGACATTGACCGGAGCCGAGACCGCCGGAGCAACCTGCGTTCCGCCGAGCACACTGTCGTTGCCACTGGTCGTGGAGGACGAAGCATCCGGAGGGGGAGCATCCGAGGCTGGGCCGGTAGTCGAGCCGGACGACGAGGAGTCGCCCAGGACCGACACGGCGTTGCCGCCGATGGTGACGGGGACGGTCACGACAGGCGCAACCTGGCTACCGCCGACGACGCTGTCGTTGCCGCTCGTCACCGGGCCGGGTTCTGACGGCGCGGATCCCGGGGCCGGAGTGGCGGCATCCGTCGAGGACGAATCCCCGATGACGCTGACGGCGTTCCCGCCGACTGTGACGGGGACACTCACTACTCCGGCGACCTGGCTGCCGCTTGCGATTGCGTCATTTCCCGATGTGGATGAGCCGACCGGCGCAACCGCTGGGGCGGCGGTCGAAACCGCGCCATCAGAGGTCGAATCCCCGACGACGGAGACGGCGTTGCCGCCGATGGTTACCGGGACGGATACGACGGCGTCGACGGCGGTGCCCGAGAGCACCCCGTTGTCGCCGGACGTGTCGGCGGCATGGGCCGCCGTGGCGCCGAAGAGGGTCAATCCCCCGGCGAAGAGGACGCCGTAGAGGCACCTCGCGATTGTTCGATTCATGGTTCTACTCCTCAAAATTGACATGACGGATGCTCCTCCACAGGCGGGAGGGCGGGATTCGTTTCCTGCAGAAATCGCAGGTCGAACCGTCGTCAGTCAGGAGTAGTCGAGAGTTCCAGTGGGAGAGGCGCCGGTAGCGTGTCGTTCTCGGCACGGGAAAGGAGGGCACCTGAGACCAGGGCCAACGAAACCAATGATGAGAGTTCGGCTGCGGCAGATGGGCCTGTCGGGCCACCCGATGTTCCGCCAGTTGCCGCGAGAACGCTCGGCAATGCCGCGGTCCCGTTCTTCGCCGGACCCCGGGGCACCGGGTCCGGATAAGTGCGGGCTTGCGCTGCAGGGTTGACGCCCAACCCGGAGTGAAGGTCGGCGACCCACGCCGAAATAGACGTAGACGGGGATGCCGACACCCGCTCAGCGACAGGGAGAAGGGGGATCATTCCGTCGCCTTCGGCAATTCCGGCGAGGTCGGCAGAGACACCCGGGGTGGATTCACCGTCGAGTGTGGGAGAGTCCGCGACCGGACCGACCGAGCCGGTCACCGGAGTGACCACTGCGGCGACCGGCGCGACAACCGGCGTGACCACGGCGACGACGGGAGTGTGCACCGGCGTGTCCACGGCGACGACGGGAGCGAGCACCGGCGTGATCACGGCGACGACCGGAGTGGCGCTGGCCGCTTCGACGACCACCGAACGAACGGCAGGCACCACAACGACCGCGACCGCGGGTGAAGCAGTGACCGGGGTCGCGGTCCCGGCAGCGCTCAAGACATCCGAAAACGTGCTCCCCAGAAGCGAGCGCGAATCGGCTTCGTCGGCGTGGGCCGAATCGGTGCCGACGAAGAAGCTGATCACGATCCAAACGGCGGCTAGGCCGAGAGAAAGAAGAAGCAGCCGGACTGGCGCGAGAGAGTCAGACCGTGTGCGGTTCATGACTTCACCCCCCCCGTGCGTCAGTTGGTTCACTCTTGCAGACGAAAAAAGAAGGGCAACGCCCTTGCGGATCCCGCCAACCAGGGCTACCTTGCGCCCGACACGCCCGTTCGACGCATCCGCACGCCACGCGGGCGAGATGTCGCCGCCCTCATCCGGGTGACATACCGTGGGGGCATGTCACTGATGACCCGGCTCGCGCGCCCTACCGCCCTGGCCCTGGTTGGGCTCCTCGCGCTCACGGCGTGCACCGCGGGTACGCCCGATGCTCCAGTGAGCACAGCGGTGAAGACATCCGACCCGGATGCCTCCCTCACCGTCATCGACGCCGCCAACGACATCGACGCAGCGGTCGCCACCAGTCGGCAACTGTTCGACTCCTCCCCCGTCGTCGTCATCGCCCCGACCGGCGACCCGAACGTGCAGGAACTGGCGGCTCGCACCGCGATCGGCCTGGGCGTCCCGCTTCTGATCGGCGCCGCAGGAAAAGCCCCGGAGCCGGAGAGCGCGACCGCCGAACCCCAGGCCGAGACAACACCCGGCCCCTCCTCGGCTACGGAGAAGGACGGCACTGCCGCACTGGTGTCCGAACTCGAGCGGCTGGGCACCACCGACGCCCTCGTGATCGGGAAGGTCGAGCCGATGCCGGACGGCGAGAACTCGGACCTCACCGTTGAACGGGTGAAGGCAAGCGCCAAGGCGATCTCCCAGACAACCGGCCTCGATCTCGACACGGCCGCCACCGAGGATCCCGCCGTTTTCGCCGCCGGCATCGCCGCCTACGAATCAGCCGCTGCGACCGATTCGTCCGCGTCGGAGTCGATTCCGCTGCCCACGCCGGCCGCGCCGCTGGAAGACACCGTCGCACTCGCGGTGGACGGCGCCGCGCATCTCGCCTCGATCGCGACGGCTCGCGCAGCGGGTGTTCCGGTGCATCTGGTTCCAGCGGACGCCGTGAACCCGCAGGCGCACCCATCCGTTGTCGATGCACTTCACGCGTCGGCGACGACGAAAACACTGACGATCGGCGCCGAATTCGCGGCCCAGCCGGCCCTGGACTGGAAGATCCGCACGGCGAGAAGCGGCCTCCAACTGCCCGGCGGCGGGCAGTTGCTGTTCCCGCAGCACCAGTTCGTTGCCCTGTACGGCACGCCGAGCACGGGCGTCCTCGGCGTCCTCGGCGAACAGGGCGCCGAGGCCGCTGTGCAGCGCGCCCGCGACGTCGCAGCCCCATACTCGGCGCTCACCGACAAGACCGTCGTGCCCATGTTCGAGATCATCGCGACGGTCGCCGCCGCTCAAGCCGGCAAGGACGGCAACTTCTCGAACGAGCTGCCGATCGAAGACCTGCGCCCCTTCGTGGACGCCGCAGCCGCCGCCGGGCTGTACGTGGTGATCGACCTGCAGCCGGGTCGCACCGACTTCCTCACCCAGGCGAAGCTGTACCAGCCGCTGCTCGAACTGCCGAACGTCGGGCTCGCTCTTGACCCTGAGTGGCGGCTCGGCCCCGACCAGGTGCCGCTTCGGCAGATCGGCACCGTCAGCGCCGCCGAGGTCAACGGCGTGACCACCTGGCTCGCCGACCTCACCAACGAGAAGGGACTGCCGCAGAAGATGCTCGTGCTGCACCAGTTCCGGACGGCGATGATCTCCGACCGCACCTCGCTCGACCTCACCAGGCCCGAGATTGCGGTGCTCATCCACGCCGACGGGCAGGGCGGCCAGGGTGACAAGCAGGCAACCTGGGCGAACCTGCACCGGGACGCGCCAACCGGCATCCACTGGGGCTGGAAAAACTTCTACGACGAAGACCTGCCGATGCTGACCCCCGAGCAGACCATGGGCGCCGTCTCCCCCGCACCCGACCTGATCACCTACCAGTAACCGCACCGCTGATGGCCAGGGCGATGCGCGCGGCGAACCAGAAGGACCTTCAGAATCTCAAACAGATCCTCGAGGGCCGTTGACGAGCGGATGCCACGACGGCGCGGTCAGCGACGCCCCGTTCGCAGGGTCAGCCGGACAACAGGGATTTCCGGTTCGGCGTCACCGGTAGCTTCCACGATGGCGCGCTTCAGCGCGCGATACGTCGCCGGATGCTTCGACGCGTACCGTGCGAACGCGGTGCGCCCGTCCTCGGCCGAGAGCAGTTCGGCTCGGGCGTCCCGTCGGCGGACGAACCCGACGCTGACCCGGCAGACCGGGAACTCCCGGAGGTTGCGGTACCACTGCGAATTCGGGCCGAGGGCCGACACGACGAGCAGGGAATCCTTCGACTCACGCTCGGCCACCTCGAGGATCGCCTCGCGCCAGTGCCCTGCGAACCGGCCCCGGTGTTCGAGCATCATCAGCCGCCCACCGAAGATCCAGCCGAACCCGGCACGGAAGATGGGCAGCGGCACCCGCACGGCTCTCCGGCTGTTGAGCAAGCGTGCGGTGAGCTTCATCGGGCCGGGTCTCCTGTCGTGGTCCTTCCAGCATGGCACGCCCAAGCGCCACTCGCTCCTTCTCGCCGCCGATGCCATGCTGGGAACCTGAACCACCGGTTCGGCCGATCAGAGCGGAGTTGCCATGAGACCGACAGAAGCGCTGGACGAGATCGCCTTCCTCCTCGAACGCGACCTCGCCTCGCCGTTCAAGACCAAGGCCTTCCGCTCAGCGATCGTCGCCATCGCTCCTTTGACTGACGACGACATCGCCGCTCGCGTCGCCGACGGAAGCCTCAAACGCGCCAAGGGCATCGGCTCGACCACGTACGCGGTGATCGAGCAGGCCGTCGCCGGCGGTGTGCCGGAATACCTCGCCGACCTCCGCAAGCGCATCGGCGGCCCGGTCACCGACACCGGGCACGAGTTGCGGGCGAAGCTCAAGGGCGACCTGCACAGCCACAGCACCTGGTCGGACGGCACCACAGACCTGGCCTCGATGGCGCGCACCGCGCAGCGCCTCGGCCACGACTACCTCGTCGCCTCCGATCACTCGCCGTCGCTCCGGGTCGCGAACGGGCTCAGCACCGAGCGGCTCGAACAACAGCTCCTCGAACTCGACGAACTCAACGCCTCATTCGACGACTTCCGGATGCTCTCCGGCATCGAGGTGGACATCCTCCTCGACGGCGAACTCGACCAGACCGACGAGGTGCTCGGACGGCTCGACCTCGTCGTCGCCAGCGTCCACTCGAAACTGCGGATGGAATCCCGGGAGATGACCGAAAGGATGCTGGCAGCCATCCGGCATCCGCAATCGAATGTGCTCGGTCACTGCACCGGCCGGATGGTCCAGGGCAGCCGCGGCACCCGGCCGCAATCCGCGTTCGACGCGGCCACGGTGTTCGCGGCGTGCGCCGAGAACGACGTCGCCGTGGAGATCAATTCGCGGCCCGAACGGCAGGATCCACCCGACGACCTCCTGCAGATCGCCTTCGACGCGGGATGCCTGTTCAGCATCGACAGCGACGCGCACGCACCGGGACAGCTCGGCCTGCTCGACCTGGGTGCCGCCCGCGCCGAGGCGATCGGCATCCCGGCGGAACGGATCGTGACCACCTGGCCGCTGGACCGCCTGCTCGAGTGGAGCGCTTGACCCGTGGCATCCGTTCGCGAGATGGCAGTTACGCACCCATGTTTCTCGTTTCGGCGGGTTTTCGGTGCGGAACTGTCATCTCGTCGCGGCGCCTGCTCCGCTCAGATCGACATCACCCGCAGCACCGCCCCGGTCGGGTCGGTCACTGAGGCGATTCGCCCGTACGGGGTGTCCGAGGCTTCGTCCTTGACCGTCGCACCGAGTTCCACGGCTTTCGCGACCGTCGCGTCGACATCCGTCGCACCGAAGTAGACGGCCCAGCTGGGCGGCTCGCCGGCGAGCATCTCGGCTGCGTCGTAGATGCCGCAGAGCTGCTGGCCGTCCTTCTCGAACACCATGTAGCGGAAGTCGTCTCCAGTGTCCTCGTTCTTGAGGGTCCAGTCGAACGCCTTCTCGTAGAACTCGACGGCCTTGTCGAATTCCGAGGCGAGCAGCTCGCACCACACCGGAGCGCCGTGCTCCCGTTCAACCTGGAACCCGGTGTGCTTGCCGGACTGCCAGTAGCCGACGGTCGCGCCCGTGCCGTCTGTGGCGAATCCCATCACACCCATCTCCGGCACGCTCAACGGTTCGAACATGTTCATCCCGCCCGCTTCAGCGATCGCGGCGGCCGTCTCCTCGGCATCCGTTGTGAGCAGGTAGACCGACCACGTGTCGGGGTAGGGCGCGTCGTCCTGCTTCTTCATGGCTCCGGCGATGCGCCGGTGCCCCGAACTGAAGCTGACGTAACCGCCGTAGAGCACTTCATCGCCCGTTTCGGCGTCCCAGCCGAAGAGCGCACTGTAAAACTCCTGCGAGCGGGCGGGGTCTGAGGTCGTGAGCTCGAGCCAGCAGGGTGCGCCGGGAGTCGTGACCGTGATGTCAGGCATGGGGGTCCCTTCGTCGATCGTTGTGGCGAGATCAGGGTACGCCGGGGCTCGACGGCTCGGCTAGGGGTTCGGTGCCGTTGGTAACTGCGGAAAATTGCTGGCTGCGGGCAGTTATGCACGCATGAGGGACGGGTCGCCGCCGAATCTCCGAAGTTGCGAACAGCACCGAACGACCGGCGTGGCCCGGCAGCAGATGGCAGGCTGGAGGAATGCTGCCCCCCACCCCGAAATCCGCATGTTAGGCGACGAGGCTGTCGCGTTCCTCCGCTCAGCGCCCGAGGGAACCCGCGTCGTGGTGCGACACCGGTTGCCTGACGGTCAGGCGACGGATGCCCTCGGCTGGTTCCTCCGCGCCGACGAGACTCACTGCGCGGTTGCGACGAAGCGCGGACTGGAGACCATCGCGTTCACCGCGGTGATCGCGGCGAAGGCAGTGCCGCCGCCGCCGGAACCGCGCAACCGGCGGCCTTCGTCGCTGATCGAGTAGGCCGCCCGCGGCCGGATCGGGATCCCGGCCTCGATGCGCTCGCTGGCGCTCGTCGGGTGCTGAGCCTGTCGAGGTACGACCAACACGGGAGCGGGACGGACTCGCCGAGCCCGTCCCGCTTTCGCGTGGTGAAGCATCCGTTCACGCCGAGCTGGACGCCTTCGCCAGCAGCTCGTCGAGCCGCTCGTAGCCGTCGTTGACGCCCTGCTCCATGCCGGACTGCGCCATGCCGTCACGCGCCTCGAGCGTCGGGTACACGCTGTGCCCGATCACCCGGGTGCGACCGTTGCCCAGGTCCTCGAGCTTTTGCGACTCGAGGCTGACGACGCCAGGGAAGCCCTCGAATTCGAAGGTCTGCACGATGCCGTCCTCGATCGAGGCGGAGTGCACGACTCCGTTGAACCAGTACTCGTCGTCGCCGTCACGGTGCACGTAGCGGTAACCGCCGCCGGGGACCAGATTCCAGCGATCGATTTCCATCTCGTAGCCGCGCGGGCCGAGCCAGTTCTTGACGAGCTCGGGATCGGTGTGCGCCCGGAAGACGGCTTCAACCGGGGCGTCGAAGTCGCGCACGATTTCGATGAACGGCAGTCCCTCCGGAAGCGTGATTGTGGTTGGGTTCGTCATTTCTCTTCCTTCCTCTGTGTTGGGGTGGTGACGTCTGCGTTGAGGCCGGCGAGGACGGCGTCCAGCCGGCGGAAGCTTGATTCGGTGGTGAGCCGATAGGTGTCGATCCAGGCGGTCAGTTGCTCCAGCGCCTCGGGTACGAGGTGAGCGGGCCGGCGTTGCGCATCCTTCGATCGGCTCACGAGCCCGGCCTGCTCGAGCACCTGGATGTGCTTCGACACGGCCTGCTTCGTGATGTCGAACGGCTCAGCGAGATCGTTCACCGTCGCCGGCCCACGACTGAGCCGTGCGACGATCGCCCGCCGTACCGGGTCGGCCAGCGCCATGAACGCACGATCCAGCCGGTGTTCGGCTTCCTCGGAAGCATTCATGATCAACTAACTCCTTTATCAACCTGTTAGTTGAATATAAGTCCGGATGTGGCCACCCGCAAGCCCTCACGAGGACTTTCGCCGACCCGGCCGATACGACCGGGAACGCACGGAACCCCTCCCCGAGCGCGCCGCCTCTCGCTACCCTTGAGGCGACCGGGACCCGACCTCAGCCACCCCTCCAGACATCCACGAGGAAGAGGTCCGCCATGACGCTCCCACCACAGCAACCGCCGCAGCAGCCACCGCCGCTTCCGGCTCAGCCGTCGCCCCATCCCCTCCCACCGCCGCCGCGCAGCCGCCTCTCACCCGCAGTGTTGGTCCTGCTGTTCGTCGGCATCCCGCTGCTGGTTCTCGCGCTGATCATCGCCGGGTCGGTCGCTGCGGTGAACGCCTTCCGGGGAGAACCGGTGAGCGACAGTGTCGACGCGGATGCCGGATCCAGCGTCCTCATCGACGCCCCGAACGCATCCATTCGCCTGTCTGTCAGTGACGACGACGAGATCCACGCCACGATGCGCGGCGCCTCCTCCGGCAGGGAACCGTCGCTGGAGGTCACGACGGAGGGTGGCGAGACGGAGATTCGCGGCGGATGCCCGGGCGGCTTCTTCGTGTTCAACCGTTGCCGGGTGCGGATCGACGTGGCCCTCCCCGCCGACCTCGACGTCACCGTCGACGGGCGGAACGGCGCGATCACCGCCGACGGCCTCACCGGGAACCTAAACCTGTCGACCACGAACGGCAGCATCGAGGTGGAGCAGTCCAGCGGCGCGCTGATGCTCCGCTCGACGAACGGACGGATCCAGGTCGAGGATTCCACGTCGACCGAGGTGCAGGCGCAAACGACGAACGGCGGCGTGCAGCTGTCGTTCGCCGAGGCGCCCGATGAAGTGACCGCGAACAGCACGAACGGGGCCATCCGCGTCGAGGTCCCCGATGACGGCACCGGGTACGACATCCAGGCCGACACGACCAACGGTCGCGTCGACACCGAGGATGTGCCGAGCGACCGCCGGGCCGATCACACCATCACCGCCCAGACGACGAACGGCGGCATCACGATCGAAACGACGCGCTGACGCGGATGCCCCGCGCGGGTCGGGCGGCTTCGCGCGGGGGAAAAAAGCGCCCGCGCAGCACCGAAACACCCGCGCGGCTGCGGTCACGGGCGAGAACCGCCCGCATTGATCCGACTCCCGCCGGATGAGTGCGAAGAACTCGGCGGTCGCGCTCTTGCGGTACCGACCGACGTGACCGACGCGAACCAGGTCGACGCGCTGGCCAGCCGAGCCGTGGACGAATTCGGCCGGATCGACGTCTGGGTCAACAACGCCGCCGTCTCCGTCTTCGCACCGTTCCTCGAAATGCCGATCGGTGACCTCCGCCGGGTCTCGACGTCAACATCCTCGGCTACGTGTACGGGGCACGTGCGGCGCTCAAGGTCATGACCGGGCAAGGCAGGCGACACCTCGTCAACGTCGCATCGATCGTCGGCGGAGTTGCCGGCCCGGCACTGGTGCGCCGGCACCGCAAGACACCCGTCGCCGTGGAGGCTCAGATGGCTGTGCAGACCGAGAAGACGCACCTGTCACGCGACCAGTCCGCGGCGGCGACCCCTGGCATCCTCTACAGACCGGCACCCGACGGCGACGCGGAGGTGACCGGCGGCTGGCACGGTACGGAGAAGAGCGCGGCGCGACGCGGCCTGAGCTGGCTGCTGCTCGGTGGCGTCAACGCGTACGTGGTCGGTCGACGCCTCGGCATGAGCGATCAGCGTTCGACGAGCAGCCGCCGTTCGACGAGCAGCCGGCGCTGGTAGTTCCGGATGCTCCGCGCGGGTCGAACGGCCCGGCGCGCGTGAAAAACACACCCGCCCACAGCGGAAACACCCGCGCGAGGCGCGGCGGCTCAGGCAGTGGACGGGGTTCGGCGGAATCTCCGGAACCCGTGCACGAAGTGGTAGAGCACGGCGGAGAGAAGGATCACAACGGCGAGCACGGCGTACATTCCGTGGAAGCCGGTCACCGCGAGCAGCAGGCCGAGCAGCAACGGGCCGACGCCTGTGCCCGCGTCGAGGAGGAAGTAGAACGTCGACGTGGTGACGCCGATCCGGTGCGGCGGAGACATCGTGACAACGATCGCTTGCGTGCACGGCAGAAGCGCGCCGAAGCCCAGGCCGATGAACACGGCCGACGCCGCCAGAACGAACGAGTTCGGCGACCAGGCGAGCAGAGCGAGGCCGACGGCGTAGGCGAGCAGCGTCGGGTAGACGGCCGCGTTGTCTCCGAACCGGTCCTGCACCCGGCCGACGACGAGGCGGGAGAACAGAACCGCGGCCGCGTAGATCAAGAAGAACACACTGGCCGCCGAGACCAGGCCCTCCTCGATGGCGAAGGAATTCAGGAACGCCAGCACCCCGGACCAGCCCAATCCGGCGAGAAAGGCGACGCTGCCGACGGCGAGCGCAGCCGGCTCGAACAGGTCGGTCGGGCGCATCCGCCACTGGGTGGCGACCTGCTCCGGCGTCGGCGGATACTCCGGGAGCCGCAGAAAAAGCGCGAGGACGAACGCCACCGCCGCGCAGGCCGAGCACAGCACGAACAAGGCCTCATAGGTCACCGACTGAATCAGGACGACAGCGAGGAACGGCCCGACAGCGGTGGCCAGCGTGACTGAGATGCCGAAATACCCCGTTCCTTCGCCGCGCCTGCCCGGCGGAATCAATGACATGACGGATGCCGCAATGGCCGTGCTCGCGACACCGAAAGCGATTCCGTGGAGAGTACGGATTCCGAGCAGCAGAGCGAGGTTGTCGGCGGGGATGTAGAGGATACCGGCGATCACGTAGACGAGGAGGGCGAGAAGGATCATCCGTCGCCGACCGACGAAGTCGAGGAACTTGCCGGCGAAGATGCGGGCGATCACGGCACCAAGGATGAACGAGCTCGACGCCACACCCGCACCGACGTCGTTCGCGTCGAAGCGCTCGACGGCGTAGAGCGCCATCGTCGTCATCAGCAGGTAGAACACCATGGCGATGAAGAAATTGGTGATGACGACCAGCACGAAACCGGTCGTCCACAGCCTGGAGTCGCGCTCCGCCACGATTGTCTCCTCCTCGAGTGACTACGCATCACTGGAGATGACGAGCCGAAAGCCCAATCCTATGCGCGGGTTCCAACCGGGTTGCGCGCCCGTACCTGCACCGCTTGGCTGGGCGGAGAAAGGGAGGCCACATGGCTGTGAAACTGAACCAGCGGGCGTTCCGCCACGCGAAGAAGCTGGTCGACGACGGGAAGGTCGAGCGCGACGAGCGGGACGACTGGAGCGAGCACGCCCCGACCGCGGAGAAGGAGAACGCCTTCCTCGACAAGCACGATTGGTCCGACTACTCAGACTGGTACCTCGGTGTCGACGACGAGCATCCGGATGACACGAAGGGCCACTACAAGTTCCCGATCGGCGACTTCACCACAATTCACCGCTGCGGTGTCATCTCGGCTGAGAGCCGGGCCGGCCAGAACGACTACGACGACATCCGCGATGCGCTCAAGACGCTTCTCGAGCGCATCGACGGATGACACGCGGCAGGTCCGGCGGCACCCGCAGCTGTCACGCGAACCGGGTAGCGCTGGTCAACCGTCGCTGCGCGGTTGAAAAAGCACCCGCGCAGCACCAAAACACCCGCGCAACGCCGTGCGGCAGCCCCCGTCAGCGAGTCGACAGCGCGGCGCTGCCCCAGCTCAGGGATTCCCCGGCCGGGCTGCGGTGCTGCGGAACACCCCACGGGTTGTCGTCGCGCAACGGCTCAGGCAGAAGGGCCTGCGGCGCGCTCTGGTAGGTGACCGAGCGCAGGAAGCGGGAGATCGCGGCCGTGCCGACGGACGTTCCGCTGTCCATCGTCGTCGCCGGGTACG
Source organism: Mycetocola sp. (assembly GCF_046716805.1). Taxonomy (GTDB): domain Bacteria; phylum Actinomycetota; class Actinomycetes; order Actinomycetales; family Microbacteriaceae; genus Mycetocola_A. Next base: position 24,188 of record NZ_JBKJWH010000019.1, on the reverse strand, counting down.
GCCCGCCGTGCTGCATCGCCGGTGTCACGGCGACACCGGTCGGCCAGCCGCCGAACAGCACTCGCCCGACGTGGCCGGTCAGCCACTGCACGAGCGATCGGACCGGCTCCGAGTCTTCCCCGTCGGCCAGGTGCACCGTGCCGGTGAGGTTGCCCTCGAACAGTAACTCGGCGACCGGAACCAGCTCGGACTCGTCGTCGTACTCGACCACGATCGCGAGCGGACCGAAGGCCTCATCGCGCAGGCGTTCCCGCTGCGCGACCAGGTCGCGGACGGGCACGCGAACGAAGGTGGGCGTCGCCCAGCCCTGGCCGTCCTCATCGATTCGCACGGCGCCCTCGGCGAGCGCGGTGACGCCGTCGGTGCCGAGGATGGTGTCCCTGCGGCCGCCGTAGCCGGAGGCGATGCCGGGGTTGAGCATCCGGTGTTCAGCGATTCCGCCGGCCCGTGACGCCACCTTCTCGGCGAATCCCTGCCCGGCGGGCACGAACAGGAAGCCGGGCTTGGTGCACAGCTGACCGGCCGAACCGGAGACGCTGGCGACGAAACCGTCGGCGATCGCGTCCGCGTTCTCGGCGATCGCCGCCGCGGTGACAAAGGCCGGGTTGACGCTGCCGAGTTCTCCGTAGAACGGGATCGGCGCGGGTCTGGCGGCGGCGATGTCGGCGAGCATCCGCCCGGCCCGGATCGATCCGGTGAACGAAGCGGCGGCGATCCTTGGATCCTTGAGCATGGTCACTCCGGCTTCCTGGCCGGAGATCAGCTGCAGGATGCCGGCGGGCGCGTCGACCTCGGCGAGCGCCCGGTTCGCGACCTCGGCGGTGAGCTCCGACAGGCGAGGGTGTCCGGAGTGCGCTTTGACAATGACCGGGTTGCCTGCGGCGAGGGCTGAGGCGGTGTCGCCCCCGAGCACGGAGAACGCGAACGGGAAGTTGCTGGCCGCGAAGTTGAGCACGGGACCGACCGGCACCCGGTAACGGCGAAGGTCGGGCCGGACGCCGAGCGCGAAGGAGTCATCGGCGTCATCGATCCGCACGTCGAGGTAGCCGCCGTCGACGATGACGTCGGCGAACAGCCGCAACTGCACGGCGGTGCGCTTCAGTTCTCCGCCGAGGCGGGCGTCGGTGAGGCCCGTCTCCTCGCGGGCGACGGCGACGAGGTCGGGCTGCGCCGCTTCAAGAGCGTCGGCCACGGCCACGAGGGCCCGGGCGCGCAGGCGGGGTTCCCTGCCCGCCCACTCGGGGGCGGCATCCGCTGCGCGCTGGGCGATCGTGTCGAGTTCTGCTGGGGTCATGGACATGTCGGCCTCACAATTGGAATCCGGTTGGGAAAGGGTCTGACGGGTCGAGCAGGTACGAACCGATTCCGGTCACCCAGGCCCGCCCGGTCACGGTGGGGATCACGGCTGGGATGCCGGCGACCGTCGTTTCGGCGATCAGCCGGCCGACGAAGCGTGATCCGATGAACGACTCATTGACGAAGTCGGTGTGTAGGTCGAGCTCGCCACGGGCCCACAGTTCGGCCATCCGTGCGGATGTACCGGTGCCGCACGGCGACCGGTCGAACCAGCCCGGGTAGATCGCCATCGCGTGGCGGGAGTGCTCCGCGGTGGATCCGCTCGCAATGAATTCGACGTGGTGGCAGTGGTTCACCCCGTCGATCTCCGGATGCCGCGGAGGGTCGGTCGCGTTGATGGCATCCATGATCGCGAGCCCCGCTGAAAGGATCTCCTGCTGGTTGGACCGGTCGAATGGCAGGCCGACGTCGTCGAGGTCGACCATGGCGTAGAAATTGCCGCCGAACGCGAGGCTGTAGCGAACCGGCCCGTAGCCGGGAACCTCGACGGTGTCATCGAGTCGCACACTGTACGCGGGCACATTCTCGATGGTGACCGAGTCGGCGTGGCCGTCGGGCACCGCGACCCGCGCGATGACAAGCCCGGCCGGGGTGTCCAGCCGGATGGTCGTGACCGGTTCGGTCACCTCGACCATTCCGGTCTCGACCAGCACCGTCGCCACACCGATGGTGCCGTGCCCGCACATCGGCAGGCAACCGGACACCTCGATGTAGACGACACCCCAGTCGGCGTCCGGCCGGGTCGGAGCCTGCAGGATGGCGCCGCTCATCGCCGCGTGACCGCGCGGCTCGTTCATGAGCAACTGACGGATGTCGTCCAGGTGCTCCATGAAGTACAGCCGCTTCTCGTTCATGGTCGCGCCGGGGATGACGCCGACGCCGCCGGTGACGACGCGCGTCGGCATCCCCTCGGTGTGCGAATCCACCGCGGTGAACATGCGTTTTGAACGCATCCAGTGCTCCTTCCCGGCTTCGGGTGGGTGGTTACGCGCTCACTCGTGACCGGCTCTTGATGTAGTCGAGCGCCTTGACCGTGTCCGCGCGAACGGCGGCTTCCTTCTCGGCGCTGAGCGGTCCGCGCGGCGGACGCGTGGGTCCACCGTAGCTGTTGCCGGCGATGTCGATCGAGAGTTTGATGGCCTGCACGAACTCGGTCTTCGAGTCCCAGCGGAACACGGCGACGAGCTGCGTGTACAGCTCCAGGGCCTCGGCGATGTTGCCGGCCTTGACCTGGTCGTAGATCTCGACCGCTTCGCGGGGGAACGCGTTGGGGTAGCCGGCGAACCAGCCGGTCGCACCGGCGACGAGGGACTCGAAGAGCAGGTCGTCGGCTCCGGCGATGACGTCGAGGTCGCAGACCTCCTGGATTTCGAGCACACGACGGATGTCGGTGGAGAATTCCTTGACGGCGACGACCTCGGGGATCTCCGCGAGCCGCTTGAGCAGGGCAGGGGTCAGGTCGACCTTGGTGTCGATCGGGTTGTTGTACGCCATGATCGGCAGCCCGACCTCGGCGACGCGGGTGTAGTGCTCGACGACCTCGTCGTCGTTGGCCCGGTACAGCGTCGGCGGCAGCAGCAGCACGCCGTCTGCGCCGTCTTCCTTGGCGTATTCGGCCCACTGCTTCGCCTGGTGCCAGCCGACGCCGTGCACTCCGGCGACGACGAGTCCGCGGTCGCCGACGGTTTCCACCGCGACCTGAATCACCTTTCGGCGCTCATCGTCGGTGAGGGAGGAGTATTCGCCGAGCGATCCGTTGGGGCCGACGCCGCGGCATCCGTTGGAGATGAGGAAGTCGCAGTGCTCAGCGAACCGGTCGTAGTCGACGGCGAGGCCGGCCGGTGCGGACGCGTCCTCCTTGAAGGCGAGCGTGGTGGCGACGATGACGCCGCCGAGGTCGAATTTCTGAGTGGTCATGATTTCGGTCCTTTCAAAGGATCGGCCAGTGGGGTGGAGGTGGACAGTGGAGAGGGGTCGGACGGAGAGGCGGCTGCGGCGAGTTCGCCGAGGCGGACGGGAACGGCGAGCGGGCGGCGGTCGGTCGACACGGCATCGCCGAGGGTGTTGCCTGGCAGCCGGCGGGCGATCAGCTGTTCGAGCGATCGACCGCAGACCCGGCCCTGGCAGATGCCGAGCCCGGCCCGGGTGCTGAGCTTGAGGGAACGCAGCGAGGTCGAGCCGGTGCTCTCGGCGGTGCGGCAGAGGCCGCCGAAGCTGACTTCCTCGCACCGGCAGACGATCGTGTCGTCGGTGACCATGGCGGGCCAGCCGGGGCGGATGCCGTGGGCCGCCTCGATCCGTCGGGCGAAGCCCGCGTAGACCCGCCGTTTGCGAACCTCGCCGGGCAGGTCCGACGGTTGTCCGCCGGCCGCAGCGTGGCCGGCGAGCGCACCCTCGGCGAGGGCCAGGTCGACTCCGCCGATGCCGGTGATCTCACCGGCGGCGTAGACGCCGGGCACGCTCGTCGCCTGGGCGTCGTCGATAGCGACGAATCGATCGGCGGTGATGTCGCAGCCGGCGGCGATCGCGAGTTCGAGCCGCGGGGTGAACCCGTGGCTGACGCAGACGGCGTCGACGGCGATCCTCCGTTCGGTGCCGGCGATCGGCGCCCAGTTCGCGTCGAGGGAGGCGACGGTGACGGATTCGACCCGGTCGGTTCCGTGCGCCGCGATGACGGATGCGCCGGTGGTGTATGGGATCCGGTGTTTCAGCTGACCGCCGAGATAGCCGGCGAGTTCGGCACCTTTCTTCGCTGCGGGCAGCAACTGCCAGGGCCGCGGGAGCCAGCCCCGCACCAGGGACGGCAGCCGGGAGGACTCGAACACCCCGAGAACGCGGGAGCCGGTCGCGGCGAGCGACGCGGCGACGGGGAGCAGGAACGGGCCGGCGCCGGCGACGAGAACGCGGCGGCCGACGGCGAGGCGCTCCCCCTTGGCGAGGGCCTGCGCGGCGCCGCCGGTGAAGACGCCGGGCAGATCCCAGCCGGGGAAAGGGAGGGTGCGGTCGTGGGCGCCCGTCGCCAGGACGATCGCGTCCGGGAACAACTCCAGGCGCTGGCGGCCGGTCCCGTCGCTCGGGCCGACGATGACGTGCACTCGGCCGGGACCGGAGTCACCGGGCTCGAGCGCGAAGACGGACGCAGAGGTGAGGATGCGGCATCCGTCGTCGGCGCGCAGGTCGGCCTGGAGCTCGCGGAAGGTGTCCCAGCCGTGGTGGAGGAGGCGTTCGTTCGCAGCGGGACGCGCGTCGGGCAGGTGTCGCCAGAACTGTCCGCCGAGTTGCTCGGAGGAGTCGACGAGGGTGACCGTGGCACCGCGGCGACGGGCGGAGCGTGCGGCGGCGAGGCCGGCCGGTCCGGCGCCGAGGACGAGGATGTGGCTCATGCGGTGCTCCCCGGCAGCGGGTCGTGTTGGGTGACGACGACGTCACCGTCGGCGGCCCGGCGTTGGCAGGCCCGCACGTCACGGTCGCCGTTGACTTCGACGAGGCAGTCGAAGCAGACGCCGATGCCGCAGAACACGCCGCGGGGGCGCCCCGAGACGGAGGTGCGGCGGAAGGCGAGCGGCCCGCTCGCGAGGATCACCCCGGCGATGCTCTGGCCGGCGACCCCGTCAAGAGGCGCGCCGTCGAGTCGAATCGTGACGGTTGCGGGGGCCGACGGCCGGATCGGGTCGTCGGAGAACGGCAGGAGTCGAGCGGTCATGGTCAGGCCGCCAGTTCGAGGTGCGGGGCGAGCGTCGCCCGGGCCGGTGAGTACGGGGTCGGGTCGACTTCGGGGGTGCGACCGAGGAAGAGGTCGCGGAGCAGTTCGGCGGTGGCGAGGCTCAGCCCGATTCCGGCTCCCTCGTGTCCTGACGCGTGCCAGAGTCCTGGCATCCGCGGGTCTTCGCCGATCGCCGGGAGGTGATCGGGCATGAACGGGCGGAATCCGCCGTAGCTGCGCATCACGGCAGCGGTGGCGAGGAACGGGAACAGGCGCAGCGCCTTCGCGGCGACCTCGGTGAGAACGTCGACGCGCAGGCTGGAGTCGAACTCGACCTGCTGCCGGGAGGAACCGATGAGCACGGTGCCTCCCGCGGTGGACTCGACGACGCTCGAGGTCTGCAGGGCACGGTCGTCGGAGCCGACCGCTCCGACGTAGTCGGCGTCGTAGACCTTGTGGAAGATCCGGTGACGCATCCGGGTGGTGACGAGCAGTTCGCCGCGGCGCGGGCGGACGGGCAGGTGCAGGCCGATCCGGTGCGCGACGTCACCGGACCACGGGCCGGCGGCGATCAGCACCCGGGTCGCGCGCTGGGGTCCGCGGCTTGTCATCACGCCGATCAGCGCTCCGCCGTCGTCGAACAGCCCACCGGTGACCTCGGTGTTCTCGAGCAGTCGTGCCCCGTGTTTACGGGCGGATGCCATCAGCGCTTCGGTCGCGATCGTCGGCTGCACCTGGGCGTCTTCGGGGTAGAAGACGCCGGACGCGACGGCCGGGTTGAGGTCGGGTTCGAGCTCGAGCAGCTCGTCGGCGTCGACGACACGGGCGTCGACGCCTGCGCCGCGCTGAGTTGCGGCGAACGCCTGAAGCGACTCGGCGCCGTCGATGGTCGTCGCGACGACGAGTCCGCCCTTCCGCTCGAATTCGATCGACGGGAACGCGTCGCCGAGTTCGGCCGAAAGGTCGGCGGCGGTCGTCGCCCACAGCCGGGACGCGAACTGCGCGAGCACCAGCTCGTGGCCCGGTCCCTTGTCGGAGACGAGCAGGTTGCCCTCGCAGGCCGAGGAGGTGCCGCCGGCGGTCGTGCCACGGTCGAGGACAAGGACCGAGAAACCGGCGAGAGCGAGGGCGCGTGCGCAGGCAGCGCCGACGATGCCGGCCCCCACGATGATCACGTCCACGGTGTTTCCCTTCGTAATATGTTACATACTACACAGCGGCGGATGTTCCGCAAGCGTCCCAGGAGACGACCCCGGAATTCTCGTCGGCCCTCACCCGCACCCGTCCTGCGCGCGGGATGCCGGCGGCATCCGTGAGCAGGATCGGCATCCGCACGTCGTACACTTCGGCAGCAGCGAGCGCACCGAGCGTGACGATCGCGTCGCGGGTGGCGAGCAGCATCGCGGCCGGGCCGACTCCGGAACGGATCTGCTCGGCGAGCACGCTCGACGACGAACTCGACCCGCGTGATGCGCTCATCACGACGACCCGGCCGGCGAGCGAGGTGCCGCACTGCGGGTGGTGGACGTCGGTGATCACGCCCGTGGCGAGATCGGTGCCGCCCCAGAACGACAGCGGTTCGTCGAGCCACAACAGGTCGCCCTCGGCCTCGCCCGCGCAGAGCGCAATCGCCTCCGCGCGGCCGTCACCAGGCGGTGTCATCGCGGATCACCCGCCCGGCGCGAGCGGACGCGACACACTCGGCGAGCGTGCCGAGCACGACGGTGATGCCCATGTTCGCCGGCGCGTACCAGGCCCACTTGCCGGACGTGGTCATCGCCGTCCGCACCGAATCAGCCAGGATCGGAACGAGGTAGGTGCAGGTGTCGACGACGATCCGCGCTCCGGCCCGTTCGCAGACGTCGAGGAACCCGCGCTCCCGCGCCTCGGCGAGAACGGCCCGCGAGGTTGAGATCCAGACCGCGACGGCGAAGTCGCCGGGCTCGCGCAGGAGATCGGCGAGCTTTTCGAACTCGGTGAGCGAGAAGTGCGGTGTGCCGAGCGAGACGGCGTCGAGCGGAGCATCCGTCGCGGCTGTCGTCAGTTCGTCACGAGCGGCGGTGAGCATTCCGCGGGTGAGCACGGTCGAACGGATGCCGTCCGGCGGCCACGCGGACCCCGCCGCTTTCGCTTCGGGCGTCGACCCGGCGACGTGGAAGAGGGCGACCCCGCCGCTGGAGGCGGCGGTCGCCCCGAGCGCCTTGAGCCGGTCTTCGTCGACCGAAGCCGGGTCGATGCCGGTGAGGATGCTGACCTCCTCGCCGGCGATCCGGCCGAGGAGGAACCCGAGAGCCGCCCAGGCCGCTTCGCTGTCGAGGACGTGTGCGGGCAGGTCGGAGCAGTCCACGGCGAGCGTCGGGACGCGTTCCGCCGGGAGGTGGAGCCCGGCCAGCGGCACCCGGCCGGTCACAGCGGCGCAGGCGTCGAGGAAGTCGCCGTAGCGAGCGGTCCGCGCGCCGAGAACCGAATTGGCAAAGACGATCGCGTTCGACTCAGCCCAGGCGATGTCTGTCCCCGCTTCCGGCCGGGATTCGATCTGGTACGGGGCGCAGGTCCAGGTGGGCTGGGCGCCGAGCGCGACGTAGGCGTCCATCAGGCGGCGTGCGGCCGCCGCCTCGTTCGGGTCGAGGCGCACGAGCCCGGGGTGCATCAGGTCGAGCGAACTGACGTTGAGCGTGGTCGGCACCGACACCCGTGCACCGAGCCGCGCCAGCTTCTCAGCGAAATCGAGCCCCGCCTGCCCGTGGTACAGGCAGCTGTCGATGTGCGCGGACTCCACGTCGATGAGCTCGGTCGCCTCTGACACCCGCGCGAGCGCGACGACGATCCGCATGGCCATCGCCACCCCCGGGCCGCGCTCGCCCGACAGCTTCGCTTCATCCTCGGCGGTGAGGACGAGGGGGGAAGCCACCGTCATCCGTTCCCGAGGTAGGCGTCGACGATCCGGGAGTCGGTGAGCAGGTCGGCCGCGCGGCCCTCGATGGTGGTGGCGCCGTGTTCGATGACATAGGCACGGTCGGTGACCTTCAGAGCGGCTCGCGCGTTCTGCTCGACAAGGAGCACGGCGGTGCCCTGGTCACGGATCTCGCTGATCACCCGCATCACTTGTGCCACGATCAGCGGCGCGAGACCCATCGACGGCTCGTCGAGCATGAGCATCTTCGGCCCGGCGACGAGACCACGGCCGATGGCGAGCATCTGCTGCTCCCCACCGGAAAGCGTGCCGCCCTGCTGAGTGCGGCGCTCCGCGAGCAGCGGGAGCAACTCGTAAACCCGCTCGATGCGCTTGGCGACGGTTGCCCGGTCCTTGACGAGGTAGCCACCCAGTTGCAGGTTCTCGAGCACGCTCAGCGTGCTGAAGATCCGGCGTCCCTCAGGCACGTGGATGAGGCCGGCGTCCACGACATTCCACGGATGCGCCTTGCTGATGTCCGTGCCGGCGAACCGGATGCTTCCCGAGTGCAGCCTCACGAGGGCGGAGGCCGTCGACAGTGTCGTGGTCTTACCTGCGCCGTTGTTGCCGAGGAGGGCGACGATCTCACCCTCGTCGACGGTGAGGCTGATCCCCCGGAGCGCCTGCACCTTGCCGTAGAACACTTCGACATCGTGAAATTCAAGCATCGCCATGCGACTGCACCTCCTCGTCTTCGTCGCGGCCCAGGTACGCCTCGATCACGGCGGGGTTCGCCTTGACCTCGGCCGGAGTGCCCTCGGCGATCTCCCGGCCGAAGTTCATCACGACGACCCGTTCGGAGACCTCCATGACCAGACCCATGTCGTGCTCGATCAGCACGATGGCTGTGCCCAGGTTCCGGATCCGGTTGCACAACTCGAGCAGCCGCTGCTTCTCGGAGTAGTTGAGCCCGGCAGCGGGCTCGTCGAGCAGGAGCAGATCGGACTTGCGGGCGAGCGCCCGGGCGATCTCGACTTGCTTCTGCTGCCCGTAGGCGAGGTTCCGGATCGGAACCCCACGCGGTCCGGCGTAGCCGACGAAGTCCAGCCAGCGGTGTGCTTCCTCCGTGTACCCCGCTTCACTGCGCTTGAACCGGGGAGTGTGGAAGATGGCATCCGCCCAGCTCTGCCCACCGTAGAGGTGCATACCCGCACGCACGTTGTCGAGCACGGTGAGGTCGGGGAACAACCGCAGGTTCTGGAAGGTGCGGGAGACTCCGGCGGCGGCGATGTCGGCGGGCCGTCTGCCCGTGATGGCTTTGCCGTTCAGCAGCACCTCACCGGCCGTCGGCTTGTAGAAGCCGGTGATGCAGTTGAACGCGCTGGTTTTTCCTGCACCGTTCGGCCCGATCACCGCGACGATCTGCTTGGCGTGCACGTCGAAGGACAGGCCGTCGACGGCTTTGACGCCGCCGAACGCGATCTGGAGGTTTTTCACCTCGAGGACGGCGCTCATCGCTGTTCCCCCGCCACTGCTGCTGCTTTCTTGTCCTCGGCCTGTTTCCGCTCAGGTTCGTACCCGCGCGCGGGCCAGAAGCCTTGCGGGCGGAACACCATCACGACGACGAGCAGGATGCCGAAGGCCAGGTACCGGAACTCGGCGAGGTCGCGCAGCAACTCGGGCAGCAGGCTGATGACGAGGGCGCCGAGCACGACACCGCGCATGTTGCCCATGCCGCCGAGCACCACGGCCATGAGCACGAGGGCGGACTGCAGGAAGACGAAGCTCTGCGGCGAGACGGCGGAGAGGTGGGCCGCGAACAGCACACCGCCGAAGCCGCCCCAGATCGCGCCGAAGATGTAGGCGAGGAGCTTCACCTTGTAGGTGTGAATGCCCATCGCCTCAGCGGCGTCCTCGTCCTCACGGACGAACCGCCAGGCGCGCCCCAGCCGAGACTTGCCGAGCCGCGCGGCCGCGAGCACGAAGGCGGCGACGACGAAGATGGTGATGTAGTAGAAGATCGCCGGCTGCTGGAAGTCGACATCGCCGATCTTCAGGATGCCGGGGATGCCGAAGATGCCGGACGGTCCACCGGTGATGGCGAGGTTGTTCGCGGTGATGCGGGTGATCTCACCGAACCCCAGGGTGACGATGGCGAGGTAGTCGCTGCGGAGCCGGAGGGTGGGCGCGCCGATGATCAGGCCGGCGAGAACCGTCATGACGAGCACGGCCGGAATGGTGAACAGGAGCGGGAGTTCGAACGCCTTGGCGACGATGCCCGCCGTGTACGCCCCGACCGCCATGAACGCGATGTAACCGAGGTCGAGAAGACCGCAGTACCCGACGACGATGTTGAGGCCGGACGCGAGCAGGACGAAGATCGCCGCGGTGGTCATGATGTTCAGCGCGTAGGGCGACGCGTTGACGAACGGCGCGGCAACCGCGATCGCCAGGGCGATCCAGCCGAGCATCTTGCTTTCGAACAACCGGGACAGCAGGTTCGACGGCGGCCGGATTCTCTTCGGCGCGAGGGTGGTGTCGACGTTCTCGCTCATCAGACACGCTCCGTCACTCGTTCGCCCAGGATGCCTGTCGGCCGAAGGGTCAGGAAGAGGATGAGCACGGCGAATGCGAAGACGTCCCGCCACTGGCCACCGAACCACTGGGCGCCGAACGCTTCGACGAACCCGAGCACGAGGCCGCCGAGCATGGCGCCCTTGATGTTGCCGATCCCGCCGATGACAGCGGCGGTGAAGGCCTTGAGGCCGATGATGAAGCCCATCAGGAAGTCGATCTTGCCGTAGTAGGCGCCCGCCATCACACCGGCGGCACCGGCGAGTGCCGAGCCGATGAAGAACGTCCGGGTGATCACGGAGTTGACGTTGATGCCCATCAGCAGCGACGCGTTCCGGTCGAGCGCAATCGAGCGCATGGCACGGCCGGTCGACGTGTTCTGGATGTAGCTGTTGAGGCCGATCATCAGCAGGCCGGCGATGATCATCAGCACGATCTGCGGCAGAGACACGCGAGCGCCGATCAGGTCGAAGACCTCGCCCTCGAGGCGGATCGGGAAGGACCGGGGGTTGGGTCCGGCGATCGCACTGATGCCGTACTCGAGCGAGAACGAGACACCGACCGCGGTGATCAGCACCGCCAGCCGGGGCGCACCACGCAGAGGGCGGTAGGCGAAGCGTTCGATCAGCACACCGGCTGTGCCGGTGAGCAGCATGCTGAGCAGCAGCACGACGAGCAGGGCGCCGATCGAGAGGGAGGCGGGGATGCCGCCGAGCGACGACAGCACGGCGAAACCGATGAAGGCGCCGAGCATGTACAGGTCGCCGTGGGCGAAGTTGAGGAGCTTGATGATGCCGTAGACCATGCTGTAGCCCAGCGCGATCAAGGCATAGAAGGAACCGACGAAGAGCCCGTCCCAGATGAGTTGCATCATGGGGTAATCCGTTTCACAGAAGCAGTGAGCGGATGCCGCGTCGCGACGAGCGACGCGGCATCCGTTTCAATTCAGGACAGGTCGTCTTCGAGAACGAATTTGCCATCCTGAATCGCGAGAATGACGAACCCACCGCTGGAGAGCGTGTGCTCAGGGGTGAACTTCAGCGGGCCGGAGAACATCTCGAACCCGTCGATGCCCTCGAGGGCTTCGATGATCTTGTCGCCGTCGGTCGAACCGGCCTGCTCGATCGCTTCAGCGGCGAGACGCACGGCGTCGTAGGACTGGGTGGAGTACGGGCCGGGAGCCGAGCCGAACTTCTCTTCGTAGTTGGCGATCCAGTCTTCGGCGCCTTCGATGGTGTCCGGGGTCTGGGTCATGGTGGCGAAGACGCCTTCGGCGCCCTCACCGGCGATCTCCGACAGCGAGGGGTCGACGCTGCCATCGGCGACCATGATCTGACCGGTGAAGCCGGCCTTCTTGAGCTGGTTGATGATCAGTCCGCCCTCCTGGTAGTAGCCGGTCCAGTAGACGAGCTCAGGGTTGGCGTTCATGATGTCGCGGACGACTGCCGAGTAGTCGCTCTCTCCGGCGGTGACCGAGGTGCTGAGGGCGACGGTTGCCGAGCCGTCCTCTTCGATCTGCTTGGCGGTCTCGGTGTTGATGTCCTTGGAGTAGCTGGTGTTGTCATCAACCAGAGCGACCGTGGTGAAGCCCGACTTCTTGATGAAGTCGAGTGCTGCCGTGGACTGCTGCTTGCCTGTTCCGTTGATCATGAACACGTTCTTGAGCTTCTGGTTGACCAGGTCCTGCGAGTTCGCGGCCGGGACGATCATCGGGATGCCGGCCTTCTCGAAGATCGGCAGCTGCGGCAGCGTGGCACCTGAACAGTACCCGCCGACCGAAACGACGGCACCGCCCGAAACGGCCTTGTTTGCGCTGGCGACAGCCTGCTGGGCGTCGCACGCTTCGTCGCCGACGACGAGTTCGAGTTCGCGTCCGTCGAGAACGCCGCCGGCTTCGTTGATCTCCTCGACGGCGAGCTGGGCGCCGTTCTGCATGTACTCACCGGTCGGAGCGCTGCTCCCGGAGATGGGGATGACCATGGCGAGTTTGATCGGGCCGGCGCTCTCACCCTCCGAGCCGCTGTCGCCTGCGAGCAGCCCACCGCTGCATCCCGAGGTGGTCAAGAGAACCGCCGCTGCGATTGTGATCAAGACGGTGCTGTGTCTTCTGAATTTCATTGCCTGCATCTCCTTTGATGTGACAGCCGGGTGACGTCGAGAGCATCCGCTCAACGCTGCAAATCTGGCGCCAGTACAATATGACATGTCACCTTCGGCGCGTCAAGGCTTTCGCAGGAGTGCTCAGTGCGAGCTTTTCGGCTCTCCCCACCACGCGACGACATGGGCCAGGTGTCGCACGGTCAGCTCTTCGAGTTCGGCGCCTTCTCCGGCCTCGATCAGGTCGAGCATCTCGTGATGCTCGCGCGCGGATTGGGCCAGTTCGGGGCTTTCGCGCATCGTGGCGAGGTTGACCATCCGGGTCTGGGATCGCAGTTCCCGCACCATCGCGACGAGGCGGCTGTTGCCGTGCAGTCCGATCAGTCCCAGGTGGAAATTCCTGTCGTTCTCGACGAAGGAGGTCAGCTCGCCCCGCTCGGCGTGCCCGGTGATCGTGGCCGCCAGGTCACGCCACGGGCGCAGGTCGCTTGCCGACAGTTCACCGGCGAGCGTTCGCATCGCCGGCGCTTCGAGCAGCTGCCGCACCTCGATGATGTTGCGAAGCTCCTCCAGGCTCACGGTCGTCACCCGGAACCCCTTGTTGCGAACGGGCTCGACGAATCCGCGCTGAGCGAGGTCGAGCATCGCCTCGCGGACCGGCGTCGCAGACACTTCGAATTGGGCAGCGAGCGTCGGAACGGAGACGAGGGTGCCTGGCGCCAACTCACCCGAGATGATGGCGGCGGAGAGGGACTCGCCGATCCTCCCGCGCAGGCTCTCGGCTTGAACGATCTTGCCTATCGTTCGGCTGGTCATCTCTCTCCATTCCTCGGTGGGCGCTCCGCCCGGGCCGACATCATCGCTTAATGCCGGGCCGCTCACTAGCATCATGATATGTGCCATACCATTGTTTCGCTTCGGGCAATCGACTACCACACCGCCGGAGAACCGTTTCGGATCGTCGTGGACGGCTTTCCTGCCATTATGGGTGCCACCGTCGCCGAGCGTCGGTTCTCGGCGCAGAAATCACCTGATCTGGACGCGATTCGCCGGTTGCTCTGCCGAGAACCGCGCGGCCACGCCGACATGTACGGCGGTTTTCTCGTTCCGCCGGACGACGACGGCGCACACTTCGGAGTCCTGTTCTGGCACAACGACGGCTACTCGACGGCGTGCGGCCACGGCACCATCGCTCTCGGCGCCTGGGCGGTCAGCAGCGGTCTGGTAGCTGCCGAGCCGGATGCCGTGACACCGGTTCGCATCGACGTCCCATCCGGTCGGGTGGTCGCTCACGTGCGGACCGTCGGCGGACGCGTCGACTCCGTCGTCTTCGAGAACGTCGCCTCCTACCGGGTCGCTCGAGCGGTGCCGGTCGCCACCTCGCACGGGTCGATCACGGCCGGGCTCGCGTTCGGCGGAGCGCTGTACGCGAGCGTGGATGTGGCTCAGCTCGGCCTCAGCGTCAGGCCCGAGCACTATTCGACGCTGCTTGAACTCGGCCGCGAGATCAAGTGGGCGCTCAACGATTCACCGTTGGCGCAGCATCCGACCGACGACCGCCTCAGCGGGGTGTACGGCAGCATCCTCTTCGAGGACCTCGGCGACGGCGCCGATGGCCCGCACCAGCGCAACATGACCGTGTTCGCCGACGGCAGGGTCGACCGTTCGCCGTGCGGCTCAGGAACCGCAGCTCGGGTCGCGGAACTCGCCGCGGATGGGCGGCTTCGGGCCGGCCAGGTCCTCACCCACGACTCCATCGTCGATTCTCGCTTCCTGGGCCGCGTCCGATCGAGCACCGCCGCTGTGCCCGGCGGGGTCGGGGTCATCGCCGAGGTGGAGGGAATGGCGTACCGAACCGGTGACCACGTTTTCCACCTCGACCCGGCCGACCCGGTGGGCGAAGGGTTCCTGCTCCGATGACCGCGTTGCCCTGGATCTCCGCCGACGAGGTGTTCGCCGCCGTCGATTACGCGTCGGCCGTCGATGCTCTCCGCCGCCACCTCGCCACCGGCCCTGACCCTGCAACCGACCCGCCGCGCAGCATCCTCGACCAGAGGAACGGTCAACTGCTGCTCATGCCGTCCGAGTCAGCGGATGCCGTCGGCGTGAAGGTCGCCACCGTGGCACCGGGCAATGCGGCGCTGGGGCTCGAGCGAATCCAGGGCATCTATCTTCTGATGGATGCCCGGACGCTGACCCCGATCGCCCTGCTCGACGGCACGGCGCTGACCACGCTGCGGACACCGGCCGTCTCCGCCGCCGCTGCGAGCTACCTGGCCCCTGAGACGATCGAGCACCTCGTCGTCTTCGGCTCCGGCCCGCAGGCCGAGGGCCACGTCGAGGCGATGAACGCGATCCGGCCGATCGGCCGGGTGAGCATCGTGGCGCGGCATGCCGGCCGTGCCGAGGACCTCGTCGACCGGCTCACCGACGCCGGCTTCTCTGCCGCGAGGGGCACCCCGGACGCGGTGCGGGACGCTCAGCTCATCGTGTGCGCGACCACGGCACGAACCCCCCTCTTCGACGGATCGACGGTTCCGAGCGACTCGTGCACGATCGCGGTCGGCTCGCACGAGCCCGATGCGCGCGAGCTCGATTCGGCGTTGATGGCGCGCGCGCAGGTGGTGGTCGAGGACCTCGCCGTCGCCCTCCGGGAGGCCGGCGACGTGCTCATCCCCCGAGCCGAAGGGCTGCTGTCCACGGACTCGCTCGTGCCGCTGCGGGATCTGGCGACGGGCGCGGCATCCGTCGACCGCATGCGCCCTCGGGTGTTCAAGAGCTCAGGAATGTCGTGGGAGGACCTCGTTATCGCCGAGGAAGTATTTCGAGCTCGAACGATCTGACTGAGAGCGCGCTGAAAGCAGGAATCGGGCGCTGACCTGCACCGTTGATGCTGGTAGCGCACAAAATCGGAGTCCCCCGTGCGGTGTGCTGAGAGGCATCATGAGCAAAGTATTTGAGGAGATCGAGTCCAGGGCGGGCGAGATCGCGAAGTACCGCCGCCATCGCAACGGTCGTGGCTTCGTCGCGCAGACCGCCACCGTCGACCCGACGACCTGGATCGAACCCACCGCATACGTCGAGCCCGGCGCGACCCTCGCCGGACGGTGCTGGATCGGTGCCGGAAGCTGGATCGACCGCGGCGCCATTCTCTCCGCCGGAGTGTTCGTCGGAGCCAACGTCCACGTGGGCGCTGACGCCATCGTCGGCGTCGGAGCCGAAATCGGCAGCCACACCCGCATCGGCGCGAAGGCGAAGATCGGCGCTGGGGCACGCGTCGCTCGCGACAGCACCATCCCGACCGGAGCTGTCGTCGCCGGTCCGCCCCGGAACGGTGGACCGAAGAAGAGCGACATGGGTCGCGCCGCGTAGCTCACCGAACAGGACTGACGCGGCCCGGCGCTGGCCGGCACCGACGACATCCGGCGCAAGACCCGTGCCGAAAGTGCTCGCGCTTGCTAGGGTCGACGCACGCTCGGTCGAATGGCCGCAGCGGAGAGGACCGCCATGAAGTCCACCGACCGACTGCGCCAGATCGTCGTCGTGGTCAGCGCCATCCTCGCCATCGCCGGCGCGTTCATCGGCTCCGGGGCAGCGGGCGGAACCCCGATCGCCGAAGCATCGGGCGGTGCCCTCTCGGCGGATGCCACCCCGGTCGCCCCGGCAGGCCCCGCCTTCGCGATCTGGTCGGTGATCTACGCGGGCCTCATCGCCTACGCGATCTGGCAGTTGCTGCCTGCCCAGTCCCGTGACGGACGGCACCGCCGGCTCGGCTACCCCATCGCGCTGTCGCTGGTTCTCAATGCGGCGTGGATCCTCAGTGTGCAGTTCGACCTGCTCTGGGCGAGTGTGCCGATCATTGTGCTGCTCCTGATCGTGCTGATCTGGGCGTTTCGACTCACGCTCGCGTCGCGGCCGAGCAACCTCGTCGATGCGATCGTGACCGACGGCACCATCGGCCTCTACCTCGGCTGGGTGACGATTGCGACCGTCGCCAACACGGCGGCGGTGCTCACCGCCATCGGGTTCTCCGGGTTCGGCCTGTCGCCGGACATGTGGGGTGTGCTGCTGATCGCGATCGCCGGCGTGATCGGGGTCGGTCTCGCCCTCTACGGCCGTGGCCGGCTCGCTCCAGCGGCCTCACTCTGTTGGGGCATCGCCTGGGTCGCGGTTGGGCGCCTGAGCGGCGACCTCGTCTCGGTGCCGACAGCGATCACATCCGTTCTCATGGTCGCCGTGATCCTTCTCGTGACGATCGCCGCGCGCATCAAGGCGCCGCGGCCGTTGCCTGACACCGCCTGAGCTCGCGCGCGACGGGCGAACCCGGGGCATCCGCTTGTTGCTGGACTACGCGGGCCAGACCCCGATGATGATCGCCATGATGACGATGGTCACGAACTCG
Source organism: Mycetocola sp. (assembly GCF_046716805.1). Taxonomy (GTDB): domain Bacteria; phylum Actinomycetota; class Actinomycetes; order Actinomycetales; family Microbacteriaceae; genus Mycetocola_A. Next base: position 7,163 of record NZ_JBKJWH010000019.1, on the reverse strand, counting down.
TGGGCGACGTTGAGCACGGTGAGCCCGGTGGGCCGGCCGTCGAAGGCGTCGTGGGTGATGAAACGCGCTGCGGTGAACCCGGCCCACAGGATGATGCCGGTGAGCAGGGCGTTGACGAAGAAGCTGCCGCCGTAGAAGTCCCAGGAGAGGTATGTGGCACCGGCCAGCACCCAGGCTGTGACGAAGCTGACGATCAGGGTGAGCAGGATCGGCCGGATGGCGTCCCTCGAGTTCCCGGATGGCGTGACGTTCGCGGCCTCCATCCAGTAGTTGCCGAAGACCTTCGGGGTGTACCAGATCGAGCCGACGACCATGCTCGAGAGCGTGGCGAGGAGTACCGCCCAGTAGTTGATCTCGGGGACCATGCTGTGTCCTTCCGTGGAACGGATGTGGCTGAAGTGTAGTGCCGCGCCCGGTGCCGCCGGAAGGCACCGAGCGGACCCAGCCCTAGAACACGATGATCTGCCGCAACGCGTGCCCGTCGGCGAGGGCGTCCATCGCGGCGTTGACCTCGTCCAGCCGGATCTCGGCCGACACGAGCTTGTCCACCGGGAGCCGCCCCGCGCGCCACAGATCCGCGAAGATCGGGATGTCCCGCGACGGAACGGCCGAGCCGAGATAGCTCCCGACGATCGTCCGGGCTTCGGCGACCAGGCCGAGCGGTGAGACCTCGGCGAGCGCGGACGGCGACGGCAGCCCGACCGTGATGGTCGTGCCGCCGGGGGCGGTCAGCGCCACAGCGGTCTCGGATGCACGCACGTTGCGGTGTGTTTCGCTGCCGGCGGGCGACCCGTCGATCCTCCCACGTCGCCGCGTCGGCGGCGCACTCATCTCAGACGGCCGCCCGAGCCACCTGGATCGCCGCAACGATCCGTGCGCGCAACGCGTTCGACCGTTCGGCGAAGGCCCGCTGCTGCCGCACGTACTCGGCTTTGCCCTCGACGGTCTCGATCGCGACGGGCTCCGCACCCCACGGCGCCATGTCGTACGGCGACGCGCGCATGTCCAGCCAGCGGATGTCACGGGCCAGCGTGAACGTCTCGAGCAGGACCTCGCCCGGCACGAGCGGGCCGAGCTTGATGGCCCACTTGTAGACATCCATGCCGGCATGCAGGCAACCCGGCTGCTCGAGCTCCGACGATGTCTCCCGGGTCGGCTGCAGGCGGTTTCGAGGTACGGCCGCCGGGGTGAAGAACCGGAAGGCGTCGAAATGCGAGCAGCCGATGTGGTGCGACTCGACGACCGCGTCGGTGCCGGCCTGCCCCAGCCGCAGCGGAACGGGATGCCGGTGCTCGCCCTGCCGGTAGACCATCGCCCACTCGTGAAGCCCGAAGCAGCCGAACTGGCTGACCCGGGCGGCGGTCCGGCTGAGGAGTTTCTCGATGAAGTCGACCGACGAGCCGTTCGCGGCCAGGAATGCCGCCGCATCGACGGCGAGCCCGTCGTTGTTCGCGCGGTACCAGCGCCAGTCCGCACGATCGAGCGCTGCGGCATCCGTCAGCATCACTCCCGCACCCGGGTGCCAGCGCCGCAACAATCTCGGCTTGAACGGGTAGTAGGTGAAGAGGAAGTCCTCGATCGGATGCTTCTCGCCCCGCTGCACGCGCACCCGCCAGTCGGCGGTGAGGGCGTCCGCGCGCTCCGCGTGGGCTGCCTCGCGCGCCTGCCACTCGGCGCGCGTCAGCACCGCGGTGTCGAGGGTCAGGTGGGGCATGGTCCCACGGTATCCCGAGTCGCTGCGAGAAGCCCTGTTTCCAACTGCGGAGATATGGGCCGTTTGTGACGGATTCGTGCCGAAATGTGCCCGCCCGCCGGAAATCTCCGAAGTTGCGAACGGGGCCGTTGGCAGCCCACCGACCGGCGCATGAGAAGGAGCCGCAGCGCCGAAACCCACCCCCACCTATGACGAAAGCCGCACCACTGCAGGCACCTCCACGCACGGCACCCTCGACGAGTTGGATGCCATCGCGGCGATCGTCGTCGGCGGAACGCCACTCATCGGCACCCCGGATCGCGAGAACACGCGTTCCGGTCGGAAACACCCGTTGCGCGGGATGTTTTCGTCCGGAACGCGTGTTTCGACGCGGGCACGGGCCTCCTGGCGCGCGGTGGAGGCGGGTCGAGAAGGCCTCCCTCGCTGGTCGGCGTCAGGCCGGCACGAACTCGAGCACCGGCAGCTTGTCGAGGCTCTGGCTCGCGTTGTTGATCTTGCGCACCGGTTCGCCGACGGTGATCCGGCTCACCCGGCGGACGAGCGCGTCGAGCATCGCGAACGCCTCAAGTCGGGCGAGGCCCTGTCCGGCGCAGCTGTGAACTCCGTACCCGAAGGTCAGGTGATCCACCGGGTTCCGTCGAACGAGGAACTCATCCGGGTTCTCGTAGTGACGAGGATCCCGGTTGCCGGCTCCGAAGAGAATCGCGACCTGCGCACCGGCAGGGATGAGAGTTCCGTCAACCTCGGTGTCCGCTGTGACGAGCCGTCCCTCGGCGAGCATCAACGCCTCGTATCGGAGGATCTCGTTGTACGCGGAGGGAATCAGCGACGGGTCCTGCCGCAGGATTTCGTACTGATCCGGGTGCGCCGCGAACTGGGCAATTGCGTTACCGAGCGAGGCGATGGTGGTGTCCATCCCCGCTGCGACGTACTGGTGGATGATCTGTCCCGCATTTTCCAAGGGAATCTCGCCGCGGGCCGCTGCATCGAAGATCGCGCGCCCCATACTGCCCTCGGCCAGGTCGGTGCCCTGCAAGGTACTCGCCCACTGGAACAATTCACCGGCGATCGGGAAATTCTCTGCCGTGCGTGCGTTCATCGGGCCGAGCACGTTGAAGGCGGCTTCGCCCCAGCCCAGCACCTTGTCGCGGACATCCCCCTGCACCCCGATGAGGTCGACGACGACCTGCAAGGGCAGCGCTCGGGCGAGGTCATCCATGGCATCGAACGACCCGCGTTCAACCAGCCCGGCGACCAGGACGTCTGCCTTCTCGTCGATGCCGGCTTTCATCTTCCGGAGGGCCCGCGGAGAGAGATTCTCGGTGAGCGCAGCGCGGAGGGCCGTGTGGTCCGGAGGATCCGTCGCCATCGTCGTACCGACGAGGGCGCCGTTCATGGCGTCGTTGAACGCGACGGAGTTCGATGAGAACACCGCCCAGTTGCCCAGAGCGTCGCGAATGGGCTCGTAGCGCGTCAGCGCCCACACATCATTGGTGTCGAGCCGCACGACGGAGGACTGCTCCCGAAGTTCGGTGAACGTGGGATACGGGTTCGCCAGTACCTCGTCCGACCAGAGGTCGATGTCGGATGCGACGATCGTAGAAGAATTCATAGGGATGCCTCACGTGATGGGTTCCGATCCACCCAGCCGGTTGGTCGTGCGGATCGCTTGTATTCGGCAGACCGCTGCGGGGACGAGGTCAACCCTGACTTTCGCCTCCCCGGCACCGGCCCGGTACCGACAGTCAACGGACTCCGGGAACATAGATCAAGTGAATCGTTGGCATGAGGTCCATGCACGTTGTGAATAGCGTGCCGCCTCAGCCCTGCGGCACGGACGCGGCGGCTTCGGTAAGAAGCCCGCGCATCCACGTTCGGAACTGCTCGTCGCCGAACCGTGGGTTCCAGACCATATCGATCCCGAGGGTCTGGATCGGAAAGGGAAACTCCTCGACGCGCAGGTTCAGGGATCGTCTGAAGGCGGATGCCACCCGGTGGCGTGCGAGCGCCACCCCTCCGGCTCCGTCGACCAGGTGAGGGATGAGCAGGGAATCGGTCACCTTGTTCCGCACCGAGTACGGCACATTCTCCTCATCGAGGATGGCGTACGGAAGAAGTCGCTGCGGATACGCGTCGAAGACGACGTGCGGCTGAGTCTCGAGCAGCTCCCTGGCGGTCGCACCTGCCGGGGTATCCGCGGACGCAATGACGACCCACCGATCCTCGTAGAGTCGCTCACGCGGATATGGCGAAGCGAATCCTTCGGAGAGAAGCGTCACGTACACGCCGTCGTCGGTGAACATCGTCGGGGATCTCATCGTGGTTGTGACGAACCGCAGGACCATGTTCGGCGCCCGCTCGGCCAGCAGGCGTGCGATGGCACTGCCGATGACGAAGACGGTGCTGGTGGTCATCGCCATCGTGATCTCGCGGCGATCGGTAGCGGGGTCGAAGACAGACGAACTCACCAACCGCGCCGTCCTTCGCAGCGCCCCGCGCAACGGCGCGATCAGTTCGAGTGCTCGCGGCGTGAGCACCATGCCGCTTCCCTGCCGCACCATGAGTTCGTCGCCCATCAGCCGTCGCATGCGTTGCAGCGCGTGACTCATGGCCGGCTGCGACATCCCCACCCGCGCGGCAGCTCGCGTCACCGATCCTTCCTCGAGAAGGGCGAGGAGCGGAACGAGAAGGTTGAGATCGACGGATGCCAGACGGCCGAATTCGACGTCGCCTCGCCAGTCGCGCTCCTCGTTACTCATCGCCCGGCGCGAACGTGACGCGGAGGGGGTTGAGAGCTTGCCCAACGCGGTACTGGCCGCCCATCAGAATCTGGCCCTGACCGGTCAGGCTGGCGGTCGCCTCGAGAGAGCTCGCGCCGGAATCGAGGTCCGTCATCCGGTTTTGCAGCACGAGATCGGCGAACGGCAGGAAGCGATCGGCGTCGAGACCACCGCGTTCCCGGACCAGGAGTGTCCCGCGCTCCCCGGCGAGTTCGATTCTCGGGTCGCGCAGTTCGATGTCGAGGGCGCCCCAGTATCCGGTCAACCGCACGGTTCCAAGGAATTGCAGGCTGTCGTCATCGCGGTCACCCGACTCCTGGCGCCCCGGGAACCGGAACCCGCCGCCCTCCCTGCTCGCCGGCTCCAGGGTTTCGACCGTGCCGTCATCGAGGGCTTCGATGTAGGCGATCAGGCTGTCTTTGACCGCCCAGAACAATTCTGGCTTCGTTGCCATGTGCATTCCTCACTGCTTCGTCGCTGGTGCAAGCTGGTGCAAGCTGGCCACCAGCGTAGCCGGTAATTCGGTTCGGGCATGTAGTCGATGACAAACATGCATTTGACGCACGTTGCGCGGGGGGTGACACTTACCGGAGTCGATGTGGCAGGGCCGCCATGTCGCGACAGGAGGCATCATGAAAATCATCCTCGACCGACCCCGCTGCGAGGGCCACGGGCTCTGCGAGGAGGCCGCCCCACGCCTGATGCACCTCGACGATGAGGGCGAGCTGATCCTCGATGTCGAGACCGTCGACACCGATTCCGATCGGGATGCCGCCAATCAGGCGGTTCGCGTCTGCCCCGTGGCCGCCCTCCGGCTCGAATGACATCGTCAGGGTTTCGGCGCATCGTCGTTGTCGGCAACGGGATCGCCGGCCTCACGGCGAGCGACTCGTTGCGGGCCGCCGGGTACGACGGTGAACTGACCGTCGTCGGGAACGAAAACCACTCGCCGTACAGCCGCCCGGCGCTGTCGAAGGCCGCGCTTCTCGACGGCGGGGAGATGAGCTCGCACCGGCTGCCCGCCCCCACACACGAAGCGAGTGAGATTTTGGGCGTCAGCGCGTCCCGGCTCGACGTCGACAAAAAGGTGGTGCACCTCGCCGACGGCACAGAGGTCCCGTACGACGCGGTGGTTCTCGCCACCGGGTCCCGCGCGCGACGCCTCGGCTCGGGCGACGACCGCGAACTGACTCTCCGCACCCTCGACGACGCACTCGCTTTGCGGCATCGGCTGAGCAACAAGCCGTCGGTCGTCGTGCTCGGTGGCGGTGCGCTCGGCATGGAAATCGCCTCAGGATGCCTCGCCGCCGGTTGTGCCGTCACCCTGGCATCCCGCGATGAGCCTCTCATCCGCCAGCTCGGCTTCCACCTATCCCAGGTCTTCCTTTCCGGTGCCCGGCGAAGCAGGCTCAGGCTCGCGTCGTCGCCTGCGGTCGATGTTCGCCACGGCGACGGGGTCTCCCGAGTCGCCCTGGCGGACGGCACGGAGCTCGAAGCGGAGCTCGTGATCAGCGCCGTTGGCGACGCACCCAACACCGAATGGCTGCAGTCAAGCGGCCTCCTCGTCAATGGCGAACTGACCGTCGACAGCCGCGGACGCGTGCGGCCCGACATCGTGGCGGCCGGCGACCTGGCGGCTTTCCCGACTTCACGCGGCATCCAACGGATCCCGCTGTGGACCAGCGCCATCGAGCAAGGCAAGGTTGCGGCACTCGCCCTGGTGAAGGGCGATGAAGCTCCCGAGCTCGACTTCACACCGTATTTCTGGACCGAACAATTTGGCCTGAGCCTGAAGGCAAGCGGGTTCCTTCCCCTGGCGGGCCTTCCTGAGGTTCTGGAAGGCGACCCGCAGGAGAATCGGGCGCTCCTCCGCTGGTCCCACGACGACGGATCGGGCACGGCTGTCGCGATCAACTACCGGATCCCGATTCCCCGGCTGCGACGCCTGAGCGCGGCACGGCAGAGCGCCGCGTCCGCCGCCTGAAAGCGGGTGAGATCACCCGTTCCGGCCCAAAACATGCGGCGCGCCGCGTGTTTCCGTCCGTAACGGGTGACCACGGCAGAATCTCGAGTATCTAGGCCCGGCCAAGCAGCTCCGGCTCGAACGCCTTCGTGCGGGCGCGCAGGGCGCTCGCCACCGCGGCGACGGCCGGCTGGCGCAGCGAATCGGGGCGCAGCACCATCCAGTACGGCAGCCGCTCCTGGATCTTCTCGGGCAGCAGTCGCACCAGGTCTGGATGCCGGTCGGCCATGAAGCAGGGCAGGAATCCGATTCCGGCGCCCGCCCGCGTCGCTTCGACGTGGACGAACACGTTCGTCGAGGTGAAGGCATCCCGCATCGTCGGCACCAGCCGCCGCGGCGCGTCGAGGGCGTCGACCTGGAGCATCGAGTCGACGAAGTAGACGAGCGGATGCTCCGCCAGCTCGCTCACGTGGGTCGGCTCGCCGTGCTCGGCGAGGTAGTCGCGAGACGCGTACATGCCGAGGATGTACGACCCCAGTTCGACCGCTTCGACCCGGTGCGCGTGCGGTTCGCCGACGACGACCTCGATGTCGAGTCCTGACCGGTGCTGGAGCACGGGCCTGGTGACGGTGATGATCTCGACGGTGAGTTTCGGATGCTCCCGCTGCAACTCGGCGACGGCGGGGGCGGCGATGTACGCGCTGAA